>JAEYSS010000281.1 GCA_023434425.1 Pseudomonadota bacterium | reverse complement strand
TCGTCGGTGGTGGTGAGCACGACGACGGGCGAATGCTGCAGATTCTGGTTCCGCTTCACCGTCTGCAGGATATGGGCGCCATGCATGTCCGGCAGGCTCAGGTCCAGCAACAGCATCAGCGGGCGATCGTGATGGGCGGCGCCGGTGCCATCGGGGCCGAGCAGATATTCCAGCGCCGGCGCGCCGGTGGTGAAAGGCACGATCTCATCGTCGATGCCGGCACGACGCAGGTTGCGCTCGATCAGACGCGCGTGGCCCTCGTCATCCTCGATCATCAATATCGTAACCTGCGTGGATACCGCCATGATTCCCGTTCTGTTACCCGGCCACTCTGCGCTCAGGATTCCCAAAAACGGCGGCGCACTCAAGCTAGTGGACCGTGACTTTATGGCCAACATCGACGCCGCGACCTGCGGTAACGGAACTCGGCTGTTGCGCCGGAGTTCCGCGCCTCTATGGTTTTTTCGCCACCGCACCGGCTTCGACCAGCACTTCGTTGGCCGCCTTGAAGGCATCCAGCCCGGCCGGAATGCCGCAGTAGATCGTGGCATGCAGCAGCACTTCCTTGATCTCGTCGACGCTGACGCCGTTGTTCAGCGCGCCCTTCACATGCAGCTTGATCTCGGGTGCGCGGTTGAGCGCGGTGAGCATGGCGAGGTTCAGCAGACTGCGTGTCTTGCGGTCGAGGCCCGGACGGCCCCAGCCGTAACCCCAGCACCATTCGGTGGTGATATGCTGGAAGGCCATCATGAAATCGTTGGCATTGGCGATGGATTTGTCGACATAGTCGGCGCCCAGCACCTCGCGACGCACCTTCAGCCCGGCCTCGAACAGTGCCCTGGTTTCGTCTTCCTTCGCCATCGTCTTCCCCTTTTTTCTAGCGGTAGAATATATGGCCGCCGATACGGGTGAGCCGCTTGCGGCTTTTCGCCCATTTCGGTGCCTTGATTTTTGCACTGTGGAAATACAGCGCGCCCTGCGTGGGATCCTTCGCGCCGGCCACCATCGCATCGCGGGCGCTGCTGACTGCGTCTTGCCAGCCATCGTCGTCGCGGGGTTCATCGCGCTTGCCATCGCACCACCAGGAGAACTGGCAACTGCGCCGGCCAGTCCCCGACTGTTGCGAAACCACGCCGCAGATCGTGTCGGGGAATTCCGGATGCCTCACCCGGTTCAGCACGGTATGCGCCACTGCCAGCCGCCCCTTGTGCGTCTCGCTTTTGCCTTCCCAGTACACCGCGAGGGCCAGGCATTTGCCTTCGTCATCCAGCATGGCCGTGGTCGGAGCGACCGGGATCTGCGCTGGCGTCTCCTGCGCTGCCAGACCCGTCGCCACCAGGCCGGCGAGAAGCAGCAGCAGGAATAGCCGCAGCAGGTTCACGTCAGGCTGGCCAGCTTGCGTTCGACGAAGTCGAGCCGGTCCTGGCCCCAGAAGGGCTCGCCCTCGATCACATAGAAGGGCGCGCCGAAAGCACCGGCAGCGATCGCCTGCTGCGTGCCACGCTCGTATTCCGCCACCAGCTCCGGCGTCTCGATCATGGCGAACAGCGTGCCGGCATCGAGGCCGTTCGCGGCGATAATCTGCTTCAGGTCGTCGGCATTGGCGATGTCGCGTTCCTCGGCCCAGAGGCCACGCATCATCGCGTGGGCCAGCGTGATCGCCTGGTCGTTGCCTGCGCTTTCGCGGGCGGCCGTCACCAGCTTGCCGGCTGTGGTTTCATTGGTCGGAAAACCCTTCGGCCGCAGGTTCAGCCTGACGCCGAGATGCGTGCGCCAGCGCTCCAGTTCGACGAAGCGGTAATCCTGGCGCTGCTGCGCGCGTTTGAGCAGCGGCAAACCGCCGGTGGCGTCGAACAGCGCGAGCGGCGCCATTGGGATGATCGTCACCTGCGCGGCATATTTCTTCGCCAGGGCGGCAAACCGCTCGGAGCCGAAATAGGCCCAGGGTGAGCTGATGAACACGTAATAGTCGATTTTGGCTGGCATGTGTCCTCGCCGCGTGTCCTGGGTTACTGCAGACCGCGCAACCGCTGGAATTGCGTCAGCGCGTAAGAGTCGGTCATGCCGCTGATGAAATCGGTGACTGTCAGCAGCCAGTCGTAACGCGAGGCGTCGCCGCGGGCCGGTTGCGGCATCAGACGCAGCAGGGCCCGCTGGCGCGGCGCAAGCGAAACGCTGCTGCCGCCAGCCAGTTCCAGCGCATGATGCGCTTCGCAGAAGGCCGCCAGCAGACTGTGCAGGATCTCGCCGCCCATCACCTCGGTCTGGAAGCGCTCGCGCGTTTCGAAAATACGCGCCTTGGTGAAGCGGGCGATCTCATCCAGCTGTGGCGTCACATCCGTTTTGCCCAGCAGGTCGCCGGCGAAGCTGCCCTGCAGGATCTCGGCTTCGTGCGCGAGGAAAACCTCGACGGCCAGATCGATCAGGTCGCCGATCACCTTGGCGCGCAGATAGGCGATCTTCCAGGTCTCGTCGGTGATCTCGGCATAGCGCGGCGGCAGCCGGCGCAGCAGGCTTTTCAGGCGCTCCTCGGCCTCGGCAAAAGTAATACGGCCGAGCTTGAACCCGTCTTCGACATCGACCACCGAATAGCAGATGTCGTCGGCCGCCTCGACCAGATAGGTCAGCGGGTGACGCGCGTAGCGATCCCGACCGAGCGACACCAGCCCGACATTGCCGGCCATCTCCTCGAACAGCGCGGCCTCGGCAGCGAAATGCCCGAACTTCTTTTTCTGCGGGTCGGCCGCCGGGCTGCCGAAGGGATACTTCATGAAGGTAGCGAGCGTGGCACAGGTGAGCCGCAAGCCGCCGGCATCGCGCCAGTTCTGCAGCCGTGTCATGACCCGGAAACCCTGCGCATTGCCTTCGAAGCAGAGGAAGTCGAGGCGCTCGGCCTCGCCCAAGCCCTGCAGCAGTGCCGCACCGGGGCCGGAGCGGAACCAGTGCTGGATCGTCGCCTCGCCGAAATGGCCAAACGGCGGATTGCCGATATCGTGGCCGAGACAGGCCGCGGCGACGATATGCCCGAATTCGGCAGCACTGATCCCGGTCAGTGCCGTGCCGTGACGCTCCAGCACCACCTGCCCGACCTGCGCGCCCAGCGAACGTCCCACGGAGGACACTTCCAGCGAATGGGTCAGCCGGTTGCGCACATAGTCGCTCTCCGGCAGCGAATGAACCTGCGTTTTATCCTGCAGCCGGCGGAAGGCCGAGCAGAAGACCACGCGGTCCCAGTCCTTCTGGAACGGATTGCGGGCCGGCGTAACCGGCTCGGCGCCCTGGTGCCCAAGTCTCTGGGCCGAAAGCAGCCGTGACCATTGCATTGTCATGGCCGGCACTGTGGCGGCTCTGATTCCGGCTTTCAAGGCCCGGCTGAATCCGGTACCTGGCCGAAAGCCCGGCGAAATAGGTGACAGTGCCTGCAGTTTTTGATTGAAACGGAAATGCCGCCCATCGAAGGATAGGCTGTGTTCACAGGCTAGGTATGATTCTGTCCACCATTCAGCTGTCTGCCGCCGTTGCCCCGCTGTTCGTCGCCCTGGCCTGCCTGATGGCCTGGCGCTATCTGGATGGCGGCCGGCATCTGCTGTTCTGGGCGCTGGGACACGCCCTGCTGACGGCCGCCTTCCTGCTGCTGGCCCTGGCACGGTTGGGCCCGGGCTCGCCGGCTGCCGCGGTCGCTGCACTCTGCGCCGTGACATCCGCCGTCGTGCTCGCCTCGGGTATCCGGGTTCTGACCGGCTACAACGACCGCATGCCGGTTACACTCCTTGTCGGCCTTGTCCTGACCGTCGCCGTGGTCCTGGCGCAGCGCTACTGGCAGTATACCTTCTACACCTCAGCGCCTTTTGTCGGCATGCTCTGCTTCTTCTACGGCGGCATCCTTCTGCTGCTGAAACAGCGCACCATCATCTACACGATGACCGGGATCATTCTGCTGGCGCGCGGCGGCCTGTCGGCGCTCTACACGCACCGGCTGGTGGATCGCAGCGTCAGCATGGAGTCCGCTCTTGCGCTGTCCATCCTGCTGATTCTGCTGACCGGCATCGGCCTCATGATGATCGAGTTCGACAATGCGCGGCAGAGTGAAAGGCGCGCCCGCGAGTCGCAGCATGAGGGCGCACAGTTCCTGCAGACCCTGCTGGACGCCATGCCGGCAACCATGAGTTACAAGGACCGCGATCTGCGATATCGCCTGCTCAATCGTCGCATGCGTGAAATCGCGCAGTTCAAGGGCACCGAATATATCGGAAAGACCTGGTCCGAACTCGCCGGCCCCGACGTGGCGCGCGTGGTCGAGGATATCGACCGGAATATTTTGCAGACCGGTGAATCGACCCATATGGAGCAGGCATGGACCGGGCCTGATGGCCGGCGGATCGTCATCTGGGCCCTGAAAGTGCCACTGCGAGACAAGGACGGCACGATCACCGGCATTATCACCTGCGGCATCGACATCACCCGGGTGAAGGAAACCGAGGCCCAGCTGATCGAACAGCGCGAGGCCGCCGAAGGTGCCAGCCGCGCGAAGAGCGCCTTCCTGTCCAACATGAGCCACGAACTGCGCACGCCGCTGAATGCCATCATCGGCTTTGCGCAGATGCTGGCCGGCGGCTATGCCGGCCAGCTCAACGAACGCCAGCTCGGCTATACCGCCAATGTGCAGGAATCGGGCGAGCACCTGCTGCGGCTGGTGAACGACATCCTCGATCTCTCGCGGCTGGAAAGCGGCCGTCTCGATATCCGCATCGAGACCTGCAGCCTGGACCAGATCGCACAGAACGCCATGGCGATGGTGCAACCGCAGGCGCGTCAGGCCGACATCGCGCTGAACTTTACACCGACCGGCATCATGCTGCCCGCCGATCCGCGCGCGCTCACCCAGATCCTGATCAACCTGCTGGGCAATGCGGTCAAGTTCAGCAAGCCGCAGGGCAGCGTGAACCTGGAAGCCAGCACCGACAACGGCGTGGTCCGCATCCGCGTGCGCGACGACGGCATCGGCATGACCGAATCCGAAAGCCGCACCGTCAGCCAGCCGCTGCACCTGCACCGGATCGATGTCTACCGCACCCGGGCCAACAGCGGCGCCGGGCTGGGCCTGTCGATCTGCCGCAGCCTGGTCGAACTGCATGGCGGCCGGCTGGAAATCACCAGCCGACCCGGCGCAGGCACCACGGTGGACGTGCTGCTGCCGACCTGATCCCGGCCAGCCGGGAACCGGCTGGCAATCGCGCGGTTTTTATATCGTATTTCCTTGTTTTCTGAGGTCCGCCTGTTTCTACTGCAGGCAACAAACACGATCGGCCCGGGAGAGAAACATGATCAGCCGCCGCAGCTTTCTGCAAACCACCGCCTGTGCCAGCGCTGCCTATGCCCTGATGCCGGGCTTCACCGGCGAGGCGCGCGCTGCCATCGACAACCTGCAGTTCTTCGTGCCGGCCAATCCGGGCGGCGGCTGGGACCAGACCGCGCGCAGCATGGAGCAGGCGCTGAAAAGCGCCAACCTGATCAAGGGCGCGCAGGTTACCAATGTAGGCGGTGCCGGCGGCGCCGTCGGGCTGCCGCAATTCGTCAATCAGTGGAAGGGCCGCGGCAATGCGTTGATGGTGGCCGGCATGGTGATGGTCGGCGCGCTGATCACCAACAAGTCGCCGGTGAAGGTGACGCAGACCGTGCCGATCGCGCGCCTGACCGGTGAATACGAGGTCATCGTGGTGCCGGCGGAGTCGCCGCACAGGACGCTGAAGGATCTGATGGCCGCCTTCAAGGCCGATCCCGCCAAGGTTTCCTGGGCCGGCGGCTCGGCCGGTGGCACCGATCATATTCTCGCCGGCATGCTGGCCAAGGCGGCCGGCGGCGATGCGAGGAAGGTGTCTTACGTGGCCTATTCCGGCGGCGGGCCGGCGCTGGCCGCCCTGCTCGGAAACCAGGTGACCTGCGGCGTCTCGGGCTGGGGCGAATTCAGCGAACAGGTGAAGTCCGGCAAGCTGCGGGCGCTGGCTCTCTCCTCCGACAAGCGCCAGGCCGGCATCGACGTGCCGACCATCAGGGAATCCGGCTTCGACGTCGAACTGGTCAACTGGCGTGGCGTGTTTGCGCCGCCGGGCATCAAGGATGCCGACAAGAAGGCGCTGATCGATCTGGTCAGCAAGATGCGCGACTCCGCGGCGTGGAAAGAGCAGCTCAAGACACGCGAATGGACCGACGTGTTCCTGGCCGGCGATGCCTACGGCAAATATATCGAGTCCGAGAACACGCGGATTGCAGCCATCCTCAAGGATCTCGGCCTCGCTTAAGGCTGCCTGATGGACCGGCTTCGCAAGCCCGAGACGCTGCTGGCGCTGGGCGTGATCGCGCTCGGCCTGCTGGCACTGTATGAGACCACGCAGATTCCGGTCTCGCCGATGTATGCCAAGGTCGGCCCCACGGCCGTGGCCTATCTGGCCAGTGCGCTGCTGATCGGGCTGGGTGGCGCGCTGCTGGTGCAAGCCTTCAGCGGGCGCTGGGTCAGCGCTCCGGAAGAGAGCGAAACCGAATTCGACCTGCGGGCGCTCGGCTGGCTGCTGCTCGGCCTGGTATTGAATGTCGGGCTGATCGGTCCGCTCGGCTTCATCCCAGCCTCCGTGCTGCTGTTTGCCTGCACGTCGCGCGCTTTCGGCAGCCGCAGTCCGGTGCGGGACGTGCTGATCGGTCTGGTCCTCTCCGCCATCGCCTATTTCGGCTTCGCTGAACTGCTCGGCATCAATATCGGCGCCGGACTCCTCGGAGCATTCGACTGATGGAGACCCTGCAACTCCTCAGCAACGGTTTTGCCGTCGCCTTGCAGCCGATGAACCTGCTCTGGGCGCTGGTCGGCGTCACGCTGGGCACGGCCATCGGCGTGTTGCCGGGCCTCGGCCCGGCGCTGACGATTGCGCTGCTGCTGCCCATCACCTTCAGCGTACCGCCTACTGCCGCCTTCATCCTGTTCGCCGGCATTTACTACGGCGCCATGTATGGCGGCAGCACAACCTCGATCCTGCTGAATACGCCGGGTGAAAGCGCCACCATCGTCACCGCGCTGGAAGGCCACAAGATGGCCAGGAAAGGCCACGCTGCCGCAGCCCTTGCCACGGCAGCGATCGGCAGCTTTGTTGCCGGAACCATCGGCACGCTGGGCCTCACCTTCGTGGCGCCGCCGCTGGTGGAATTCGCGCTGCGCTTCGGGCCAGCCGATTATTTCTCGCTGATGACTGTGGCCTTCGTGGCAGTCTCCGCCGTGCTGGGCGCCTCAATGCTGCGCGGCCTGACCGCGCTCGCTTTCGGCATCCTGCTCGGCCTGGTTGGCATCGACCTGCAGACCGGACAGGCGCGGTTCACGTTTGGATTGCCCGAGCTGCTGGACGGCATCAACGTGATCGTCGTCGCCGTCGGCTTATTCGCCGTCGGAGAAACGCTTTATCTGGCGGCCCGCCCCAAGAGCAGTGCCAGCGTGATCCGGCTGCAGGGCCGCGCCTGGATGACGAAGGAGGACTGGCAGCGCTCCTGGAAGCCCTGGCTGCGCGGCTCCTTCCTCGGCTTCCCCTTTGGCGCATTACCGGCCGGCGGCGCGGAAGTGCCGACGCTGGTCAGCTATTTCCTGGAGAAGAAGCTGTCGAAGAAGCCGGAGGAATTCGGCCATGGCGCCATCGAGGGCGTCGCCGGGCCGGAAGCCGCCAACAATGCCTCGGCCGCCGGCGTGCTGGTGCCGATGCTGGCGCTCGGGCTGCCGACCTCGGCGACAGCCGCCATCATGCTGTCCGCATTCCAGTCCTACGGCATCAACCCCGGTCCGCTGCTGCTGCAGACACAATCCGAACTGGTCTGGGGTCTGATCGCGTCGCTGTATGTCGGCAATGTGATGCTGCTGGTCCTCAATCTGCCGCTGGCAGGAGTGTGGGCGAAGATCCTCACCATTCCGGCACCCTGGCTCTATGGCGGCATCCTCGTCTTTGCGACGATCGGAACTTACGGCATCAGCCAGTCGTGGATCGATCTTGTGCTGCTGTATCTGATCGGCGGCGTCGGCTATCTGATGCGGCGCTTCGATTTTCCCACGGCGCCCGCCGTGATCGGCATGATTCTCGGGCCGTTTGCCGAACAGGAATTCCGCCGCGCCATGACGATCTCGGCGGGCGACATCACGACGTTCGTCACGCGGCCGCTCAGTCTGTCGCTGCTGATCGTCGCAGCACTGCTGCTGGTTGTGCCGCTGCTGCTCAGGCTGCGTGCCCGTAAAACGCAGTGAAGCCCGGCGCGGCAGGAAATGGGGCGATTTCGTGAAAAGTGATGCCCGTCACTGCGGAATGGGCAAAGGCATCCTATATAGGAATCATGGAGCGGAGAGATTTTGCAGAGTCGCTTCGTTTCTGATTTCCTCCCCTATGAATCCCCCCTTGAGGGCGACCTTCCCCCCGGTCGCCCTCTTTTTTTGCGCAGCACTTGCAGCCGCCGCATGACTTGCCTTCCGCTGCCGCATAGGTCATTCAGCGGGACATGACACAGCGTCGCAAACCCTCCTCCCCGGTACCGCCGGGTTTCACCGTCTTTCCCCCGCCATCGAAATTCTTCGCCACGCTCGGCAAGGTTTACATACGGGATGATCGCAGCGGCGCGCCGCCGGTCTATGGCCTGCATCTGCGGCCCAAGCATGCCAACCGGCATGGCACCGGCCATGGCGGCTTCCTTGCCACCCTGGCCGATACCTTCATGGCCGGCTTCATCCGTCACCAGCAGCCGGTGGTCGAAACGATGTGGACCACGCAGCTGACCATGGACTATCGCCGGCCGGCGCCGATGGGCGCCTGGCTGGAATGTCATCTGACCGACCTGCAGCAGGAGGGCGACAGCCTGACCGTGCACTGCGAATTGCGGGTGGGATCGCTGGTGACCAACCGCGCCAGCGCCCGCTTCAGGATCGCCCAGCGCCGTCCGCGCGCCTAGCGCGGCGCGGGCTCGGACGGGGGCAGCGACGACGGGGGTGCCGCCGCCGAAACGATGCGGCAGAGCATGGCCCGTCCGCTGGCTTCCTCAAGGCGGATTTCCTCGCCCCTGCGCTGCGCGCCCCAGCCCGCGCCGAAATAATCGTAACGATGGCCCGGCGGCTGGCGCTGCAGGGTCACCGGATCGCGGCCCTGGGTTTCCACCACCAGACGGTCCTGTGCCGCCCCGAGCACCGCCACCAGCTGGTCCGTACAGCGGAATACGATCTCGCCGCCGGCACCGGCCAGCTTGCGGGCTTCGGGGCTCGGCCCGGCAGCCTGCGGAATGGAGGCAATCGAAAAGCCGGTACCCGGGCGGCTGTCCTGCCAGGCCGGCTTGGCCACTGCCAGCCGTTCCAGCGCGGCGAGCGCCTGCACATTGGCACCACGAATTTCCGCATCGGTGGGCTCGGTCTCGATGCCGTCGACCGTCTTGCGGCCGCCGGTAAAGCGCCCGTTGGAAAATGAGAGGTTGAGCTCGACGCGGCGCAGCCCATCCATCGATCCGGCCTGGCCGCCGCGACGACGGCCATGCTCGGCATAATGCATCAGATCGCCGTTGTGGAAGCTGAACACCACATTGGCATTGCCGTTGTCGCCATAGTCGCGCCATTCGGCGATACGCTCCGGCTTGCCGTTGCGCAGCGCGGCCTCCCAGTCAACACTGGTCTCGCTGGCGCTGTATTTGCCGCGGACGATGGTGGCGCCTTCCATCACATCCTCGGTGTCGGCCGGGACGGAGTCCTGGGCGGGAGCCTGGGCCTGGACGGACGGTGCGGCGACCAGCAGCGAACCCGCGAGGAGAAGCCCGCCGGCCGCCATCCTGATCATCGACAGGCCGGCAAGGCGGGCTGCATCAGGGCGCGGACTTGGCATCGTCATTTCTGGGCTCCAGAGAGACTCGGCATCACAATCCAAACGCAGAATAACGGCAACAATCTGGCCGGAAAGGGACGGGAGCGAGACCGTAGCCGCACTGATTCCCGTATCCGCGCCGTTTGTCGGTATATAATGACTGAAAATGAGCGCTTTCTTACCAAAGCGGGAGGGCGCGCCACAGGGAGGATCAGGATTTGCGGGTGCCGCGATTCGCAGACCGCATCCGACGGGGCGCACGGGTCAGCGCGCAGGCGCTCGGGCTGGCGATCGCCGCTTGCCTGGTCGCGCCGCAGGCCGCCGGAGCCCAGCCGGCGCTGCAGATCATCGGTGCGGCCCGGCCACCCTATGTCATCGAGAACGACGGCATCGGCAGCGGTCCCGCAGTCGAGCTGCTGCAGATTCTGGCGCGCAGTATCGGCGCCGATCCGGCCGTGCGCATCGTGCCGTTCCAGCGCGCCCTGCTGGCGCTGGAACAGGGCGGCATGTTGTATCCCGCCCTGCTGCGCACGCCCCAGCGCGAAAGCCGCTTCATCTGGATCGGCGAAGTCTATGCCGACCGCGCGGTATTCTTCACCCGCAGCGGCACCCGGCGGGTCGACAGTCTGGCGGCGGCGCGCGACCTGCAGCGCGTGAGCGTCATGCGCGGCTCGGAACTGCAGGGCATGCTGCAATCCTTCGGGCTGGAGAGCGTCGACGCAACCAACAACGAAGTCGACAACGCCCGCCTGCTGCAGGCCGGGCGGATCGACGGCTGGTTTGCATTGCGCGCCGTCGGGCGGGCCACATGGGCGCAGCTGCAGTTCGATCCGGCCGAACTTCAGGCCAGCGAGGCTTTCGCCACCCTGCCCTTCTGGATTGCCGGATCTGCCGACCTGTCAGCCCAGACGGTCGCCGCCCTGCGCGCGGCCTATCGCGCCGCCCGCGCCGACGGGCGGTATCGCCGCATCATCGCGCCGCTGCTGGCGCTGGAGCGTCCGCAGTAAACCTGCTTAGGTGAGCGGAAGGCCGAGCTGCTGCATTAGCGGACCGCAGTGGTCCAGCACAATCTGCACCTGCTGTGGCGTGAGAATGCTGGCGTAGCTGCCGATCGAATCGGGATTGAGCGGCTTGCCATACTGCGCGGTACGCCATTCGTTGTTGTTGGCCGGCCCGTTGATGTCGGTGAGCTCTGACTGCCACACGCGGTCCGGCCGGCAGGTAATCCCCATGAAAGTCTCGATCGGCGCCAGGTTGCCGCTGCGGCTCAGTCCCTCATAGGCCACGACCAGCGCCCGTCCGCTGAAAATGTCCGGTGCCTTGAGCAGCGGCAGATAGGACGCGTTGAATTCCTGGCAGACGCGAATGACATCCTGTTCGGACACCACGGCATCCGGCTTGCCCTTGCGCATCACGGTGACGCGCGAGGCGATAGCATCGCGCGCATCGCGGATCGACACCACATATTTCGATTCCGGCAGCAGCTGCGCCAGGTTCCCCATCTGGCGACTCAGCACCGGATCCTTCAGCGCCAGCTTCTTCGGCTGCCCGACCTGCTCCCAGGTGTCGCGCAGCACGGCACGCAGCAGCTGGCTATGGTAACGCCCGAATTCCGGACGGCCGCCGGGGAAGTAGGCATAGGTATGCTGGTCGAAATTGCTCCAGCCCAGAGCGAAGGGCGGCAGCAGCGCAGTGAAGTAGCTGCATTCGGCAATGTAGTCGTTCACCGACTCATCGGTGCAGATCAGGGCATGCAGGATCGTGGTGCCGGTGCGCGGCGCGCCGACCACGAAATAGAGCTCGAAAGGCAGATCCGTCTGACCGCTGAATCGCAAAGCACACCTCTGGTTTGCGGCACCATCGCCCGGGGCGACTTAAGATTCCCTAAACCATAGAGGTTGTCACAGCAGCGCCGCATAACGAAAAAGGCCGGGATCGCTCCCGGCCTTTTCCGTTTCGTCTGCGGAAGGCTTACTCGGCCTCGGCGGCTTCGTCTGCCTTCGGCTTGTTCGAGAGATCCTCACCGGTGGCCTGGTCGACCACCTTCATGGACAGGCGCACCTTGCCGCGCTCGTCGATGCCCAGCACCTTGACGCGCACTTCCTGGCCTTCGGACACCACGTCGCTCGGCTTGTTGATGCGCTTGGGCGCCATTTCCGAGACATGCACGAGGCCGTCGCGGCTGCCGAAGAAGTTCACGAAGGCGCCGAAATCGACCAGCTTCACGACCTTGCCCTTGTAGATCATGCCGACCTCGGGTTCCGAGACGATCGACTTGATCCACTGCACGGCGGCATCGGCGGCGGCCGGATCCGACGAGGCGATCTTGATCGTGCCATCGTCCTCGATGTCGATCTTGGTGCCGGTCTTTTCGACGATCTCGCGGATCACCTTGCCGCCCGACCCGATCACTTCACGGATCTTGTCCTTCGGCACGTTCATGGTGGTGATGCGCGGCGCGTTTTCCTTCACGCCGGCGCGGTTCTGCGACATCGCCTTGGCCATCTCGCCCAGGATATGGACGCGGCCGGCCTTGGCCTGCTCCAGCGCCACCTTCATGATCTCTTCGGTAATGCCGGCGATCTTGATATCCATCTGCAGGGCGGTGATGCCCTCGTCGGTACCGGCAACCTTGAAGTCCATGTCGCCGAGGTGATCCTCGTCGCCGAGGATGTCGGACAGCACGGCAAAGCGCTTGTCTTCCAGGATCAGGCCCATGGCGATGCCCGCCACCGCAGCCTTCAGCGGCACGCCGGCATCCATCAGCGCCAGCGAGGTGCCGCAGACGGTGGCCATCGACGACGAACCGTTCGACTCGGTGATCTCCGAGACGACGCGGATCGTGTAGGGGAAGGCTTCCTTCGCCGGCAGCAGCGGACGAACCGCACGCCAGGCCAGCTTGCCATGGCCGATTTCGCGGCGGCCCGGCGAGCCCATGCGGCCGGCTTCACCCACCGAGTAGGGAGGGAAGTTGTAGTGCAGCATGAAGGCTTCGCGATATTCGCCGTCCAGCGCGTCGATGATCTGCTCATCGGTGCCGGTGCCCAGCGTGGTGACGACCAGCGCCTGGGTTTCGCCACGGGTGAACAGCGCGGCGCCATGGGCGCGCGGCAGCACGCCGACTTCCGAAACGATCGGACGCACGGTCTTGGTGTCGCGGCCGTCGATGCGCAGGCCGGTGTCCAGGATGTTGAAGCGCACGACCTGGGCTTCCAGATGCTTGAAGGCATCGGACACGTCGACCGGGTTGGCTTCGCCCTCGGCGAACAGCGCCTTGGCCTTGGCCTTCACTTCGCCGACCTTGGCGTAGCGGGCCTGCTTGACCTTCTCTTCGTAGGCCTTGCGCAGTTCGGCTTCGATGCCCGACTCCTGCAGCTTCCTGAAGGCGGTCTCGTAGCCGGTGCGGGCCTGCAGCGGCATCGCATCCTTGGCGGCGCGTTCGGCCAGGCCGATGATGGCCTCGATCACCGGCTGGAAGCCCTTGTGACCATGCATCACGGCGCCGAGCATGATCTCTTCCGAGAGCTGCTGGGCTTCGGACTCGACCATCAGCACGGCGTCGGCGGTGCCGGCGACGACGAGGTCGAGCTTGTTGCCTTCGGCCATCTGGCTCTTGGTCGGGTTCAGCACGTATTCGCCGTTGATATAGGCGACGCGGGCGGCGCCGATCGGCCCCATGAAGGGAATGCCCGAGATGGTGAGCGCGGCGGACGCGCCAATCATGGCAACGATATCGGGATCGTTTTCCATGTCATGCGACAGCACGGTGGCGACCACCTGGGTCTCGTTGCGGAAACCGTCGGCGAACAGCGGGCGGATCGGGCGGTCGATCAGGCGGGAGACCAGCGTCTCCTTCTCGCTCGGGCGGCCTTCACGCTTGAAGAAGCCGCCGGGGATCTTGCCCGCAGCGAAGGTCTTCTCCTGGTAATTCACGGTGAGCGGGAAAAAGTCCACGCCCGGCTTCGGGGTCTTCGCGGCCACGGCCGTGCAGAGCACGATGGTGTCGCCATAGGTCACCATCACGGCGCCATCGGCCTGACGGGCAATCTTGCCGGTCTCGATGGTGAGCTTGCGGCCGCCCCACATCACTTCGGTCTTGTGGATATTGAACATCTGTTTTCTTCCTTCCTCGGCGCCCTCGGTCCTTCGGTCTGTCCCTGACCTCTGGCGCCCCGGCGGGACGGCGCCCATCGCCTCCCGCCCGGCCGGCACGACGTGATCAGTCGCGCGCGGCAAACCGGCCTATCGAGTCCATCCCGACAGACCGGCCAATGTTCCGGCCTATGATGAAAAGACGACGCCCGCCCCGGCGGTCCGGGAGCGGGCGTGTGTCATCGTATCCGGAATACGGCGGCTGGCGATTTGCTTCGCGGCAGCTGCCATAGTCTTTACTTGCGGAGACCCAGACGCTGGACCAGCGAGTTGTAACGCGCAGTGTCGATGTTCTTCAGATAGTCGAGCAGCGAACGACGCTTGCTCACCATCATCAGAAGGCCGCGACGCGAATGCACGTCCTTCTTGTGGGTCTTGAAATGGTCGGTGAGGTTGTTGATGCGCTCGGTGAGCACGGCCACCTGGACTTCCGGCGAACCGGTGTCGCCCTTCTTGGTGGCATATTCGGCAACCAGCGCGGTCTTGCGCTCGGCAGTGATCGTCATGACTTAACTCCGCGACATCAAAGGTTGAACAAACGCAGCGGTCGGACTTCGTCGGCGGAACGCTCGGCGAGGCCGACGGGCTTGCCGTCCGCCATCACCAGAAGTTCGCCTTCCGGCGGGAGTCCGGGGGCCGTCAGCGCGATCTTTATAGGTTGGCCGTGTTTGAGGCGGTCAGCCTGCGGGCCGGTCAGAACCAGGGCCGGGATGTCGTCCAGCGCGGTCTCGATCGGCAGCAGATACGCGTGCGCGGCGTCCTTTTGGCACAGTTCCTCCAGTGAATCCAGCGAAAAGGCCGCCTTTTCGTCATAGCGCCCGACCCGGGTGCGCCGCAGGGCCGTGATATGGCCGTAAGTGCCCAAAGTTAAAGCAAAATCCCGGCCCAGCGCCCGTACATACGCGCCTTTGCCGCAATCGACCTCGAACACGGCATGATCCGGGTCGGGACAGTCGATCAGGCGCAAGGCATCGATCCGGATCGGCCGGGCGGCCAGCTCCAGCATTTCGCCCTTCCGGGCCCGGTCGTAGCTGCGCTGGCCGTCGACCTTGATGGCGGAATAGGCCGGCGGGCGCTGCAGGATCTCGCCCGTGAAGCCGGGCAGCATGGCCTCGATGGCGGCGCGGCCGGGCCGCACATCCGAGCGCTGCGTGACGGCGCCCTCCATGTCGTCGGTTTCGGTGGCTTCGCCCCAACGGACGGTGAAGCGGTAGGTCTTGCCCGCCGTCATCACCCAGTTCACGGTTTTGGTGGCCTCGCCCAGTGCGATGGGCAGGATGCCGGTGGCGAGCGGATCCAGCGTGCCACCATGGCCGGCCTTGGCCGCATCGGTGAGCCGGCGCACTTTCGCCAGGCATTGCGTCGAGGTCAGCCCGAGCGGCTTGTCGACGATCACCCAGCCATGGACCGGGCGGCCCCGCTTTTTCATTCCTCGGACTCAGGCGGCTCTTTGTCGAGATCCGCCCTGACCGCCGGCTGCTGCAGCAGCTTCGTCACCCGCGCCGCTTCGTCGAAACTGTGGTCGAGCTTGAAGGAGAATTGCGGCGCCACGCGCAGATCGACCTGCTTCACGGCTTCCATGCGGATATAGGCGGTCGCGCGGTTGAGCGCGGCGATGATCTTGGGCGCGTCCTTGCCGGCCAGCGGCATCACGAACGCCGTCGCCGCCTTCAGATCCGGACTGACGCGCACCTCGGTGACGGTGACCACCAGGTCGGCGAGATCGGGATCGCGGAAATGGCCGTTGCGCAGCACATCGGACAGCACGTGGCGCAGCTCTTCGCCGACCCGCAGCTGACGCTGGCTGCGCCCACCGGGCAATTCGTCACGGCCTGAGCCGCCACCGCTACGCTTGCGCTGGGCCATTGTCTGACTCCCGAGAAAAGCCGGCGCGCGATTACAGCTCGCGCGCCACGCTCTCGAGTTCGAAACACTCGATCATGTCGCCCTTTTGCAGGTCGTTGTAGTTCTCGAACGACATACCGCAATCCATGCCCTGCTTGACCTCGCGCGCATCGTCCTTGAAGCGCTTGAGGGTGGAGAGCGCACCTTCGTGGATGACCACGTTGTCGCGCAGCAGGCGCACCTTGGCGCCACGCTTGACGACGCCTTCGGTGACCATGCAGCCGGCGACCTTGCCGATCTTGGTGATGTTGAACACCTCGCGAACCTCGGCATAGCCGAGGAAGTTTTCGCGGATCGATGGTGCCAGCATGCCCGAGAGCAGCGCCTTCAGGTCATCGATCAGGTTGTAGATGATCGAGTAGTAGCGGATATCGACGCCCTCGCGCTCGGCCAGCTCGCGTGCCTGCTTTGACGCACGCACGTTGAAGCCGATGATGGCGCCCTTGGAGGCGCCGGCGAGCGACACGTCGGACTCGTTGATGCCGCCGATGGCGCCGTGCAGGAAGCGGACGACCACTTCGTCGGTGCCCAGCTTGTTGACGGCCGCCTGGATCGCTTCCAGCGAGCCCTGCACGTCGGTCTTGATGACGATCGGCAGTTCCTTGGCTTCGCCAGCCTGGATCTTGGAGAACATCTGCTCCAGCGAACCGCGCGCCGAAATGGCGGAGCGGGCTTCGCGCTGCTTGCGCTCGCGGAACTCGGCAACCTCGCGGGCACGGGCCTCGTTCTCGACGACGACAAACTCGTCGCCGGCTTCCGGATTGCCCTGCAGGCCGAGCACTTCGACCGGCACGGCCGGACCGGCCGACACCACGTTCTTGCCATGGTCATCAATGAGCGCGCGCACGCGGCCCCAGGCGCTGCCGGCCACGAAGACATCGCCGACATGCAGCGTGCCGCGGGCCACCAGCACGGTGGCGACCGAACCGCGGCCGCGTTCCAGCTTGGCTTCGACCACCACGCCCTCGGCCTTGCGGTCCGGGTTGGCCTTGAGGTCGAGAATTTCAGCCTGCAGCAGGATGGCTTCTTCCAGCTGGTCGAGGCCCTTCTTGGTCTTGGCCGACACTTCGATGGACTGCACTTCGCCGCCCATCTGCTCGACCACGATCTCGTGCTGCAGCAGTTCCTGCCGCACCTTCTGCGGATTGGCCGCGGGCTTGTCGCATTTGTTGATGGCAATGACGATCGGCACGCCGGCCGCCTTGGCATGATGGATCGCTTCCACGGTCTGCGGCATCACGCTGTCATCGGCGGCAACCACCAGCACGACGATGTCGGTGACCTTGGCGCCGCGGGCGCGCATCTGCGTGAAGGCCTCGTGGCCCGGCGTGTCGAGGAAGGTGATCGCCTTGCCCGACTTCATATGCACCTGGTAGGCGCCGATATGCTGGGTGATGCCGCCGGCTTCGCCGCTGACCACATCGGTCGAGCGCAGAGCGTCCAGCAGCGAGGTCTTGCCGTGATCGACGTGACCCATGACGGTGACGACCGGCGACCGCGGCAGCATCGCCGCATCCTCGTCCTTATCGCCACCCAGACCCACTTCGATGTCGGACTCGGCCACGCGCTGCACGCGATGGCCGAATTCGCTCACGATCAGTTCGGCGGTGTCGGCATCGATGGTCTGGTTGATGGTGGCCATCACGCCCATTTTCATCAGCGCCTTGACCACATCCACGCCGCGTTCGGCCATACGGTTGGCCAGTTCCTGCACGGTGATGGTCTCGGGGATAACCACGTCGCGCAGAATCTTCTGCTGCTCGGCGGCATCCTGGTGATGCGAGCGCTTCTCGCGTTCGATACGGCGGCGGAACGAGGCCACCGAACGCACGCGCTCGTTTTCATTCAGCGCCGAAGAGACGCTCAGCTTGCCGGTGCGGCGCTCGCCGCCCTTGGCGGGACGCAGCGTGGTCGGCTTGGCCGGCACCACCTTGGCGCCGCCGGGACCGCTGCGCCGCTTGGCGCCGCCGTCATCCTCTTCATCCATAGCCGGACGCACACCGGTCGGCGCAGCCGCGCCGGGCGCGGCGGCACTGCCGGTGGTGGCAGCCTGTTCCGGATTGGCCAGACGGCGGGCGGCTTCAGCCTCCGCCTTCTTGCGGGCTTCATCCTCGGCCTTCTTGCGCGCGTCCTCATCGGCCTGGCGGCGCAGCGCGGCTTCGCGCTCGGCGTGAATCTTGGACTGGTCGTCCATACGGCGACGCATGCCCTCTTCGGCGACGCGGCGCATCTCGGCATATTTGCGGCGCTCGTCGTCGTTGGTGCGGGTGCGCGCCTGGCGCTCCTCTTCCGACATCGGCTTGAGCACCATGCCGCTGGTGCGCGGCGGGCGGGCCGGCGTGCGATCGCCGCGGTCACGTTCGCGGGCAGCGGCAGCCGTGGTGGGACGGACATCGCTGGTCGGCTGCGCGGTCATGCGCGGGCCGCTGCGCGGGGTTTCCACGATGCGGGCGGTCGGCGCGGCAGCCGTCGCAG
>JAEYSS010000279.1 GCA_023434425.1 Pseudomonadota bacterium | reverse complement strand
CTGGCGGCGGCCGATTATCGCATGGCGCTGCATCTGATGCGGCCGCGCCATGCTGACTGGCAGCCACAGGTGCAGATGGCCTCGGCCTTGCTGAACGAGGGCATCGACGCGGTCTGGACCACGATCGAGGACTTCCGCAGCAAACTGGAAAAGACCGGCGCCTTCCAGGCGCAGCGCCGCCACCAGGCCGAAGGCTGGCTGTGGCGCGAATTGCAGGACGGCCTGCTCGACTGGCTGAAAAGCGATCCTGCTGTTGCTGGTGAATTACCCAAGTTGCAGAAAGCGGTGGGTGCGGGCAGGACCACGCCACATACGGCGGCGAAGAAGATTCTCTCTCTGCTGGGGAAGTGACAGAGATGACCTGGCCCATGCAAACCGGACGGTTCGACCTCGGCGATCTGCAGACCCAGTCGGGCGAGACGATCAAAGGCGCCTTCCTCAGCTGGAAGGCGCATGGCACGCTGAATGCCGCGCGCGACAATGTCGTGCTCTACCCCACCAGCTATTCGGCGCAGCATCCCGATCTGGAATGGCTGATCGGGCCCGAGGGAATCCTCGATCCGGCGCAGTGGTTCATCGTCATTCCCGACATGTTCGGCAACGGGCTGTCGTCCAGTCCGTCGAACACGCCGGACTATCCGAAACTGGTGCGCGCCTCTGACAACGTGCAGGCCCAGCGGCGCTTTCTGCGCGAACAGTTCGGCATCGACCGGCTCCACGCCGTTTATGGCTGGTCGATGGGCGCGCAGCAGGCCTATCACTGGGCGGCGTTGTTCCCCGATGCCGTGTCGCGCATCGTGGTGAATTGCGGCAGTGCCCGCACCGCAGTGCATAACCGCGTTTTTCTCGCCAGCCTGATGGCCACGCTGGAAGCCGCGCCCGAGCATATCGGCGATGGCAGATTCAGCGCGCCGCCGAAAGCCGCGATCCGCGCCTTCGGGCGGATCTATGCGAGCTGGGCATTATCCCAGGATTTCTATCGCGCCAATCTGCATGTCACGGCGCTGAAGGCGCCCGATCTCGAAACCTATTTCCGCACAGACTGGGAAGACCGTTACGCACGGCGCCACGCCGCCGATCTCTATGCGCAGCTGCGAACCTGGGATGCCGGCGATATCAGCGACAATGCGCTCTATGGCGGCGACCTGACGAAAGCGCTGCAGGCGATCAGGGCCAAAGTGTTGCTGATGCCGGGCGCGACGGACCTCTATTTCCGCGTCGCCGACAACGCGGCCGAACTGCCGCATCTGGCGCAGGCGGAGCTGCTGCCGATCCCCAGCATCTGGGGGCATCGCGCCGGCAACCCGGTGATGAATCCGGAGGATGCGGCATTCCTGAAGGCGCATGTGCGGCGGTGGCTGGATTAAGCGGCGGGGAAGACACCTCATTCGTCCTTCCCGCGAAGGCGGGAATCCAGAATTTCGACGCATTGTCATTGCATCAGCAGACGCTGGATGCCCGCCTGTGCGGGCATGACGATTGGGAGTGACATCAGGACTGCCTCCACAACTGCGTCATGGTCGGGCCTGACCCGACCATCTCAGGCCGGACTGCGGGAGATCCTCGGGTCGGGCCCGAGGATGACGAATTAGGTGGCGGTGCAGGCTGTCCTTTGAGACGTCACTGTCTCGACCTGGGTCATCGTCACCCCGGGCTTGACCCGGAGTCCCGTTTTTTATCCCAGAAAATCAAATGGGATTCCCGCTTTCGCGAGAATGACGGAAAGGTGGCTAGGCTTCCAATGTCGGCGCCGTATTCACCGCCACCGGATCGATCAGCTCTTCGCCGGCCTTGAGATTGCGCGGCAGCACGTCGCCGTTCAGCGCCAGCCGGTCGCCCAGCCAGAGCGCATGCAGCAGATGGTCGTCGTAGGGGCTGTCGGTGTTGGGATGCACCAGCACGGACAAGCCCTGCCGGTTGATCATCAGCCAGGGCACCAGCTGCGGAAATACCGCCACATCGAAAGCGATCTGGTACATAGGCCTGTAATGCGGCCCGACCAGCCGGTCGTGCCAGCGGCCAAGCTGAACCGGGAAGCGTTCGGCGACGCGCTCGCGAATCCATCCGGCGATGTCGCGCTGCTCCGGCCCGTCGAAATAGACATGCGCGTGATAGCTGGCGATGTCGGCCAGCGGGCGCGGAGTCAGTCGGGGCGTGTCGGTCATGGCGTTGCCTCCGTCGTCGCATGGGCTTCGACCCAGGTCTTCAGTTCCTCTTCGCTCACCCTGCTGCCGGCCGTGCTTTCGATCATCGCGGTGGCTTCGCTTTCCAGGGCATCGAGATACAGACCGTTGAGCGCCAGCGTGACGCCGAGCGCGACGAAGCCGGCGCGCTTATTGCCGTCCACGAAAGGATGGTTGCGGCAGATGGCGACGCAGAGCGCCACAGCGGCCGCCACTGGCGTCAGGCTGTCCGCCGCATAGGCGGCCAGATGCTGCGGGCGGGCCAGGGCGGCCTCCAGCAGGCCGCGGTCGCGGATCCCCGCGAGCCCGCCATGCTCGGCAATCAGTTCGGCCTGCAGGTCGATGATGGCCTCCAGCGGAGGCAGGCGCAGGCCGGACATGACAGTCGCGCCGGCTTACTTGGCGAGGTCGGCCATGGTGCGACGGTAACGGCCGGCGAAGGTGCGGCCCTTGTTCATCGCTTCCGCGTAATCGCCTTCCGCCCTGGCGATCTCGATGCGGCCGTTGCGCACCTCGACCGAAACCGAATCGCCGCGCGTCATCTTTGCCGCGCGCAGCACGTCCACTGGCAGAGTCAGGCCGGTCGAATTGCCGACGCGTGAGAGCTTGATGATGGGCATGACGAGTCTCCTCGGCGCAGTATGTAATGACGAATGTTATTACGTCAAGAAATTTGCATCTATGGGCGAAATGTTCTATAATTGTTCTTTCCCTGCCGGCTGAGTTACCGGCAGGATACTGTTGTTGGACATCGTTCAAACTCAAAACCCGACACCACCACACCCGGTTCTGGTTTTCAGGCGACAATGGCCGAAAAACCCGGCTCAAACAGGCCGAAACGGGACACAACAGGCTGGAACAGGACGCAACGGGCCGGAACAGGCTCCGAATGGGACGGAACGGGCGTCCGAACGGGCTCAAACGGGCCGGCACGACGGTCTGAACGGCCAGGCTCAAGGGGCTGGCCGGGGCTTACTCGCCCTTCAGCCAGCGTTTGGCGATCTGATGCGCCAGGCTCAGGGGCGGCGGCATCCAGGGCTCGTTCTGCGGATTGTCGGCGGGCGGCGGATCGGTCGGCGCCAGCCGCTGCTTGCCGCGTTCCAGCATGGCGGCGGCTTCTTCGCGGGTGAACCAGCGCGCATCTTCCAGCTCGTCCTGGTCGACGGTGATCTTGTCATCCAGCGCCTCGGCGATGCAGCCGATCATCAGCGAGGACGGGAAGGGCCAGGGCTGCGACACCAGATAGCGCACCGCACCGGTGATCACGTTGGATTCCTCCATGATCTCGCGGCGCACCGCTTCCTCGATGCTCTCGCCCGGCTCCATGAAACCGGCCAGCGCCGAATACATGCCGGGCGGCATGCGGCTCTGGCGACCGAGCAGCACTTTTTCCTCGCCGGTTTTTTCGTTGTAATGCACCGCCAGCATGATCACGACCGGATCGGTGCGCGGGAAATGTGCTGCACCGCAGGTTTCGCTGATGCAGCGGCGCGTATAGCCGGCTTCGGCCATTTCGGTCTGGCTGCCGCACTGGGCGCAGAAACGGTGGCGCTGGTGCCAGTCGATCACGCTGCGCGCCTGGGCCAGGATGGCCGCCTCTTCCGGGGCCAGCAGCGCGGCAATCGAGCGCACGTCGATGAACTTCTCGGTCCCGGTATGCAGCGCGACCACGCTGTGGTCGCCGCCGGCTGCATCGCCGTCGAGCGCAAAATGCGGAATGTCGTCTTCGTCCAGGCCGAGGAAGATGCAGGGCAGCGCGGCATGCGCATCGGCCCAGGCAAGGTCGAGCCAGCGGATCGCTGCCGGCGTCTGCGTGATGGCGATCAACGCCTTCAGCTCGCGCAGCAGCAGGAAGCGCGCATCTTTCCGTTGGCGCTGGCTGGCCAGCCAGTCAGGCTTGCGGCGCGGATTGCCGGCACGGTCGAGATGCGATCCGGTGAAGCCGATCGGACGCGGCGGTCGCGGTTCGCTGCGGCGGTCTGTCGGCGGAGTCGGGGTATCGGGGCTAACCATGCCGAAACGCTGGCATATCCGCTGCGCCCCGTCTATCGCCTCCGGATGCAAAACGGCGTGTAGGGGACGGCTGCGGCGATCTCCGCGACTCGGCCGGAATCGGTTGCGCTACCCATTGAAATGCCCGGGCCGATGCTTGATATAAGGCGCCGGGAGGTTGGTGGTGGACGAGCGCCTCGCCAACCCGGTCAGGTCCGGAAGGAAGCAGCCGTAACGAGTTCCCGTTCGGGTCGTTGTCAGCCTCCCACCTCTTTAAAATGAGGGCCGCGCACGGCATGCTAAGCACATGAATCAGCCGGCGCCCTACCGCGTTCTTGCCCGCAAATACCGCCCGAGCAACTTCGCCGAGATGATCGGCCAGGATGCGCTGGTGCGCACCTTGACCAACGCCATCGCCACCGGGCGTATCGCGCAGGCCTTCATCCTCACCGGCGTCCGCGGCGTCGGCAAGACCACCACCGCCCGCATTATCGCGCGCGCGCTGAACTGCACCGGCACTGACGGCACCGGCGGGCCCACGATTTCGCCCTGCGGCGTCTGCGACAATTGCAAGGCGATTGCCGAAGACCGGCACCCGGACGTCTTCGAAATGGACGCCGCTTCGCGCACCGGCATCAACGATATCCGCGAGATCATCGAGGCCGTGCGCTACGCGCCGTCGATGGCGCGCTACAAGATCTACATCATCGACGAAGTGCACATGCTGTCCACGGCGGCCTTCAACGGCCTGCTCAAGACGCTGGAAGAGCCGCCGCCGCATGTGAAATTCGTCTTCGCCACCACCGAGATTCGTAAAGTCCCGGTCACTGTGCTGTCGCGCTGCCAGCGTTTCGATCTCAAGCGCGTCGAGATCGCCGTGCTGAATGCGCATTTCAAACGCATCGCCGAAGTCGAGAATGCGCAGATCGACGAGGACGCGCTCACGCTGATCAGCCGCGCCGCCGAAGGCTCGGTGCGCGACGGTCTCTCTCTGCTCGACCAGGCGATTGCGCATGGTGCCGGCCAGGTAACGGCCGAACTGGTGCGCGACATGCTGGGTCTGGCGGATCGCGGCCAGGTCTTTGCGCTGTTGGATGACCTGCTGCACGGGCGCCTGCCTGACGCATTGGATAATCTGCAGAACCAGTATCGCGTCGGCGCCGATCCCGCCGTGGTGCTGCAGGATCTGCTCGATCTCACCCACTGGCTGACGCGCGTGAAAGTCATCGGCGGTACGCCGGATGACGTGACACTGCCGGAGGCGCAGCGCACGCGCGGTCGCGAGCTTGCGGCCAAGCTCGGCATGCCGGTGCTGGCGCGCAGTTGGCAGATGCTGCTCAAGGGCCTGCAGGAAGTGCGCGGCGCGCCCGTTCCATTGGCAGCAGCCGAAATGGTGCTGGTGCGCTTTGCCTATGCGGCCGATCTGCCCAGCCCGGCCGATCTGGTCAAGGAATGGAAAGACAAAGGTGGCCCCGGTGTGCCGGCGCCGGGTCCGCGTCCGACTGGCAATGGTGGCGGCGG
>JAEYSS010000276.1 GCA_023434425.1 Pseudomonadota bacterium | reverse complement strand
GGTCTGTGCCGGCGGCGTGACGCTACGCTGGACCGGGGCGGCCGAGGGCGCGGTCTGGGTCGGCGGCGCCGCCTGATAGGTGCGGGTGCCGCGGCTGCCGAAGCTGCCACCGCGACCGGCCTTGGCCTCGACCAGCGCGGGCAGCAGGACGAGGCCCGCGGCGAGGATGGCGACGAGGATGGAGGTCGGTTTGCGGATCATGGTTGGTTGCCTGCCCTGAAGTTTATGAGAAGTTTATATGATGTAAGCAGTGGCAGCCGGAATCACAAGCGCCGGCTGCCACTTTTGCACTGCGAGGTTAGCGATAGATCTCGCCGCCCTGCTGGCGGAAACGCGCCGCCATCTCGGCCATGCCCTGATCAGTCTGCATCCGGGCGGCGTCGCGCACCTCCTGGCTGATTTTCATCGAGCAGAATTTCGGCCCGCACATCGAACAGAAATGCGCGGTCTTGTGTGCTTCCTTAGGCAGCGTCTGGTCGTGGAACTGCGCGGCGGTTTCCGGATCGAGCCCCAGGTTGAACTGGTCCTGCCAGCGGAATTCGAACCGCGCGCGGCTGAGCGCGTCGTCGCGCCGGGCAGCACCGGGATGGCCCTTGGCCAGATCGGCGGCATGGGCGGCGATACGGTAGGTGATCACGCCGGTCTTCACATCATTGCGATCCGGCAAGCCGAGATGCTCCTTCGGCGTGACGTAGCAAAGCATGGCGCAGCCATACCAGCCGATCATCGCCGCCCCGATGCCGCTGGTGATGTGGTCGTAGCCCGGCGCGATATCGGTGGTGAGCGGCCCCAGTGTGTAGAAAGGCGCCTCGCCGCAGGTCTTCAGCTGCTTGTCCATGTTGGCTTTGATCTTGTGCATGGCGACATGGCCGGGCCCTTCGATCATCACCTGCACACCTTTGGCCCAGGCGATCTTCGTCAGGTCGCCCAAGGTTTCGAGTTCGGCGAACTGCGCGGCGTCGTTGGCATCGGCGGTCGAGCCCGGACGCAGACCGTCGCCCAGCGAGACGCTGATGTCATAGGCGCGCAGGATGTCGCAGATCTCCTCGAAATGCGTGTAGAGGAAATTCTCAGCATGATGCGCCAGGCACCATTTCGCCAGGATGGACCCACCGCGCGACACGATGCCGGTGACGCGGTTCGCTGTGAGCGGAATATAGGCCAGCCGCAGGCCGGCATGGATGGTGAAGTAATCGACGCCCTGTTCGGCCTGTTCGATCAGCGTGTCGCGATAGACCTCCCAGGTCAGGTCTTCCGCCTTGCCATTCACTTTCTCCAGTGCCTGGTAGATCGGCACCGTGCCGATGGGAACCGGGGAATTGCGGATGATCCAGTCACGGATGTTGTGGATGTTGCGGCCGGTGGAGAGGTCCATCACCGTGTCGGCGCCCCAGCGGATCGCCCAGACCATCTTGTCGACTTCCTCGGCCACCGAGGAGGTGACGGCGGAGTTGCCGATATTGGCATTCACCTTCACCAGGAAATTGCGGCCGATGATCATCGGCTCCAGTTCCGGGTGGTTGATGTTGCAGGGGATGATGGCGCGGCCGCGGGCGATCTCGCTTCGTACAAATTCGGGCGTCACGAAGTCCGGAATGCTGGCGCCGAAATCTTCTCCGTCTCTTTTCGCCAGTTCTTTCCGCGCCTCGTTCTCGCGGATGGCGACATACTCCATTTCCGGCGTGACGATGCCGCGCCGGGCATATTCGTGTTGCGTGACGGCAGTGCTGCCTTTGGCGCGCAAGGGACGCGGATGCCGTGGGAAGGCAGGAACAGTGCTGGCGCCGCCATTGTCTTCGGACTGTACCTGCCGGCCGTCATAGGCCTCGACATCGCCACGCGCCTCGATCAGCCGCGTGCGCCAGCGCGGCAGGCCGCGGCTGATGTCGATCTCGGCGTTGGGGTCGGTGTAAGGCCCCGACGTGTCATAGACCGGCAGCGGCGGCTCGTTGGCAGACGGATGCGTCGCGATCTCGCGGTGTGGCACGCGAATATCAGGGTGCAGTGCGCCGGGCTGGTAGACCTTGCGCGACGCGGGCAATGGCCCGGTGGTGATGCGGAAGTTGGGGGCGTCGGTAAGCTTGTCCATGGGATTTCCTTTTCGTCGGACGACAGGAAATCCGGGATGTGGTGGATGTTCGCGGAATACAGGCGCGGAGACTCTGCAGACTCTGGGCGACTGAACGACCGTTCCCTCCGCCGGCATGACCCGGATCAGGTTCTTAGGGTCACGGCGTTGCAGGGCCAGTTGGAAACAACTGAGGTCTGCCGGCCGAATCTCAGCGCCCTAGCGGCGCCCCCCTCGGTAAAGGCGATGGTGGCGCAGGCCGGTGTCGCGGTCAACCGGCTGCCGGTTTCCTGCGCCGCCACGGCCATCTCGCCATGGTTCAGCCGCGTCATGTCGCCGCAATCCGGATCCGGAAGAATCCGCTAACCTGTAGTGGACTTCACTGGGTTGCGGGATCGGGAATGGCAGGACAGTTGCAGGACGGGGTGGAATTCGAGCTGGCACAATTGCGGCGGATGCAGCTGGCTTCGCTGTGCGAGGGTACGACGCTCGTCCTGCTGGTCTGTGTCGCGATGCCGCTGAAATACATGCTCGGGTATCCGCTGGCGACGCAGGTTGTCGGCTCGGTCCATGGTTTCGCCTTCCTGTTCTATGTCTGGGTGGTGATCAACACGGTGTCCGGCGGCGGCTGGCGGCCCGGCGAAATTCTCAGGCTGCTGATATCCGCCTTCATCCCGTTCGGTGCGTTCTTCAATGTCGGCTTCCTGCGCCGCAAGGCGCAGGTCATCGCCGCGAGGAGAGGGTGATGCTGTATCTGTGGCTGAAGGCGGCGCATCTCGCGGCGGTGGTGATCTGGATCGGCGGCATGATCATGCTCGGCCTGGTGCTCGCACATGCGACTGCCGGACGGTCGCCGGACGTCCAGCGCATGCTGGTGGCGCTGCATGACTGGGATCGACGGCTGACGTCACCGGCGATGGGTCTGGCCTGGCTGCTCGGTATCGCGATGGTGGTCGATGCCGGCTGGCTCGGCGTCAACTGGCTATGGGTGAAGCTCGTGCTCGTCGCGATATTGTCGGCCCTGCATGGCCTGCTGTCGGGCAGCCTGCGGCGGCTGGCCGGCAATGCGGACTGGGCACCGTCTCGACAGTTACGCCTTGCACTGCCCGTCACGCTGGCGGGCCTGGCCGGAATTGCCGTGATGGTAACTGTCAAGCCATTCTAGGCCGGACCATTCCGGTCCGGAAATCTGCGTTACAGCAATCCCTGCTCGCGGAAGCTGACATGGCCCTTGCGGCCGATGATCAGATGATCGTGCACGGCGATCCCCATCGTGGCGGCAGCCTTGGCCACTTCGCGGGTCATCTCGATGTCGGCGCGGCTTGGCGTCGGGTCGCCCGAAGGATGGTTGTGCACCAGAATCAGCGCAGCGGCATTCAGCTCCAGCGCGCGCTTCACCACTTCGCGCGGATAGACCGGCGTATGGTCAACCGTACCACGCTGCTGCTGCTCGTCGGCGAGCACCTGGTTCTTGCGGTCGAGGAACAGGATTCTGA
Source organism: Pseudomonadota bacterium (assembly GCA_023434425.1). Taxonomy (GTDB): domain Bacteria; phylum Pseudomonadota; class Alphaproteobacteria; order Ferrovibrionales; family Ferrovibrionaceae; genus Ferrovibrio. Next base: position 6,038 of record JAEYSS010000276.1, on the reverse strand, counting down.
ACTGCTCGATCTGTTCGTGCTGCAGTACCGCGCGGCAGTAGTCCAGCAGCGCCTGCCAGTTCGACAGTGCCGGCCGCGCTTTCACCTCGGCCTGCAGCATGCGCAGGCCCGCCTCGCGCGTCACTTTCAGCGCGGCGATCACCGCCTCGCCGCAGCCCGGCACTTTGCTCAGGCGTTCCGCCGGCGCGGCCAGCACGGCGGCGAGCGAGCCGAATTCGGCCACCAGCGCCTTGGCCAGCGGCTTGGTATCGCCGTTGCGGAAGACGCCGAACAGGATCAGTTCGAGGATTTCATAATCCGGTATGCCGGTGCCGGCGCTGTCGAGGAAGCGGGCCCGCAATCTCGCGCGATGGCCGTGGAAGTGGGGTTTTTCGGTTTCGCCCGCTTCTGCCAATCCGTCCGTCTTATGTGTAAGGCGGCTTGTGCCAGCCCCTGGGCGACAGCGTGAAGATCTCGTAGCCGGTCTCGGTCACGCCGATCGAATGTTCGAACTGCGCCGAGAGCGAGCGGTCCTTGGTCACCGCGGTCCAGCCGTCCGACAGCAGCTTCACCTGCCATTTGCCGGCATTCACCATCGGCTCGATGGTGAAGAACATGCCGGCCTGCAGCGGCACGCCGGTGCCCTGCTCGCCGTAATGCAGGATATTCGGCGGCTCGTGGAAAATTCTCCCTAAGCCATGGCCGCAGAAATCGCGCACCACCGAGAAACGCTCCTTCTCGACAAAGCTCTGGATCGCATGGCCGATATCGCCGGTGGTCGCGCCGGGCTTCACCACTTCGATGCCGCGCATCATGGCGTCATAGGTGATGTCGCAGATCCGCTTGCCCTTCACGCCGACATCGCCGACCAGGAACATGCGGCTGGTATCGCCATGCCAGCCATCCAGGATCACGGTGACGTCGATATTGAGGATGTCGCCATCTTCCAGGATCTTGTCACCCGGAATGCCGTGGCAGACCACATGGTTCACCGAGGTGCAGATCGATTTCGGGAAGCCGCGATAGCCGAGCGGGGCCGGCACGGCACTGCGCTCGACGATATAGGCATGGCACAGTTCGTCGAGTTTGCCGGTCGTGACGCCGGGCACGACATGGGGCGTGATGAAATCCAGCGTCTCCGCAGCCAGCCGGCCGGCCGCGCGCATGCCGACGAAATCCTCCGGCCGGTGCAGGCGGACCGCACCGGAATGGATATCGTCGTCGTCGGTCTCGAGGATGCGGGCCTGGGTCTGGTTCACGGGCTGAATTTTTCCTTTTGTTTTCAGCGCGTTACCGGTAAATCGGCACCCGGCGGGCAATGGCGATGCCGGCCTCCGTCACGCTGCAAGCATAACATAGCGCCTCGACCCCGGCATTCCTAGCCTCGCTGAAGGCTGCGGCATAGCCCGGATCGCAGTCCGCGGCAATGCGGAACTGGCTGCAGTCGTCGCGCTGCACCACGAACAGCATCACGGCCCGGTGACCGGCGGCGACCATGGCGGACAGTTCACGCAGATGTTTCGCACCGCGCGTAGTGACGCAATCGGGAAATTCCGCCAGCGGCGGCTGGCGACTGAGATGCACGTTCTTGATCTCGAGATAGCAGGGCGAGCGGCCGTCCGCAGTCAGCAGGAAATCGACGCGGCTGTTGGTACCGTATTTCACCTCCGGACGATGCAGGCTGTAGCCGGCCAGTTCCGGGATCGCCTCTCGTGCGAGCGCCTCGGCGGCCAGCCGGTTGGCCAGTCCGGTATCGATGCCGACCAGGCTGCCATTGCCGGCGGTGCCGATCACCCAGCCCCAGTTCAGCTTGCCGCGGCCACGCTTGAGCCAGGCCCGGCTGCCGGGCTCAAGCAGGCCCAGCATCTGTCCCGGATTGGGGCAGTGCACGGTCTCGATGCGACCATCGTCGAACTGCATGTCGGCGAGGAACCGCTTGTAGCGGCGGACCAAGGTTGCCGGCGTCAGGGGTTCGGAAAACTGCATGTCCCGCCTATAACGGCGGCTGGTCTGCACGTCCAGCGCGTGCTATCTCCTGTGGCATGACGGACGCGCCCAAAATCGTGACGGCTGCCATGCTGGTGATCGGCAACGAGATTCTCTCGGGCCGCACCCGCGATGCCAACATGCATTACCTGGCCGGCAAGCTGACTGAGCTCGGCATCCGCTTGCGCGAGGCGCGTGTGGTCCCCGATATCGAAGACACCATCATCGCCGCGGTGAACGAGCTGCGCGCGCGCTACGATTATGTGTTCACCTCGGGCGGTATCGGCCCGACGCATGACGATATCACCGCCGACTGCATCGCCCGGGCTTTTGGCGTCCATATCGATATCCATCCGGAAGCGCGCCGGCGGCTGGAAGCGCATTACGAGGCCGGCATGCTGAATGCCGCGCGTCTGCGCATGGCACGCATCCCTGAGACCGCCACCCTGATCGACAATCCGGTGTCCGCCGCGCCGGGTTTCCGCATCGGCAATGTCATGGTGATGGCCGGCGTGCCGATGATCTTCCAGGCCATGGTGGCCAGCGTGGCGCCGACCCTGAGCGGCGGCGACAAGCTGCTGTCGCGCACCGTGCTGGCGCTGGTGCCGGAAGGTGCGGTGGCCGAGGAGCTTGGCGCGCTGCAGAAGCAGTATCCCGCGGTCGATATGGGATCCTATCCGGCCTTCCGCGGGGGGCGCGCGTCCACCGCCATCGTGATGCGCTCCACCGACCACGTCCTGCTGGATGCTGCAGCCGATGCGATGTATGCCATCTTCCGCCGCATGGGCGGCGAGCCTTTCGAGAACGAGATCGTCTGATGCGCCGCTTTGTCCTTGCCGGCCTGCTGGCCGGGCTGCTGATGTCTGGTGCTGCGGCGCAGCAGAATCCGACTGGAAACCTGGCGCCGCCGCCGAAATTCTTCGGCCTCGATCTGCAGGCCCTGTGCGACGGCGCCGAAGGCAGTGCGCGTCTCGCCGGCTGCCTGCGTTACCTGCAGGCCTCGGTGGCGATGTACGAGCTGATGGTCTCGGACGGCAAGGAGATCACCTGGTTCTGTGCGCCGCGCGAAGCACCGGCAACCCTGCTGCGCCAGCAGTTCGTCGAATGGGCGAAGGAAAACGGCGACCAGCTGGGGCAGGAGGCGATTCAGACCGTCCGGCTCGCCATGACGGATGCCTTCCCCTGCCAGGAATAGCCGCTGGCGGCCCTATTTCCGCCGCAACTCCTGCCTAGCCTGAAGGCCGATCTGGCTCCGGGAGGTCGAGCCGCCATGGGCAAAAAGACCCGGTTTTCCTGTCTCGCGCTGGGTGTCGCCGGCCTGCTGGCGGCCTGCGGGCCGCCCATGGCCTGGCAGAAACCCGGGGTCAGTCTGCAGGAAGCCCAGGCCGACAGCCGCGACTGCGCCAACCTGGCACGCGACCAGGCCTTCCGCGAAAGCTTCTTCGGCGGTCCCCATTATGGCGGCTATTACGGAACATGGCCCTCACGCTACGGCCCCTATCCCAGCCCTTTCGGCCATTACCGGCATGATGCCTTCATGTGGCGCCAGCAGCGCGAGGGCGATCTGCAGAATTTCTGCCTCCGCGCCCGCGGATATCATTTGGCGCCGGTGGCGCAGCAATAGGATGTCCGCATGATGCGCTGTGCCGTTTTCGCTTTTCTGCTGCTTGGCGTATCGGCCTGTGCGCCGACCACCGAATGGGCGCGCGCAGATACGTCGCTGCAGCAACGCCTGACGGATGAAAAGGAATGTCAGGACATCGCCAACTGGCAGGCGCTGGATGAAAGCGACAAGACGCGGCCGATCTATCCGCCGTTTCGCGATACCCAGTTCATGGAGTCTGGCGGCGAGGATGGCAGCGCCGGCACCACGTCCTATACCCGGCGCGGCGCGCGGATGTATGAACTGGCGGAATACTGCATGCAGCAGCGCGGCTATCACCTGCAGCCCATCGCCCAGAAGCCGGGCGCGAAATCATGATCCGCCTGGCTGGACTAGCCCTGGTTCTGCTGCTTGGCGCCTGTGCCACGACGCCGACCGAATGGGTGCGCAGCGATACCGGCGCCGCGCAGCGTGACCGGGACTACAAGGAGTGTCGCGACATCGCCTGGAAGCAGGCGCTGGATGAAAGTTCGTCGACGCGACCGCTCTATCCGCCCTGGACAGGCACCGGCTTCAACAGCTTCGGCGCGCCCTGGCGTGAGCCGCGCACGCCGTCCTATTTCGACCGCGGCCCACGTGAAGCCGAATTTACCGACTACTGCATGCGTGAGCGCGGCTACCGCCTGCAGGTCATCGCCTCACCGCGCTAGCGGTTCTTCCACAACGCTCTCGGCCTTGTGACAGGCGACCGCTCGGCCATCGGGCATCCTGCGCAACTCGGGCGTGGCCGCGCGGCAGCGATCGTCGGCGTAGCTGCAGCGATCGGCCAGCGCACAGCCGGCTTTCAGCGCCGTCTGGCTGGGCGGATTGCCCTGCAGCAGGCTGCGGCGGCGGGCCTGTCCGGGCGGCGGTGGCACCGGCTGCGGCAAAGCCGCCAGCAGCGCGCGGGTGTAGGGATGCGCCGGCTTCGCGAAGATCGTCGCCGTGCTGCCCTGTTCGACGATGCGGCCGAGATACATCACCGCCACATGGCTGCACAGATGGTCGATCACCGCCAGATTATGGCTGATAAACAGATAGGTAATTCCGTAGCGCTGCTGCAGGTCGGCCATCAGGTTCAGCACCTGCGCCTGCACCGAGACATCCAGTGCCGAGACCGCTTCGTCGGCCACGATCAGTTTGGGCCGTGTGATCAGGGCGCGCGCAATCGCGATGCGCTGACGCTGGCCGCCGGAAAATTCATGCGGATATTTTTCCATGTCGCCGGACCGGAGCCCGACCGTGGCCAGTGTGTCGGCCACGCGGTCGCGCCGCGCGGCACGCGTCAGTTTTTCCAGCACGTCCAGCGGCTCGGCGACAATCCGCTCCACCGTCAGGCGTGGATCGAGCGAGCCATAGGGATCCTGGAATACCATCTGGAAATCGCGCCGTGCCGCGCGCAGCGCCTCGGTCGACAGCGCATTCAGATCATGGCCGGCAAACAGCATGCGGCCCTGATTCGGTTTTTCCAGCGCCATCACCAGGCGCGCCAGTGTGGACTTGCCGCAGCCGGACTCACCGACGATGCCGAGGCTTTCGCCGGCTTTTATCGCCAGCGACACGCCGTTTACGGCGAAGACCTGCTGCGCGGCCGAAAAGGGCGTCGCCCGTTTCAGTGTGTAGGTCTTGTGGATATTCTCGATCTCCACCAGCGCGGTCATGGCGCACCGACCGTCAGCTCGGTACGCCAGCATTCGGCCTGGTGCGTCGGGCCGATGGTTGCATTGGGCGGGAACTCGGCGCGGCAGCGCGGCTCAGCCAGATCGCAACGGTCGGCGAAGGCGCAGGCAGCCGGCAGGTCATGCAGGTCGGGCACGATGCCGGGAATGGTCGGCAATTGCGGTCGCGGATGCGACAGCCCCGGGGCGATGCGCGGCATCGCCGAAAACAGTCCGCGCGCATAGGGATGCGCCATGCGGGCGAAGACGTCATGCACCGGGCCGGACTCGACGGCCCGGCCGGCATACATCACCAGCACGCGATCCACCGTTTCGGCGATCACGCCGAGGTCGTGGCTGATCAGCACCAGGCCCATGCCGGTTTCATCCACCAGCCGGCGGATCAGGTCGAGGATCTGGCCCTGGATGGTGACGTCGAGCGCGGTGGTCGGTTCGTCGGCGATCAGGATGTCGGGATCGCAGGCGAGCGCCATGGCGATCATCACGCGCTGGCGCTGCCCGCCCGACAGCTGATGCGGATAGGCGTCCAGCCGGCTGCGCGGATTGGGGATGCCGACACGATCCAGCAATTCCACCACGCGCTCACGCGCCTGCATGCCGGTGAGGCCAAGATGCAGCCGCAGCGGTTCGGCGATCTGGTCGACGATCCGGTGCAGCGGATTGAGCGAGGTCATCGGCTCCTGGAAAATCATCGCCAGCCGATTGCCGCGCAGGCCGCAGAGTTCCTGCTCATCGGCGGTCAGCAGGTTGCG
>JAEYSS010000265.1 GCA_023434425.1 Pseudomonadota bacterium | reverse complement strand
GAATGATCGTGCTGCCATGGTGCGCTATCCGGAGGCCGCGCAGCGCGGACTGGCATTGTTCACCGGGCGCGGCCAGTGCGGCATGTGCCATACGGGTGCGAATTTCAACAACGGCGAATTTCATGATACGGGCCTGGCCTTCTTCCTGAACGATCCGGATCGCAAGCCGGGCACGCCGCGTCGTGTCGATCCGGGCCGGCATGGCGGCATCGCGCTGCTGAAAGCCAACCCCTTCAATCTGCTCGGCCGCCACAACGACGACCCCGGCGGCGCGGCCGCCATCCCGGTTCGGCATGTCGAGCAGCAGCATCGCAACTGGGGTGAATTCAAGGTGCCGGGCTTACGCAGCCTGGCGGCGACGGCCCCATACATGCACGACGGCAGCAAGCCGACGCTACGTGACGTGATCCTGCATTATTCCGAGCTGGACGAGGATCGCCTGCATTCCGATGGCGAGGCGATCCTGAAACCGCTGAAACTGTCAGAGGCGGAGATTGCGGACCTGCAGGCATTTCTTGAATCGCTGAGTGTGCCTGACGACACTGCAGCGCGATACGAGGCCCTGCGGCGCGAGGCAGCCTCCTGCCGCTGACGGCTAGATCTGTGGCGTTCTGGTCGGACTGCGCAGGGGCAGGTTGATCGTCGCCACCGTGCCCTTGCCGGGCTGGGATGCCAGATCGAGATTGCCGCCGTGCAGTTCGGCCAGCGACTTCACCAGCGGCAGGCCAAGTCCGGTGCCCTGATGCTCGCGGCTCAGCACACCGCGGACCTGACCGAAGGGCGCCAGCGCCTTGGGAATGTCCTGCGGCGCCATCCCCACGCCGGTGTCATGCACGGCGATCTTGAGAATGCGATCGGCGACCGTGGCCGCCACCCAGGCGCGCCCGCCGCGCGGCGTGAACTTCACCGCGTTGCTCAGCAGGTTCAGCAGCATCTGCCGCAGCATGCGCTCGTCGGCCGGCAGGTCCGGCAGGCTGTCGGGGATGTCGGCGCTCAGCGTCACGCCAGCGCGGTCGGCCTGCATCTGCATCATTTCCAGGCTGTCGATGATCACCAGGCCCGGGCGCAACGTCTCGATATGCGGCTCCATGCGGCCGGCCTCCACCTTGGCCAGGTCCAGCACGTCATTGATCAGCTGCAGCAGGTGTTCGCCCGACTTGCGGATGTCGTCGACATATTCCAGCTGCTTGGGCGGCATCGAGCCGAAATAACCGGCCAGCAGCGATTCGGAAAAGCCGATGATGGCATTCAGCGGCGTGCGGAATTCATGGCTCATATTGGCCAGGAAGGCGCTTTTCGAACGGTTGGCCACTTCCGCCATTTCCTTGGCATGCAGCAGCTCGCGCTCGGTGGCTTCGCGTTCGGCGATGTATTTGGTCAGCGCGACGGTGCGCTCATCCACGCGCGCTTCCAGCGTGTCGGCCAGGTCGCGCAGCTGGTCCTGCGCGCGCCGCAATTCGGTGATGTCGGAGTAGGAGGTCACGAAGCCGATTCCGGGAATCGGCGTGCCGATGATCTCCAGCACCCGGCCGTTCGGCCGCCGCCGCTGCAGGCGGTGTGCCGTGAGATTGCGGGCCAGGGCCACGCGTTCCACCACCATCTGGTCGACATTGCCGGGCCCGTATTCGCCATGTTCGACATTCCAGCGCACGAACCGCTCGAACGGCATGCCTGGCGTGGCGAATTCGGCCGGGTAGTCCAGCAGGTCGATAAAGCGCTGGTTGCACATCACCAGTTTCAGGTCGGTGTCGAACAGCGTGATGCCATGGCTGATGGTTCCCAGCACCACGTCCAGCATGCGGTTCTTGTCGCGCAGCTCCGCAGTGCGGCTCTGCACCGCATCCTCCAGATCCTCGCGGACCTGGGCCAGGGCCCGTTCGTTACGGCGGAGCTCGGTGACATCGGTATAGACCGCGACCCAGCCGCCGCTGGGCAACGGTGCGCCACGGATTTCCAGGACGGTGCCGTTCGGCCTGACGCGTTCGAAAAGATGGCGTTCAAATTTGCGGACGAAAGCCATGCGCTCCCGCACCACAGTCTCGATATCCGCAGGACCGTATTCGCCGCGTTCGGCATTGTAACGGAAGAAGGTTTCCACTGGTGTGCCAGGGGCGCTGAAGGCCTCGGGGAAATCCAGCATGTCGAGGAAACGGCGGTTGCAGGCGATCAGCTGCAGCTGGCCGTCGAAGATGCTGATCCCCTGGTCCAGCTGGTCCAGCCCCTGGAGGAGGTGCACATTCTGGTGCATTCCGCCGAGTTCCTTGCCTGTTGCCATGCCGACCAAGCTAAACCTTAAGCAACCGGAAAAAAATGGCGGAACGGTGCACCAGTTGGTGAGAGGCCGTCAGCCATGAAAAAAGCCGCCTTGCGGGCGGCTTGATTCAGAATTCGGTCACTGGAAGGCGTCGATTACATCGAACCTTCGCGCTGGGCGCGCTTGCGGGCCAGCTTGCGGGCGCGGCGGATCGCCTCGGCCTTCTCGCGGGCGCGGCGCTCCGAGGGCTTCTCGTAATGGCCGCGCAGCTTCATCTCGCGGAAAATGCCTTCGCGCTGCATCTTCTTCTTGAGCGCCTTCAGCGCCTGATCGACATTGTTATCACGAACCAGAACCTGCACGTCGGTTCCATCCTTTCAGGTCAAAGAATTCCGTTGGCGGAGACTCTGCTCCGGCGAGTGGCGGGTTCTAACACGCTGACCGGGCTTTGTGAAGCGGCTTAGTGGATATCCCGCTGCAACCCGGATTTTTGGTTAAGTACCTGGTATTAAAAGTATATCCGGGTGGCTTGGCCGCGCCGGCGCTCTGTCCTAGGCTAGGGATTATGGCAATTCTCAAGATCGCGAAGATGGGGCATCCGGTTCTGGCCCGCCCGGCCGACTCGGTTCCCGACCCGATGGCGCCGGAAATCCGGCAGCTGATCGAGGATATGGTGGAGACCATGATCGACGCGCCGGGGCAGGGGCTGGCGGCACCGCAGGTGCATGTGCCGCTGCGGGTCGCCGTCTTCCTCACCCCGGACGAGGGCGACGGCAGGCGCGAACTGGTCACCCTGGTCAATCCGCGCTGGCAGCCGGTGGGTGAGGACCAGGACATGGCCTGGGAAGGCTGCCTCTCGGTGCCTGGCCTGCGCGGACTGGTGCCACGGTATACCCGTATCCGCTACGAAGGCGCGCTGCCCGATGGCAGCCGGATCGAACGCGAGGTGGACGGCTGGCATGCCCGCGTGGTGCAGCATGAGCTGGATCATCTGGACGGCATCCTGTATCCGCAGCGCATGACCGATCTGAAGAATCTGGTATTCGAGAGCGAGATGCGGCATCGCGCAGCACTCCGTCCGCAGGAGGAAGAGGAATGACCCAGGAACATTCGGGCGAGCATCTTCTGGCCGAAAAGCGCGCCCTGCTGGAGGCCATGCTGCCGCATGTGCCGTTCGATGGCTGGACCGCCAGGTCGCTGGCGCTGGCCGTGCGCGACACCGGGTTCGACAATGGCGTGGCGCTGCGTGCCTTCCCCGGCGGGGCAGCCGACCTGCTGGATTTCTGGGTGAGCGAAACAGATGCCGCCATGCTGCGCGTGCTGGAAGGCCGCGATCTCGCTGCCATGAAGGTGCGCGAGCGTGTCAGGCTTGCCGTCATGACGCGGCTGGAGCTGACAGCCCCGCATCGTGAAGCCGTACGCCGCGCGCTGGCGCTGGAGGCCCTGCCGCAGCATGCGCCGCGCGCGCTGAAGCAGCTCTATCGCACGGTGGATGCGATCTGGTATGCCGCCGGCGACACCGCCACCGACTACAACTTCTACACCAAACGCCTGCTGCTGGCCGGCGTGTATGGCGCCACCCTGCTGCACTGGCTGGACGACAAGTCGGAAAACTTCGCCGGCACCGCGGCGTTTCTCGATCGCCGGCTCGCCGATGTGATGCGTATCGAAAAGGCCAAGGGCAAACTCGCCAGGCTGGCCGACAGGCTGCCCAATCCGTTCCGCAATCTGCGGCGCGCGTAATTTCAGATTGTCAGGAAGGCCTCAGGCGACGACGCTGAGGAACTGGCCGACCACGACCGGCTTCTGCACCGGCGCGGTGGTGCCGTTGCGCGTGTAGTTCAGCGGCGGGGCAGCGGTGTCGTCGTTGCCCGAATTGCCGGACGATGTGCTGTAGCCCGAACCGCCGCCCTGCGACGACTGCTGCTGATACTGCTGCGGCTCGGCCTGCTCGACCGGCGCATCGGCCAGATAGGACGTGAAGCGGCTGACCTGCGCATATTGCTGGACGGCCGAATTGTCGGTGTTGCTGATCAGGGCATTCTTCGTCAGTCGCTGCGGGGAAGTCCGCGCAACGCCGGCAAGACCAGCACTGACATTTTCGACCGACATGACGATCTCGCCGCCCTGGCCATATGAGCCGGGGCCATGGTTAACAGATATTAACCAATATTATAGCGAAGCCTCGTCCGACCGCAAGCCGAGAATGGGGGTGCGGCCTTTTGACTTAGGGTTGTGGAGCCTGCCCGGCCGGGTAAAGCCGGTTCACATGACCCATTTTGCGCCCGGGCCGGGCTTCGGCCTTGCCGTAAAGGTGCAGTTTGGCGTTCGGTTCGGCCAGAAGCGCCGGCCAGGCCTCGATCTCGTCGCCGATCAGGTTTTCCATCACGGCGTCGCACAGCCGGTCGGTCGCGCCGAGCGGCAGGCCGCAGATCGCCCGGATATGCTGCTCGAACTGCGAGGTGACGGCCGCGTCCATGGTCCAGTGGCCGGAATTATGCACGCGCGGGGCGATCTCGTTGACCAGGATGCGGTCGCCGCAATCGAACAATTCGACCGCCAGCGTCCCAACATAGTCGAGACCGGCGGCGAGACTCGCGGCGATCTGCTCCGCCTGGGCGGCCAACGTCGCGTCGATCACCGCCGGGGCATAGGTGCGCCACAGGATGTGATTGCGGTGGATATTCTCGACCGGGCCCCAGGAGGCGATCTGGCCATCGAGCCCGCGCGCCAGCACCACCGACAGTTCGCGCCGGAAGCCGATGAAGCCCTCGGCGACCAGGTGATCGGATTTCAGTGCGGCGAAGGCCGCGGCGGCGTCTTCACGCGCAGCCACCTTCACCTGGCCCTTGCCGTCATAGCCCATGCGGCAGGTTTTCAGCACCAGCGGCAGGCCGAGCGCATCGATGGCGGCTTCGAGATCGGCGACCGAACCCACTTTGCGCCAGGGCGCCGTCGCAATGCCGCGGGCGTTGCAGAACTGCTTCTCGAACAGGCGGTCCTGGCTGATGCGGAGCGCCTCCGTTCCCGGCCGTACCGGCACGAGCCGCGCAATCGCCGCCACCGGATCGAGCGGAATATTCTCGAATTCATAGGTCACGACATCACAGGCGCGCGCGAATTTTTCCATCGCCGCAGAATCGGTGTAGTCCGCGCGGGTGAATTTCGCAGCGACTTCGGCGGCCGGCGGATCGGCATCCGGCGCGAAGATATGGCAGTGATAACCCAGCCGGCTCGCGGCATGCGCCAGCATGCGGCCGAGCTGGCCGCCGCCGAGGATGCCGATCATGCTGCCGGGCGGGAGCGCCGACATTACTTGCCGCTGACCGGCTTGAGCTTGATCGCCCTGGTCTGCTTCGCGCGCCAGTCCTGCAGTCGCTTCGACAGCGCCGGATCGTTCAGCGCCAGGATCGCGGCGGCCAGAAGTCCGGCATTGATGGCGCCGGCCTTGCCGACGGCGAGCGCGCCGACCGGAATGCCGCCGGGCATCTGCTGGATCGACAGCAGCGAGTCGAGGCCCTTGAGGGCCTTGCTTTCCACCGGCACCCCCAGCACCGGCAGATGCGTCATGGCCGCGGCCATGCCCGGCAGATGCGCAGCGCCGCCGGCACCGGCGATGATCACCTGGATGCCGCGCTTGTGGGCCTCGTGGGCATAATCATACAGCCGCTGCGGGGTGCGGTGCGCCGAGACGATGCGATGTTCGGCCGGGACTTTCAGTGCGGCCAGCACCTCTGCGGCATGCTCCATCGTGGCCCAGTCGGACTGGCTGCCCATGATGATGCCGACAACCGGTTTTGCGGTCGCCGGCTTTGCTTTCGAGGGTCGGGCCGTGGCCGGACCTTTACGCGGCGCCATGAGTTACTCCTGCAGCGGAAAGCGGCGGATTATAGGGAGCCACGATGGGCTGTAAAGCCGGACCATGGAAGCCGGCAAATGCCCGGAATCGGCGGCATTTCGCTGCGGTGGAATGGCCGGCCGATCCATGCTTTGTTAACGGCTCCTGCGGCATGAGTAATACAGACTGCCGTCCCTGACGGCATGACCTGGAGAGCGACGCAGCGTGAAGATCGAGGACCGCCGACCGGTGGGGCTGGGCTCCACGACCCCTATCGGGTCGGGTGGCGCTGCGCGTCCTGCCGTGGTGACCCCGGGCCAGGCTGCCGGCGGCGTGACCGCCACCACGGTCAATCCCGCCGCCACCGCCACGGTGATGGGCATCCCGGAACCGGAACTGACGCCGCGCGTGCGCGATGCCATCGTGCGGCTGATGGGCGAAGTCGACCAGCTGCGCAACGAACTGAACCGCACCCGCAATCGTCTCGCCGAACTGGAGCGGCTCGCTGACCGCGACACGCTGACACCCCTGTACAACCGCCGCGCCTTCGTGCGCGAACTGTCGCGCTCGATGGCGCATGTCGAACGCTACGGACGTCCGTCCTGTCTGATCTATTTCGATCTCAACGGCCTGAAGGACATCAACGACAAACATGGCCATGCCGCCGGCGATGCGGCCCTGATCCAGGTCGGCCAGATCCTGCTCGACAACACGCGCGAATTCGACGTGATCGCCCGGCTCGGCGGCGATGAATACGGCGTGATCCTGAGCGAGACCGATGCCCAGGTCGGCCGCGAAAAGGCGGAGCATCTGGCCGAGGCGATCCGCCGCCGGCCGCTGCACTGGGAAGGCAAGACCCTGCCGCTGGACGCCGCCTATGGCGTCTACCCGCTCAAGCCCGGCGAGGATCCCGGTTCGGCTTTGGCGGCGGCCGACCAGATGATGTACAGCCATAAACTTTCGCGGCGCACCGCCCGGGGGTAATCAGCGGCGGGCGAAAGAATTTTCCCTCTCATTTCAAATAGTTATATGTTCTTTCGGGTGCCTTGAAGCTGGCTTATATCGCCTTATCACGGGCTTATTTCGGCTTATTTGATGCTTATTTTGTCTTATTCGATGCTTATTTTACCTTATCCGATCCCCGCATCCGCCAAATCCGCGCCATCTGCGCCGTCGATCATCTCTGTCTTGCGTTCGCGCCATAAGAACATATAATGAACAATAGCTGTCGATCAAGGGGACAGGTTTGGGCGAGGATTTCACCAGTTACGTGATGGACTGCTTCGGCGCCGCCCGCGCGGGTCCGGTGACACGCGAGCGGCTGTTCGGCGGCAGCGGCCTGCGCATCGACGGCGAACTCTTCGGCGTGATCCTGCGCGGCACATTGTATTTCGTGGTCGACGACCAGACCCGGCCACGCTTTGTCGAGGCCGGCATGGGGCCTTTCACCTACAGCCGCAAGTCCGCGCAGCGCCGGATCGAGCGCTGGTACGAACTGCCGGAGGATGTGCTGCTCGATCCGGGCGATTTGCGCGACTGGGTGCGTGATGCGCTGGCGGCGGCGCGCCGGACCGCGAAGCCGGAGAAGCCTCCTGCCAGGGCGAAGCCGCGTCCCGCAGCGAAAAAAGCCGCATCGGCCAGGACGGCCGCAAAACCGCGGAGGGCAGGGATATCGCCCAAGGCAGCGGGACGCAAAAAGGCCCGGGCTGCGCGATAACCCGCGCATGGCCGGGCCCTGGTGCCGCCGCGGGCGGCGCGCCGTTCGCGCCGTTAGTGTCGTGCTGCCTGCTGCAGCCCTGTCCGCTGCAGGGTGGGACGCTGCAGGCGTTCGTTACGCCGGCGCTGTTCGCGCGCCAGCCTGAACATGACGAACAGCGGCAGGCCGCTCAGCATCGCGGCAAAGTTTGCGGCCAGGATCCAGTCGATATGAAACCAGGTCACCATGCCGTCGGCGACGATGAAGAACTGCAGAACTGCGAGAACCAGGAAGAAGGCAGAACCGGGGAAGGCCATGATCGACTCCGTTTTTGTTTTTTAAGCCTCACGACTCAATGGCCGTACCCTAGCCGAGGCCGGGTTGGCCCGCCGCCGACAAGACTGTGACCCTTGTGATCGGGTTGTGACCTGTAATCGGCCTTTTCCTGAGCCGGCGATGGCGCAGGCCGAATACCATAAGTTGTAAAGTTTTGGGCAGAAGCTGTATTATATACGTGTCGCTTCCGGGGGGCGGGGCCATGACGAGGCTCGGTGGGTGCAAGACGACTTTGGTTGCCCTGTTGGCGCTGGCCGCCATGCTGCTGCCGGCGCTGCCGTCCTTTGCCGCGACGGCGCACCGCCTGGCCCTGGTGATCGGCAACAACGCCTATTCCGACGGCGTGCTGAAGAATCCGATCAACGATGCGCGCGCGATGAGCGCCACGCTGCGCGAACTCGGGTTCGAGGTGCGCGTGCTGGAGAATG
>JAEYSS010000230.1 GCA_023434425.1 Pseudomonadota bacterium | reverse complement strand
GATCCGGCGGCCTTTTTCATGTCGATTGCTGAACGGTCTGCGGTTTAAGCAGCCGTTGCTTCGTCGCGTTCGCCCGGTGCGGTTTCGCCGTCAGGTACCAGAGCCGCTTCCAGTTCCCGTTCAAGGCTCGGTTGCTCGGCGCCCTCGGCGGCAGCCGGTGCGGACTGCTGGGGCTGCGGGCCGTTGGCGCTGTTCTGCGGCTGCGGATTCTGCTGACTGGCGGCACGCTGCATCGGGGTGACGCCCTGCGCCAGCATGATCCGGTAGTAGTGCTCGGCATGCTGCAGGTAGTTCTCGGCCGCCACACGGTCGCCAGACGCGTTGGCGTCGCGCGCGAGCTGACAATAGCGCTCGAAGATATTGGTGGCAGTGCCGCGGATTTTGACGTCGGGACCATTGGAGTCGAAATTGCGATGGGAATTGTTCATCCCGCCGCTATTTCCGCCTCCGCCACCGCCGCCACCACCATGCGGCCTCCGGCCCTGGGGACGGCCACCGCGCTGACGATTCTTATTATTCACAATGCATCTCGCTTGTTTTTCAGCAAATAGCGCAATCAGGCTCCATGCGCGCGTATCGGCCATCCGACACGGTCGGCCTCCCGAAGAATCGATCATCCGATGCGTGTCACCCCGAGGTGTCTGTCATCCAATGTCGGCTGTCGATGAGGCGGCGACGCTGCCTGCTTATTCGCCCCCGGTTAACACCCCGGATAAGTCCTTGGGCGGGTTCCTTGGGACTGCGTCGGCCCAAGACACAAGATAAGGGGGGCAGGTTCCGCTGCCAACCCCCTTTTTCAGGGAATCTGCACGGATTTCCGGCCGGTTACCACGCGACCGATACCGCCGAGATCGGGCAATACCGCAATCTCGCCAAAACCTGCCTCGGCCAGCAGACGACTGACTGCGACATCTTGCCCCATGCCGACCTCCAGCGCAGCGAGAGCGTCTTTCGTCGCCAGCCGCGCCATGTCGGGGATCACGGCGCGATAAGCGTCGAGGCCATCCGCGCCGCCATCGAGCGCCAGCAGCGGATCGTGGTCCGCGACTTCAGGCTCAAGACCCGACACCACGCCGCTTTCGATGTAAGGCGGATTGGAAATCAGAATATCAAACCTGCCTTCGATTCCCTTGCCCCAGCTGCCGAGCCGGAAAATACAGCGCGGCAGCAGACCAAGGCGTTCGGCATTGTCCTTTGCGACGGCCAGAGCCTGCGGCGAAACATCGATGGCGACACCCGTGGCGTTGGGCAGGTCGTGCAGCAGACTAAGCAGCAGGCAGCCCGAACCGGTGCCAAAATCAACAATGCGCAAAGCGGTCGCGTGGTCCGGGATCGCAGCCAGCACGCCGGCCACCAGCGTTTCGGAATCGGCACGCGGGTCCAGCACGGCAGGACTGGTCCGGAATTCCAGGCTCCAGAATTCACGCCGCCCGATGATTTTCGACACCGGTTCGCGTCGCAGCCGGCGCTGCAGCATGGTCTCGAAAGCCGCAACAGCATCGGGCGAGAGCGGCAGATCCGGACGACCGCGAATCCTGTCTTCGCTCAGCCCGCTCGCTTCGGCAAGCAGGAGGATTGCATCGAGACGCGGCGTATCGACACCGGCGGCTTTCAGCCGCGCCTGCGCGGCCATGAGCTGCGTACCGATGGTCGGTACATCAGGCATGACTGAGTTCGGCCAGCCGATTGGCCTGGTCTTCAGCGATCAGCGCTTCGATCACATCGTCCAGCGCCTCGCCTGTCATGACCTGCTCGATCTTGTACAGGGTGAGGTTGATGCGATGGTCGGTGACGCGGCCCTGCGGAAAATTATAGGTGCGGATGCGCTCGGACCGGTCGCCTGAGCCGACCTGGCCTTTACGGTCAGCTGCGCGGGTCGAGGCGAGGCGTTCGCGCTCGGCCTCATACATCTTGGCACGCAGCAGCTTCATGGCCTTGGCCTTGTTCTTGTGCTGCGACCGCTCGGTCTGCTGCGCCACCACGATGCCGGTGGGAATATGCGTGATGCGCACGGCAGAATCGGTCGTATTCACATGCTGGCCGCCAGCGCCCGAGGAGCGATAGACGTCGATGCGCAGGTCGTTCTCGTTGATGTCGATATCGACATCTTCGGCCTCGGGCAAAACCGCCACGGTGGCGGCCGAGGTATGGATCCGGCCCTGGGTTTCCGTATCGGGCACGCGCTGCACGCGGTGCACGCCGGATTCGAATTTCAGCCGGGCGAAGACGCTGCGCCCGGTAATCGTGGCTATCGCCTCGCGAAAGCCGCCCAGTTCGGTATCGGCAATGCTTTCCACCTCAAAGCGCCAGCCATGCTTGGCGGCATAACCGCGATACATTTCGAAGAGGTCGCGGGCGAATAACGCAGCCTCGTCCCCGCCGGTTCCGGCGCGCACTTCGAGGATTGCGTTTTTTTCGTCGGCCTCGTCCCTGGGCAGCAGCATGATCAGCACACGCCGCTCGGCATCGGGCAGCGCTGCCTGCGCCTGCTTCCACTCGGCTTCCGCCATGCTGCGCATCTCGGCATCCGACGAGGAATCGTCGCGCATGGCGATCAGATCGGCCACGTCGTGGCGCAGCCGGCGCAGATCTCCAATCGCCTGTACCAGTGGCTCGATCTCGGCGTATTCCTTCGACAGCTTCACAAAGGCATCGGCCGCCAGCCCGCCGCCGGCCATCTGGGCCTGCAGCATCTCGTAGCGCTCGATCACCTTGTCGAGCTTGGCTTCCGGCAGGCCGGAGGTATCCATGCTCAGGCCTTCAGCCTGCCGAGCAATTCGCCACGCGAGACAACCGCTTCCTCACCGCTCTTCAGGTTTTTCAGCTTTACGACGCCTTTGGCGAGTTCGTCGTCGCCGATCACCACAGCGGCATGGCAGCCGAGCTTGTCGGCGCGTTTGAAGCGCTTGCCGACATTGCCGCCATAGGCAAGCTCGACGCCGATATCGGCGCGGCGCAGGTCGCCAGCCAGCTTGACGGCTTCCGCCTCTGCGGCAGCGCCGATGGGAATGACGGCGACGATACGGGGCGAAGCCGGCTGTGGATCGGACAGCAGCACCAGACGCTCAATACCGCCGGCCCAGCCGATGCCCGGCGTTGGCTTGCCGCCGAGCTGTTCGATCAACCCATCGTAGCGTCCGCCAGCAATCACCGCGCCCTGCGATCCCAGATGGGTTGTGACAAACTCAAACGCCGTGTGCGTGTAGTAATCGAGGCCGCGCACCAGACGCGGACTGACGGTGAAAGGCACATCGCTGGCAGCCAGACCATCCTGTAGCGCCTTGAAGAAATCGCTGGCGGCAGGCGTGAGATAATCATGGATCAGCGGTGCATTCGCCACGAGTCTGCGGTCACCCTCGTCCTTCGAATCGAGGATACGCAGCGGATTCTTCTCCAGCCGCTTGCGGCTGTCTTCCGACAGCTGGTCGGCGTAGCCGGAGAAATACTTCACCAGAGCGTCGCGATAACCAACACGGCTTTCCGGATCACCCAGCGTGTTCAGTTCCAGCGTGCATTTGTCGAGGATACCGAGCCGGCGCAGGATTTCAGCACCCAGTGCGATCACTTCCACATCGGCCTGCGGTTCGGCGGCGCCGATCACTTCGACGTCGATCTGGTGAAACTGACGCTGGCGCCCCTTCTGCGGCCGCTCGTAGCGGAACATCGGCCCCCAGGCGAAAGCCTTAAACGGTACATTCTGCTGCAGGCCGTTGGAGATGAAGGCGCGGCAGATGCCGGCGGTGTATTCCGGCCGCAGCGCCAGATTCTCGCCGCCGCGGTCGTTGATCGAATACATCTCCTTCGAAACCGCATCGGAAGTTTCGCCCATCGAGCGGGCGAAGACATCGGTGAATTCGAAAATCGGCGTCGCCATTTCGCGATAGCCGAACAACTGCGCAGCCTGACGCGCCGTGTCCACCACATGGCGGAAACGGGCATACTCGTCAGGCAGAATGTCATGCGTGCCGCGCACGGGCTGGAACTGGGCCACGGCGTGTCTCCGTCCTTGGATGATGGGTAGCTAAGACGCGGCGTCGGCCGCGTCGTCGGAATGCCTGATCTTGTCCGCTTCGATCTGGCGGGCCCTGTCCTCGACCAGCCTGACCAGATGCGCGACGATATCCTCGTTCTGCAGCCGGTGTGCCGGCTGGCCGGCGAGATAGACCTGGTGCGTGTTCTTGCCGCCGCCGGTGAAGCCGATATCGGTCTCGCGCGCCTCGCCCGGACCATTCACCACGCAGCCGATCACGCTGAGCGTCATCGGCGTGGTGATATGCGCCAGTCGCTGCTCCAGCACCTCGACGGTCTTGATCACGTCGAAATTCTGGCGCGCGCAGGACGGGCAGGAAATCACGTTCACGCCGCGATGCCGCAGATTCATCGACTTCAGCATGTCGAAGCCGACGCGCACCTCTTCTTCGGGCGCAGCCGAAAGCGACACGCGCAGCGTATCGCCGATACCCGACCACAGCAGCATGCCAAGGCCGATAGAAGATTTCACCGTGCCGATGCGCTGGCCGCCGGCCTCGGTGATGCCGATATGCAGCGGATACTCGCAGGCCTCGGCCAGCCCCTGATAGGCAGCCACGGCGAGGAAGATGTCGGAGGCCTTCACGCTGATCTTGAATTCACGGAAGTCATGATCTTCCAGGATGCGCGCATGATCCAGCGCGCTTTCCACCATGGCTTCCGGGCAGGGTTCGCCGTATTTCTCCAGTAAGTGCTTTTCAAGCGAACCCGCATTAACGCCGATGCGCATCGAGCAGCCATGGTCCTTAGCCGCTTTCACCACTTCGCGCACGCGCTCGGCCGAGCCGATATTGCCCGGATTGATGCGCAGGCAGGCAGCGCCGGCCTGGGCGGCCTCAATGGCGCGTTTGTAGTGGAAATGGATATCGGCCACGATGGGCACCTTCACGGCGCGCACGATCTCCTTCAGCGCCTTCGTGGACTCTTCGTCCGGGCAGGAGACGCGCACGATATCGGCGCCGGCCTCTTCGCAACGACGGATCTGTTCGATCGTCGCCTGGGCGTCGCTGGTCAGCGTGTTCGTCATGGTCTGCACGGTGATCGGCGCGTCGCCGCCCACCGGAACCTTGCCGACAAAGATTTGGCGCGACTTGCGGCGCTGGATATCGCGATAGGGACGGATGCTCATGGCTTAACGTTTCGTCCGGCTAGGGTCTACGGACGCGGGCGTAACATGGCGTCTTTACCGGGGGATGGCAAGGCAGGCGGGCCGTATGAGCCCTAGCCCTGTGAGTCCTAGCCTTGGCCGCCCGGGTTTTTCAGCCGTTCCGGATCGAGCGGAATCCCGCGCTTGACCTCGCCTTCCGCCCCCAGCGGCGCCAGCGGCTGGCCGTCGACCACAATCCGCACGCCGCCGGCATTGCCGGTCAGGAGGGTGAGCCCGGAGCGGTCCGGCACTTGGTAGCGTTCGCCGGCATTCAGCAGGCGAGTAAAAATCTGTTCGTTATTGGGGCCGCGCACCTGAATCCAGGCCGGCGCCGTGGCCTCGACCCGGATGCGGCCGGCGGTGGCGGCGCCAAAGCTGGTCGACGCCTCGACGGCGGGGGTGGCAGCGCTCGGTGCCGCGGCGACCGGAGCGGGGGCCGGAACGGGGGCCGGAACGGGAACCGGAGCAGGCGCCGATCCGGCGGGCGGCGCGGCAGCCGGAACCTGCGCAACCGGGGGGGCCGTCGTGGGCGCGACAGGCGGCGATACGGGTGCCTGCGCCACAGGCGGGAGCGCAGCGGGTGGCGCCACGGCGGATTGTGGCGCAGCAGGTGGCGGCGACGGAACGGCCGGTGCCTGCGCCGCCTGGGGCGTCGGCGGCGGCAGCACGATCGGAGGTGCGGCGGGTGCAATCGGCTGCGGGCTGGGCACCAGATCGGCCAGTCGCGACGGCACCGCCTGGATCAGGTCCTGCCCGACGCGCAAAGCTTCCTGGTGGCGATACCACAGGGCATAGACGATGCCGGCCAGCACCAGCGCGCCTACCACAAGCCAGAGCCGGGGTGTGCGTTCTTCGGGACGCGGCATCGGGAAGTTCAGGACCGGGCGATGATGCACAGCGCCATCGCTTTCGGCCTGATAGCTTTTCAGCACCTGATCCGGATCGAGGCCAAGGAATTCGGCATACTGGCGCAGGAAGCCACTGACATAGACAGCGCCCGGCAGTTCACCGAAGCGGCCTTCCTCGATGGCTTCCAGATAGGGGCGGCGGATGCGCAGGCGCGCGGATACATCCGCCAGCGCGAAGCTACGCCGTTCGCGCACCACTTTCAGGCTATGGCCCACGCCCTCATACCGCCCCGCCGGGGACGTTGCATCGGCCACTGCCGGCTGTCCGCCGGACTGGCTATTCATGATCTCGCCCACATATCTTCACTGCCGCCATATTACGGCAATGTGCCGATCAAGCCAGCGTTTTCAAACAATTACGCCATTTTCCCGCGCGAATTCCTCCAGCGGTCCGCGCACGCTGTGATCGGGTGAAGTGTACAATTTAGCCATATATTCAGCCAAATCCGGAACAGACAGGCTACGCAGCATTTCCTTCACCGGGCCGATGGCGTTGGCCGGCATGGAGAGACGCCGGAAGCCCAGGCCAAGCAGGGCCATAGCCTCCAGCGGCCGGCTGCCCATTTCGCCGCACATGGTAATCGGCGTTCCTGTGGCATGGCACTGCTGCACCACCCAGTGCAGGAAGCTGAGCATGCCCGGATTGAGCGGGTCGTAACGGTCGGCCAGTTTGGGGTTGCCGCGGTCAGCGGCGAACATGAACTGCATCAGGTCGTTCGAGCCGACCGAGATGAAATCGACCAGCGGCAGCAGGGCCGGCAACTGCCAGGCCAGTGCCGGCACTTCAAGCATACTGCCGACCTGCACCTTCAGCGGCACCGGCTTGCGCAGGTTGACCAGCCGCTGTACCTCGCGGTCGAGCAGGCGCCGCGCGCGGCGGAATTCATCCACCTCGGCGATCATCGGGAACATCACATGCAGGCTGCGGCCGGCGGCGGCCTCCAGCAGGGCGCGCAGCTGAACTTTCAGCAGGGCCGGCCGATCCAGCGTCAGGCGGATCGCGCGCCAGCCCATGGCGGGATTCTCTTCCGGATACTTCACCAGATAGGGCAACACCTTGTCGCCACCGATATCCAGCGTGCGGAACACCACCGGCCGGTCGCCGGCATGTTCGATCACGCGCCGGTAGATCGCGGTCTGCGCATCTGCCTTGGGCATGGTCGGCCGCACCATGAACTGCAGCTCGGTGCGATAAAGCCCGATGCCATCGGCATTGGTTTCATCGAGATGACTGAGATCGATGAGCAGTCCTGCATTGACCAGCATGGCGACACTGGTGCCGTCGGCGGTGATCGCCGGATCTTCCCGCTGCGCGGCATATTTCGCCAGCCGCGCGCGGCGCAGGCTGACGCTCTGATGAAAGGCCGAGACCACATCGGCCACCGGCCGAACGAAAACCTGCGCATGGTCGCCATCGACCACGACCGTATCGCCCGGCTCCACCTTGGCAATCACGCCCTCCAGTCCGCCGATCACGGGGATCGAGAGGGCGCGCGCAACGATGGCCACGTGACTGACACTGGAGCCTTCCTCGAGAATCACGCCCTGCAGCTTGCGGCGGTCGTAATCCAGCAATTCGGCCGGCCCCATGCTGCGGGCCAGCAGGATTGCATTGTCGGGCAGGCCTTCGGAGGCCAGATGATTGCTCTTGCCGGTCAGATGCAGCAGCAGACGGTTGGCCAGATCGTCCAGATCGGCGAGGCGTTCGCGCAGATAGGGATCGGTAATCGCCTGCATGCGGTGGCGCGTATCGCCCTGCACGCGCTGCACGGCGGCTTCGGCGGTCAGTCCTGAATCGACGGCCTGGTGCAGCTTGGCGAGCCAGCCAGTGTCATGCGCGAACATCTTGTAGGTTTCGAGCACGTCGCGGCTTTCGCCGACAATGTCGTTGTCGGGCGCTTCCAGCATCCTGTTGACCTGGTCGCGCATCGAGGCAACCGCGGCATCCAGCCGCTCCTTTTCGCGCGGGATATCGTCGGCGATGGTTTTCTCGACATGGATGCGCGGTTCATGCAGCACGGCGACGCCGATGGCGAGGCCTTCCGACAGAGTGCGGCCATCGGCGCGGAACGGCATGGTGGAGGCGCGCGTGGCCGCCACCAGATCCTCGCCGCCGCTGAGCTGGCCCGAGGCGACCATTTCCGCCAGCACCATGGCGATGGTCTCGAGCGCCTCGACCTCTTCGTCGACATACTGGCGGCGCGTCTGGTTCTGCACGACCAGGACGCCGATCACGCGGTTGTCGCGCAGGATCGGCACGCCGAGCAGCGAGTGATACACCTCTTCGCCGGTTTCCGGCTTGTAGGCGAATTGCGGGTGGCTCTGCGCATCGGCCAGCGCCAGCGGTCGCGCATGGGCGGCGATGTCGCCGACCAGACCCTCGCCCACTTTCAGGCGGGTCTTGTGCACGGCGTCTGGGTTCAGACCCTCGGTGGCGTAGAGTTCGAGTTCGTCGCCGCGCAGCAGATAGGCCGAGCAGACTTCCGCCACCATGTTGGCAGCGATATTGCGCACGACGCGGCCCAGGCGTTCATCGACGGTGCCGGCTTCGGCCATCACCTCACGGAGACGGCGCAGCAGGCCACGCGGTCCGGGGGCTTGCGCCCGGCCCGGCGTCACAGCCGTTCTCCGCTACCATTTACCGGAGAGGCTGGTGTGGCGTGCCCTCCCCGCATCGGCCTCCCGCTTTCATTCCGCATCCAGACCGAAGGCGGTGTGCAGAGCGCGCACCGCCAGTTCGGTGTAGTCGGCACTGATCAGCACGCTGACCTTGATTTCGGACGTGGTGATGGCCTGAATGTTGATGTTCTTCTCGGCCAGCGCCCTGAACATGATATGCGCCACGCCGGCATGGCTGCGCATCCCGACGCCGACCACGGACACCTTCACCACATTGCGGTCCGGCACCAGCTTGGCCCAGCCGAGATTCTTTTCCTGCTTTTCCAGGATGCCAACGGCACGATCGAGATCGCCACGGCCCATGGTGAAGGTCATGTCGGTCTTCTTGCCGTCCTCGGAGATGTTCTGGACGATCATGTCGACATTGATACCGGCATCGGACAGCGGGCCGAAAATGCCGGCGGCAATGCCGGGGCGGTCGGCCACGCCAATCAGGGTGACCTTGGCTTCATCGGCGGAGTAAGTCACGCCAGAGACAATCTGCTTTTCCACGATCTCTTCCTCATCCACAACGAGCGTGCCGGCCACGTCGGCGAAGCTCGACAGAACCTGGGTCCGTACCCGGTGGTTCATCGCCATTTCCACCGAACGGGTCTGCAGAACCTTGGCGCCCAGCGAAGCCAGTTCCAGCATTTCCTCGTAGGTGATCTTATCCAGCTTGCGGGCCTTTTTCACGATGCGCGGGTCGGCGGTATAGACGCCATCCACATCGGTATAGATGTCGCAGCGGTCGGCCTGCAGCGCGGCCGCCAGCGCCACCGCCGAGGTATCCGAGCCGCCGCGGCCCAGCGTGGCGATGCGGTCGCCCGGAGCCACACCCTGGAAACCGGCGACGACCGGCACGATGCCGGCGGCCATATCCTTCAGCATGGCGGTACCGTCGATCTCGCTGATCCGCGCCTTGCCGTGCATGTCGTCGGTGCGGATCGGCACCTGCCAGCCCTGCCAGGAGCGTGCTTTCACGCCGGCCGACTGCAGCGCCATGGATACCAGGCCGGTGGTGACCTGCTCGCCGGCGGCCACGACCGTGTCGTATTCGCGCTGATCGTGCACCGGGTCGACCTGCTTGCACAGGTCGACCAGGCGGTTGGTCTCGCCCGACATGGCCGAGACCACGACGGCAACCTGGTTGCCGGCCTCGACCTCGCGCTTCACCTTGGCGGCCACGTTCTTCATGCGGTCGACTGAACCGACCGAGGTGCCGCCGAATTTCATCACCAAGCGCGCCATGTCGCTCGATCCCATTTCACTGTTTGTTGTCGATAGTTACCGGCAGAACCTTGCCGGCCAAAAGGCGGGTACTTAATACTCTTGGGACCGGTCCGGGGCAAGCCGAGCCGGGCGGAAAAATCCCCTGTTTCCTTAGCCCTTTGTCGAGCCCGAGCGAGTCGCCGCATGAGCCAGTCCGCTGCCAGTATCGACCCCGCCGAAATCGCCCGTTTTTCCGCCATGGCGGCGGAATGGTGGAACCCGCAGGGCAAGTTCAGGCCCCTGCACAAATTCAACCCGGTGCGACTGGGGTTCATCCGCGACCGCATCTGCGCCCATTTCGGCCGTGACGGCTTGTCCGACAGTCCGCTTTCTGGCCTGCGCCTGCTGGATATCGGCTGCGGCGGCGGCCTGGTGTCGGAGCCGATGGCCCGGCTGGACGCCAGCGTGGTCGGCGCCGATGCCTCCGAACGCAATATCGGGGTCGCCAGCCTGCATGCCGCCGAGGCCGGTGTGGCCGTCGACTACCGCGCCACCAGCGCCGAGGCGCTGGCTGCGGCCGGCGAACAGTTCGATGTGGTGCTGGCGCTCGAGGTCGTGGAGCATGTCGCCGATCTCGACGGCTTCCTGGCCGCCTGCGGGCAGATGGTGAAGCCCGGCGGGCTTCTGATTGCCGCCACGCTGAACCGCACGCCGAAATCCTTCGCGCTCGGCATTGTCGCGGCCGAATACATCCTGAACTGGGTGCCGCGCGGCACGCATGACTGGAAGAAGTTTTTGAAACCCCACGAACTGGCCGGCGGCCTGCGCCGCGCCGGATTGACGCTGAGCGAAGTGGCGGGCGTGAGCTACAGTCCGTTCGACGACCGCTGGCGCATCGGTCGCGACACCGATGTGAATTACATGCTGGTTGCGGTGAAGGGAGTGTAACTCCCTGCTTCAACACTCGTCGTTCCCGCGAAAGCGGGAACCCAGTCGTGCCATTGCGCTGGCTCCCCGCTTTCGCGGGGATGACGAATTTAGGGATAGCTAGGCATCGCCCCTGGGCAACCACGGGATCACGGCGACGTCGACGCCTTCGTCAGCCAGTTCCCTGGCCTCGTCCGCGCTCGCCTCGCCGTAGATGTTGCGCTTGTCGGTTTCGCCGTAATGGATCCTGCGCGCCTCTTCGGCGAACTGGTCGCCGACGTAATCGGCGTTCTTCTCGACATGGTCGCGCAGTTCGGTGAGCGCCTGACGTACCTTGGCGATCTCCTTCGCCTCGGCGACGGCAATCTCGCCCTTCGACTTGCCGATGCGCGGCGCCATCGGCGCCTTGGTCACCTTGCGCGAGTTGCAGACCGGGCACACGACCTTGCCCTCCGCCGCCTGCTTGTCGTAGGTGGCGCTGTCATAAAACCACGCCTCGAAAACGTGGTCCTTGCGGCATTTCAGTTCGTACTTGATCATGACTCGTATCGGGTGATTCGGCCGGGGGGCCTAACCTGCCTTGCATTGCAACAGGTTATACATAGTGCCGTCACGACGGCGCAACAAGGGGAGATGAGGCATGGCTATGCATGGCGGCAACATGCCCTCTCCCTGGGTTGTACGTTTCGCGCCACTGGTGGCAATCGGCGGCCGCGTACTGGATCTCGCCTGCGGCGGCGGCCGGCATGGCAGGCTGTTCCTCGAGAGCGGCCATCCGGTGACTTTCCTCGACCGCGATCTCTCCGGCGTGGCCGACCTGCGCGGCGATGATCGCGCCGAACTGATCGAGGCCGATATCGAAAACGGTCCCTGGCTGCTCGCCGGAAGGCCGTTCGGCGGCATCGTCGTGACCAATTACCTGTGGCGACCGCTGTTTCCACAGATCGCCGCTGCACTCGCGCCCGGTGGCGTGCTGATCTACGAAACCTTCATGCGCGGCAACGAACGCTTCGGCAAGCCGAGCAATCCGGACTTCCTGCTGCGGCCCGACGAGTTGTTCGACTGGTGCCGGGAAGCAGGCCTCACCGTACGCGCCTTCGAGCAGGGCGAGGAAACGAACGCCGTGCGACAGCGCATCTGCGCCGTGAAGCCGGCATGATCGAGACCCCCACTCTTGAAACCGAGCGCCTGCTACTGCGCCGCTTTGAACCGCGCGACTTCGAGACGCTGGCGCGCTTCTACAACGACGACCAGGTGATGCGCCACATGCTGCCTGGTCGCGGGCTGGCGCGCGCCGAGGCGCAGGAACGCGCCAAGAGCAACATCCACAATTACAACGATCACTGGGACCGGCGCGGCCATGGCGTCTGGGCCGTACAGGATCGTGTGAGCGGTCGCCTGCTCGGGCAATGCGGCCTGCGCTGGATACCGGAAGCCGGGCAGACCGAACTGCTCTACCTGCTGGGCAAGACCGCCTGGGGTCGCGGCCTCGCCAGCGAAGCCGGTCGCGCGGCACTGGCCTTCGGCTTCGAACGCTGCAACCTCACGCAGCTGATCGCGCTGACCGCGCCGGAAAACCGCGGCTCGCAGCGCGTGCTGGCCAAGCTGGGTTTCAACTACACTGGAGATGGTCCAATCTGGGACCGCATCGTGAGCTGGCACACGCTTTCGCGCGAAACCTGGAACACGACGCAAACGGAGAGCATGCCAGCTTAAATTTTACCAATTAGCTGTCGCACTGCCGCCGTCCGAGGCGTAGCATCCCGCCATGACCTTCGATATCGACAAACGCCTTCAGCATGCGAGCCAGGTGATCCGCGAGGCCGGCAAACTGGCGCGCGGTTTTTTCGACAACCGCAGCGAACTGGTGATCAAGCTGAAAGGCGTGCAGGATTTCGTCAGCCAGGCCGATGCGGAAACCGAAGACCTGATCGCCTCGCGCCTGCTGAGCGAATTCCCGCATGACGGCATCCTCGGCGAGGAGCGCGGCCGGCGCGGCGGCGATACCGATGCGCTCTGGGTGATCGACCCGATCGACGGCACGGCGAATTACGTGCGCGGTCTGCCATATTGGTGCGTGGCGATTGCGTTGATGGTGCGGGGCCGTATCGAACTCGCGCTGATCTACGATGCCGTGGCCGACAAGCTTTATACCGCCCGCGCCGGCCATGGCGCCTTCTGCAACGGCAAGCCGATCTCGGTCAGCGGCGAAACCCGCCTGGATCATGCCTGTCTCGGCATCGGCTATGGGCATGGCGAGGCACCGGGCCCGCATGCGAAAATCATCGACAGCCTGCTGGCGGCGCATTGCCAGTATCGCCGGCTCGGCAGCGGCCTGCTGCTGATGGCGCTGGCCGCCGAAGGCGCGCTGGACGGATTTTACGAATTGCGCATGAAGCCCTGGGATGCGTTGGCCGGCCTGCTGCTGGTGCGCGAAGCGGGCGGGATCACCAACGACTATGAGTCTGGCGGCCTGCAGCAGGCCGAACCCGTGCTGGCCCTGACGCCGGCCTTATGGGAGTCGTTCGTCCGGGCGATGCATGTGAACCTGCCGGTCTATTCGGCGGCGCGACCAGTCAAATTGCGCGCCGGCAACGTATAGACCGGATCGTGGCGCCAGGCCGGGATCTGCGCCCGCGCCCTGGCCACCTCGGCCAGATCGATCTCCACCACTTTCGCACCGACGCCATCGCCCATATCGGCCAGCACGCGGCCCCAGGGATCGATCACCAGCGAATGACCATAGGTCTGCCGGTTGCCGGGATGGTCGCCCCACATGGCGGGCGCGATCACGAAGGCGCCGGTCTCAATGGCGCGCGCCCGCATCAGCACATGCCAGTGCGCCTGCCCCGTCGTGCGGGTGAAGGCTGCCGGAATGGTGATCAGGTCGGCGCCGGCCTGCGCCAGGCCGCGATACAGGCCGGGGAAACGCAGGTCGTAGCAGACCGACATGCCGAGCGTGCCGAAGGGCAGTGACGCCAGCACGCCCTCGCCGCCCGGCGCGATCGAGTTCGATTCCCGGTATGTCTCGCCCGACGGAAGATCGACATCGAAGAGATGGATCTTGTCGTAGCGCGCAGCAATGCCGCCATCGGGCGCCAGCAGATATGAGCGGTTGAAGTTGCGGTTGGCGCCTTCGGGTTTGATCGCCAGCGATCCCACCAGCAGCCAGGTACCGAGTTCCTCGCTGAGCTTGCGGAAAGCCTGCAACGCCGGATGGCTGTCTTCCGGCTTGCCGGCAGCGACACTGGCGGCGGCATTCACCCCCATGAAGCCGGAATTCTCCGGCGTGGTAATGAAATCGGCACCGGCCTCTTTCGCCTTGCGGACCAGGGCGGAGACATGGGCGATGTTCGTATCCATGTCGTCCCAGATATTGGGCTGCACCAGACCGACTTTTACCTTGCGCCCCATCGTCCCGCCCCCGCTCCGAAATCTTACGCCGCCAGCATCGCGTCGAGCTTGCCCGCGCGCTCCAGCGCGTAGAGATCGTCCGAGCCGCCCACATGCGTGCCGTTGATCCAGATCTGCGGCACCGTGCGGACACCGCCGGCCTTCTGGGTCATCTCCTCGCGCTTGGCAGCGTCGTAAGAGACGTCGATCTCGTTGTAGGTCTGCCCCTTCTTCTCAAGCAGCGCCTTGGCGCGTGCACAGTAGGGGCACATGAAAGTGGTATAGATTTCAATCTCGGCCATCGTCCGGGTTCCTTGTGCGAGTTTGCCCCTCGCAGTTTCCAATTATATGGCGCCCTGCTCGGCCCGAACAACCCGGGCGAGGGTGAGCACCGTCACCTCCGCCGCCCCGGCCCGCAGCAGCGCCCGGCAGCAGGCGTTCACCGTGGCACCGGTGGTAAACACATCGTCGACCAGCAGCAGGCGCCGGCCGCGCAGCATCGCCGCCTGCCCGGGATCAACCCCGATGGCGCCAGCCAGTTCCCGCTTGCGGGCGGTGCGGTTCAGGCGGCCGAGGCTGCGGGTGGCGCGGCGGCGCTGCAGCAAACCGAGCAGCACCGGTTTATCCGCCGCCCGGCCCAGCGCCTGCGCCAGCAGGGCCGACTGGTTGAAGCGCCGGCGCCACAACCGCCAGCGATGCAATGGCACCGGCAGGATGGCATCGCAATCCGCCAGCAGGGGCGCGCCGGCCTGTCGCATCAGGCCGGCGAGACCTGGCGCGAGGTCAGTGCGGTCGCCGCGCTTGAACCGCAGCACCAGATCGCGACCGCCACCGCCATAGACGAAGGCAGCCCGCGCACGCGCAAAGGGCGGCGTGTCTTTCAGACAGGCGCCGCAGACCAGGCCGTCGGGCACCGGCACGGCATGCGGCACACCGCAGGTCGGACAGCAGGGGTCCGCGATAAAACCGATGCTGGGCCAGCAGTCGAGGCAGAGCCGGCCGGGTTCGTCCACCTGCGCGGTGCAGAGCATGCATTGCGGCGGCAGCAGGGCATCCACACTGGACCGCCAGAGGCGCTTCCAGCTGCGGCTGACCATCTGCATTGCAAGCGTGTCGGACATGGCGACCCGGTGTGACGCAGCGTCAGGCATGACGCGGCTGTTCCGGGTGTTTATGCTGCCAGAAAACGCGGCCGGAGGAAACGGGACATGAGCAGCGGCCAAGAGGCAGGCAAGACCATCCGCATCGGCGGCGCATCGGCCTTCTGGGGCGATTCCATGGTGGCGGCGCCGCAGCTGCTGGCGCAGGGCGAGGTCGACTACCTGATCTTCGACTATCTGGCCGAGATCACCATGTCGATCATGGCGCGCATGCGCGCGAAAGATCCGGCGCAGGGCTACGCCACCGATTTCGTCGCTGTCACCATGAAACGCCTGCTGCCGGAACTGGCGCGGCGCAAGGTCAAAGTTGTCGCCAATGCCGGCGGCGTGAACCCGGCCGCCTGCGCCGCCGCCATCCGCGCGCTGATTGCCGATGCGGGCCTGTCGCTGAAAGTCGGCGTCGTGCTGGGCGACGACCTGCTGCCGCAGATCGATATGCTCAAATCGCAGCTTGAGCCGATGCAGCCGGGCACCGAGACACCGGCAAAATTCATGTCGGCCAATGCCTATCTGGGCGCCGCGCCGATTGCCGGCGCCTTGAAGGCCGGTGCCGATATCGTCGTCACCGGACGCTGCGTCGATTCAGCCCTGGTGCTCGGTCCGCTGCTGCATGAATTCGGCTGGGGCCTGCAGGAGTTCGACAAACTCTCCGCCGGCAGTCTGGCCGGCCATATCATCGAATGCGGCGCACAGGCCTCGGGCGGCCTGTTCACCGATTGGCGCGATGTACCGGACTGGGACAATATCGGCTATCCGATTGCCGAAATATCCGCGGACGGCAGCTTTGTCGTCACCAAACCCAAAGGCACCGGCGGCCTGGTCAGCTTCGGCACGGTTGCCGAGCAGCTGGTCTACGAGATCGGCGATCCGGCCTGCTACAGGCTGCCGGACGTAACCTGCGACTTCACGGCGGTAAAGATCGAGCAGGTCGGCGAACATCGCGTGCGCGTGTCGAATGCCAGGGGCCGGCCACCGTCGGACAAGTACAAGGTCTCGGCGACATATCTCGACGGATTCCGCGCCGTGGCGCATATGACCATCGGCGGCATCGATGCGCGGGAGAAAGCCGAACGCAGCGCCGAAGCGATCCTCAAACGCACCCGCAAGATTTTTGCCGCGCTGAATCTCGGCGACTACCGCAGCACCTCGATTGAAATCCTCGGCACCGAGGCAATGTATGGCCCGCAAGCCGCCGCCGGCGCACGTGCCGCACGCGAAGTGGTGATGAAGCTGGCGGTCAGCCATACGGAGAAAAACGCGCTCGAGATTTTCAGCCGCGAGATCGCGCCGGCCGGAACCTCTTTTTCGCCCGGCACCACCGGCTTCTTCGGCGGGCGTCCCTCGCCGCAGCCGGTCGTGCGGCTGTTTTCCTGCTTCATCCCGAAAGCCAGCCTGTCGATTGCGCTCGACACCGAAGGCGAGGCGAAGCCTTTCGCCGTGCTACTGATCAGCGGCAAAACGAACGGCGCCGCCGCCGGACAACCCTCCTCTGCTACGCTGCCGCCCGGAGCAACCAGAACCGTGCCGCTGGTGCGACTGGCTTATGCCCGTTCCGGCGACAAGGGCGATGACAGCAATATCGGCGTGATCGCGCGCCAGCCGGACTACCTGCCGGCGATCCGCGCCGCCCTGACGGCGGACGCCGTGGCCGGCTGGTTTGCGCATCTGGTCGAAGGTCCGGTCGAGCGTTTCGACTGGCCGGGCATCCACGGGCTGAATTTCCTGCTGCACAATGCGCTGGGCGGCGGCGGCATTGCGTCCTTGCGCAACGATCCGCAGGGCAAGGCCTTCGCCCAGATGCTGCTGGATTTCCCGGTTCCGGTGCCGGCCGACTGGGCTGTCTGAAGGTAGGAATCGCAGCGCAAAAGGCGGATAGTGGCCGGGACGCCCGGCCCCTATGTTTGTTTGCATGAAACAGACACCGCGACTGCCCACCCAACGACTAGCGACTGATACCGAATTCGCCGCCATCCGCGGCAATGACGCCGGCTTCGACGGACGCTTCTTCTATGGCGTGGCGAGCACGAGGATTTTCTGCCGTCCGTCCTGCGTCAGCCGCGCGCCGAAACGCGAAAACGTCCGCATCTTCGCGGATACCGATGCGGCGACGACGGCCGGCTTCCGCCCCTGCAAACGCTGCCAGCCCGACAGGCTGCCCGCCGCCGATGCCCGGCTGGAACGGGCGCGCAAGCTGATCGACCGCAGACTGGCGGCGGGCGAACCGACGCCGACGCTGCCGCAGTTGGCCAGGGAAGCGCATATGGGGGCCACGCATCTGCAGCGTCGTTTCGCTGCGGCCTATGGCCTCAGCCCGCGCGCCTATGCCGAGGCGCAGCGCGTGGCCCTGCTGAAACAGGAACTGCGCAATGGCAGCGGCGTGAGTGATGCCATCTATGGCGCCGGCTTCGGTGCCGCCAGCCGCGTCTATGAAAAGGCTGGCCGCTGGCTCGGCATGACACCGGCAGATTATCGCCGTGGCGGTGAAGGGCTGACGCTGACGGTGGCGATCCGTCGCACGGCAATGGGTTCGACACTGGTGGCCGAGAGCACGCGCGGCGTGGCGGCACTGCTGTTTGGCAATACCGAGAAGGCGATGCTGGCCGAACTGCGCGATGAGTTTCCCGCCGCGCGGATCGACCGCGACGACAGCGCCGGTGCCGCCGCTTTCGCCGCACTTGAGGCGATGCTGGCCGGCAGGGAACCGCCAAAGAGCCTGCGCCTCGATCTGCGCGGCACACCGTTTCAGATTCGCGTCTGGACCGCGCTGCAGGCCATTCCGCTCGGCGAAACCCGCACGTACCAGCAGATCGCCCAGAGCCTGGGCGCGCCCAAGGCCTCCCGCGCCGTCGGCTCGGCCTGTGGCAACAACATCATCGGCGTGCTGGTACCCTGCCACCGGGCCCTGCGCAGCGATGGTGGCCTCGGTGGCTATCGCTGGGGGCTGGATCGCAAGGAAAAGCTGCTGACCGGCGAAGGCGTGACGCTGGAGCCGGCGGAGTAGCGGGCATCGCTCTGCGGCCACATATTTCCGCTTCAATCGGCGCGGAGTTGTGACTGCCATGATAGCTTTGCATGGCAGTAGAACTTGCAGCCTCTTGGAATAGTTCTAAATTAACGAAGCGGAACCGCAAACAAGGAGGAGCCACTATGGCTGTCGCCATCGACATCGGCATTGCCGACAAGGAACGCAAAAAGATCGCCGACGGTCTGTCGCGCCTGCTGGCCGATACCTACACGCTCTACCTGAAGACCCATAACTATCACTGGAATGTCGAAGGTCCGATGTTCCAGACCCTGCATACCATGTTCGAGCTGCAGTATACCGAGCTGGCGCTGGCCGTCGACCTGATCGCCGAACGTATCCGTGCCCTGGGCCACTACGCGCCGGGCTCCTATGCGCAATACGCCAAGCTGTCCTCCATCAAGGAAGAGACCGGCGTGCCGTCCGCGCAGGACATGATCAAGGATCTGGTCAGGGGCAACGAGGCCGTCAGCAAGACCGCGCGCGCCATCTTCCCGGTGGTCGAGAAGTCGTCGGACGAGCCGACCGCCGACCTGCTGACCCAGCGCATGCAGGTGCATGAAAAGACCGCCTGGATGCTGCGCAGCCTGCTGGAAAAGAAGTAACGCCAAAATTATCGCTTTTCGGCTGTAACGTTTTGCCGCGTCTCACCGAACCTTGATTGGAAGACTGCCCGCGGCCCGCTAGGTTGAAACCTGCCGGTCGCGGGCCGGCTTTTTCAGGTCTGGGATAGCAAGCGGAGTACGGCCATGCTGATCAAGCGACATCGCGGCTGGGAATTGCCGGAAAACCAGGCGACGCCGGAGGCGGTTTTTTTCGATCGCCGCAAGTTGCTGCTTGGCCTGGGCATGACCGGTCTGGCCGCCGGCACCGGTTTGCGTCCGGCTTTCGGCGCCGTCGATGCCAGTGCCGTTGCCGCTGAGCTTTATCCGGCCAGGCGCAATGCCGCTTACGAGCCCGGCCGTGACCTGACCGAAGAGAAGGTCGTCACCAGCTACAACAATTATTACGAATTCGGCACCAGCAAGAACATCCACCGCTCGGCACAGGCGCTCACCATCCAGCCCTGGCAGGTCAAGATCGACGGCATGGTGGCCAAGGAGCTCACCGTCGATGCCGAGGAGTTGATCCGCAAGCTGCCCATCGAGGAGCGGCTGTATCGCTTCCGCTGCGTCGAGGCCTGGAGCATGACGGTGCCGTGGTCAGGCTTCCCGCTCAAGGCGCTGGTCGATTTCGCGCAACCGACCTCGAATGCGAAATACCTGGTGATGCAGACCTTCTCCCGGCCGCAGGAAGCCAGCGGCCAGAAGCAGTTCTGGTATCCCTGGCCCTATACCGAGGGCCTCACCATGGCGGAGGCGACCAACGATCTCGCTTTCATCGCCACCGGCGTCTATGGCAAGCCGCTGCCGAAACAGAACGGCGCGCCGCTGCGTCTGGCCGTGCCGTGGAAATACGGTTTCAAGTCGGTGAAGTCGGTGGTGCGCTTCACCTTCACCGACAAGCGGCCCAAGACCTTCTGGGAAGGGCTGGCGGCCGATGAATACGGTTTCTGGGCCAACGTGAATCCCATGGTGGCGCATCCGCGCTGGAGCCAGGCGACCGAGGAAGTGATCGGCACCGGCCGGCGCATCCCGACCCAGCTCTATAACGGCTATGGCGAACAGGTTGCCGCGCTGTACAAGGATCTTGGCGGCGAAAAGCTTTTCATGTGAGACCGCGCAGGCTATCCCATCGGGATGGCTTACGATCTCATCATCTTCGATCTCGACGGCACGCTGGTGGATTCCGAAACGCTGGCGAACCGTGTCTTCTATGAAAAGTTGGTGACACGCGGCCTCGATGCGCGCTTCGACTGCGCCCGGGTGACCCGCGACTTCACCGGACTCACCGTGCCGAAATGCCTCGCGCTGGCGCGCGAGGTCTATGGCCTGCCGGACATGCCGCCGGATTTCGAGGCGGAGCTGCGCGAGGCGACCTATACCGCCTATCGGGAATCCCTGGTGCCGATTCCCGGTGTCCCCACCATGCTGCGGCAGGTACAGCAACCGAAATGCGTCGCTTCTTCTTCGGCGCTGGAGAAGATCGCCTACAGTCTTGAACTGACCGGCCTGTCGCCGCATTTCGGCGACAACCTGTTCAGCGTGCAGCAGGTGGCAGAAGCCAAGCCGGCGCCCGATGTGTTCTTTTATGCCGCGGAACGGATGGGCGGCTTTACACCTGGCGCCTGCGCCGTGGTGGAGGACAGCCTGCCGGGCGCCACGGCCGGCCTCCGCGCCGGCATGACAGTGTTTGCCTATCGTCCCGACGGCGATGACGGCACCTTTGCAGAAATCGGCTGCCAGGTGTTCGGCGATATGGCTGAACTGCCCGGGCTGCTCCTGCGCTAAACGCAAAAAAAAGCCGGCCTGAAAACCAGGCCGGCTAAGTCTTAACAGGGAGGCTCCGCGCGAGACGCGCGGACTGGCCGATACAGCGGGGGAGCTGCAGCGGCCAAAGTTTCTGGCCGAAGCCAAAAACCGGGAGATGCTGCGACGCAACATCTGACAAGGGTATGTCTACCCCCTGACGGCAGGTTTGAGTATCCGGAGAATTGACAACACAGGCATGCATCTGCTGCATAACTAGGCGTTTACCTATAAGACTATGCGAGTCAATCCGTTACGGAAGCGCTGCGGTAGCCATCGGCGCCGGAAAATGCAGGCGGACCAGGGTACCGCGGCCAGGCTCAGAGTCGATCTCCAGCCGCCCGCCATGCAGCTCGATCAGCGCCTTCACCAGCGGCAGGCCCAGCCCGGTGCCGCGCATCTGCGACACCAAAGCCGAGTCGATGCGCCCGAAGGGCTCCAGCGCCTTCTGCAGATCGGCCTGATCCATGCCGACGCCGGTGTCGCTTACTTCCACCACGGCGCTGCCGTCGCTGCCCGGCAGCAGCCGGATTTTCGCCTCGCCGCCGGACGGCGTGTATTTCACGGCATTCGACAGCAGGTTGACGACCATCTGCTTGGCCAGCCGCTCGTCGGCGAAGATCGTCGCGTTTTCGGCCGCCGGCTCGACCTTCAGCGTCACCATGCGGTCGGCGGCGAGCGGACGCAGCAGGGTGAGGCAATCCTGCAGCAGCCGCGACCATGAAACCTGTTCGGTCGCCAGTTTCATCTTGCCGGCCTCGACCTTGGAGAGATCGAGGATGTCGTCGATCACCGCCAGCAGATGGCGGCCGGCGGCAAGGATATCGGTGGCGTAGCGGTCGTATTGCGGCACGCCCGACGCTCCGAGCAGCTGCAGCGACATGATTTCGGAAAAGCCGATAATGGCATTCAGCGGCGTGCGCAGTTCGTGGCTCATATGCGCCAGGAACTGGCTCTTGGCGCGATTGGCGAATTCGGCCTCCTGGTGCGCCTTGATCGCTGCCTTGCGCGCGGCGTCCAGGGTGTCGGTGCGCGCCGCCAGGGTTTCGTTGATGTCGCGCAGGTCGCGTTCGCTGCGCTTGAGCGCGGTGATGTCGGTGATCAGCGACGCGGTACCGCCTGAGTCGAGGCGGAAGTCGCGGATCTGCAGCCAGCGCCGGTCGCGCGTGTCGTAGAAGATATGCGGCTCGCCGCTGGCGAGGTTGAAGGTTCTCACACGGGTCGCGACCCAGTCGTCGTAGTCGGTTTTCATGCCCGCGACCGCCGGGCCGGGCCGGCTGCGCACCGAGGCCTGGCAGATCTCGCCATGGCTCATGCCGGCGATGCGGTCGAGCGGCACGCCGATGATGCCGGCATAGGCCCGGTTGCAGACCACCAGCTGCTGCTGCGCATCGAACAGCGCCACGCCGTCCGGCGCCACCGCCAGCGCGTCGCTCAGATGCTGCTCGGCCTCGCGCAGGCGCGCTTCCGAGGTTTTCTTGGCGGTGATGTCGTTCACCACCACCAGCGCGGCATCGTCCTCGCCATAATGCATCGGCACGGCGGCCATGGTGGCCCAGATCGCGCGGCCGCCCTGCGCTGTGGCGATCTGCAGTTCCTCGTCGGGCTGGCTGCTGTCGCTGAAGATGCGGTCGCGATGCGCCGGATCCAGCACATAGCGCGGCGCCGTCGCCGGACCGCCATCGTCGATGCCGAACAGGTCGGCGGCCGGCCGGTTGCTGTAGAGAAAGGCGCCGTCGCCGCGGCGCGCCACCACGATGGGGAACGGCGCGGTATCGAGGATCTGGCGCAGCCGGCGCTGCGCGGCTTCGGCATCGGCGCTGCTGCGCG
Organism: Pseudomonadota bacterium; assembly: GCA_023434425.1. Taxonomy (GTDB): domain Bacteria; phylum Pseudomonadota; class Alphaproteobacteria; order Ferrovibrionales; family Ferrovibrionaceae; genus Ferrovibrio. Next base: position 3,765 of record JAEYSS010000230.1, on the reverse strand, counting down.
TGCGGTCCTGCAGCATCTGCCGCAGGCGCTCCACCAGATCGGTCGTGCGGCGGAAATAGCGGTTCAGCCGGTGCGCAAAGCTGAGCAGCAGCACGATGACGATGACGCCGGCGCCGGCCAGCAGTCTCTGGTCGTCGGTTTCGGCCAGCAGCAGCGAAAACACGCCCGGCATAATGCTGAGCAGGATAACCGTGGCGGATACCGCGAACTGCACCGCCACGGTGAGGCTGACCGAGCAGATCATGCCGAGCACGCAGAGCAGCGCCAGCAGCGGCGGCCCCTGATAGGGCAGCCGCACGATGGTGGCGGCCGTGACGCCGAACAGGAGGCCGTTCAGGCTGTAGACCGCGATCAGCCGCCAGCGCCACAGCGCGGCCCGGCTGCGGCGGTCGCGATCCACGGCAAAACTGCGATGCGTGAAAAACTGCAGCCCGGCGATGGCCCCCGTGGCGCCGACATAGCCGACGCGCAGCGCATCGGAAACATAACCCTCAAGCAGCAGCATGACCGCGAGCGCGGCCAGCACCTGCAGCGCCATATCGAGCGGCCGGCGCACGCGCACCAGCAGCTCGTTGCGCCGGGCCACGCCGCCGACCGTGTCGGGCTGCTGCACCATTCTCAGTAACGCCAGTCCGCCACCTTGCGCAGCAGGAAATCGCGGAACACGGCAAGGCGTTTGGTGTTGCGCAGTTCTTCCGGATAAACCAGGAAGGTATCGAAACTGGGTCCGGCGACATTGGGCATCACCCGCACGATGCGCGGATTGCCCTCGACCATATAGTCGGGCAGCGCGGCGATGCCCAGGCCGCTCGCCACCGACTGCATCACGCCATAGACGTTGTTGACGGTGAGGATCGGTTCGCGCGGCGTTGCCGGATCGCCGACCTGCAGCAGCCAGTTGATGTTATTGAAATGCGCCGGCGCTTCCTCGCCATAGACGATGATATGGTGCTTGTCGAGATCCTCGATCGTCTGCGGCGCGCCATGGCGCGTGACATAATCCACCGCGGCATAGACATGGTTATGCACGGTGAGCAGCTTGCGGTAGATCAGGTCGGCCTGGGTCGGCTTCCACATGCGGATCGCCACGTCGGCTTCGCGCATGGAGAGGTCGAGTTCGCGATCATCCACCACCATCTCGATGCGGATATCGGGATAGAGGTCCATGAATTCCTTCAGCCGCGGCGCCAGCCAGATCGTGCCGTAAGCGACCGTGGTGGTGACCTTCAACTCGCCCGACGGTTTGTCCTTGGCATCGGCGATCATCGCCTCGGTGACGGCGAGGCGCGCGAAGATGTCGCGCGCGGTGCGGTACAGCAGCTCGCCCTGTTCGGTCAGGATCAGGCCGCGGGCATGGCGATGGAACAGCGTGGCATTCAGCCGCGATTCCAGCGCGCCGATCTGGCGGCTGACCGCCGACTGGCTCAGGCCCAGCGCATCGCCGGCATGGGTCAGGCTGCCGGCTTCCGCCACCGCGTGAAAAATGCGCAGCTTGTCCCAGTCGAGCGACGGCATCATTCCCCCTTAAGCCACGGCGCAGTTGCAGCTGCGCCGGCTCCTCAATCGGCCGCGTCGGCCGCCGATGTCTCGCTATGCGCATGATGCGCGATGAACTTCTCGGCCTCCAGCGCGGCCATGCAGCCGGTGCCGGCCGCCGTGACCGCCTGGCGGTAGATCTTGTCCTGCACGTCGCCGGCGGCGAACACGCCCGGGATGGCGGTCTGCGTCGTGCCCGGCTTGGTGGTGAGATAGCCTTCGGCATCGAGCGGCAGCTGGCCCTTGAACAGCTCGGTATTCGGCGTATGGCCGATGGCGACGAAGAAGCCGTCGGTGGCGACCTCCTGCATGGTGCCGGTCTTGACGTTTTTCAGCCGCACGCCGGTGACGCCCTTGCCCTCTTCGCCGAGAATCTCGTCGACGGTGTGATCCCAGATCACCTTGATTTTCGGATTGGCGAACAGGCGCTGCTGCAGGATCTTTTCGGCGCGGAAGCTGTCGCGGCGATGCACCACCACCACTTCGGTGGCGTGGTTGGTGAGATAGAGCGCCTCTTCGACGGCGGTATTGCCGCCACCGACCACCACCACCTTCTTGCCGCGATAGAAGAAACCGTCGCAGGTGGCGCAGGCCGACACGCCGAAGCCCTGATACGTCTGCTCGCTCGGCAGGCCGAGCCACTTGGCCTGCGCGCCGGTGGCGATGATCAGCGTGTCGGCGATATAGGTGTCGCCGCCGTCGCCCTTCGCCACAAACGGTCGCTTCGACAGATCGACCGACACGATATAGTCGTTGATCACGGTGGTGCCGACATGCTTGGCCTGCGCCTCCATCTGCTCCATCAGCCAGGGGCCCTGGATCACTTCGGCGAAGCCCGGATAATTCTCGACATCGGTGGTGATGGTGAGCTGGCCGCCCGGCTGCAGGCCATGCACCAGGATCGGCTGCAGCGAGGCGCGCGCCGCATAGATGGCCGCCGTCAGCCCGGCCGGGCCGGAACCGAGAATGAGAACCTTGGTGCGATGGGTGGTGGCCATGGACGATGCGACTCCGACGCGGGCTAAAACGCTGAAAACGAGCGGTTTCCGATTATGACAGCGGGCGGGTCAGGTGCAAGGGAAAGGCCCGCCGGTTGCCGAAAGCGCAGCAATGACGCGGCAGCGTCCCCAGGTCAAATGACACGCCGGTGAAATCTCCGGTCGCGACTCGCGATTTCTCTCCCTGTCGATATAGCGCAGCGACCGCGCGCGGCGGGTGATGCCGGTCATATCCGGACGAGCTACTCCCTGCCCGGTTGGCCGGGAGACCGCCATCACCCTGCAGGCTGATCCCCGGCCGGGAGACTGAATCGCGGCCCGGATCGGGGCGGGTCGTTGCGGTTCGCAACGCTTCGCGGGCGTTCGTGGCGGTTCGTGGATGTTCGTACGGCTTCGCTGGTGTTCGTGGCGGTTCGCTGGCGTTCGTTTGGTATTCGCTGGTGTTCGTAGGCGTTCGTGGCGCGTCGCACGGTCTATCGCCGCTTATCGCCGGCTATCGGCACTTATCGGCGCTTATCTGCCGCTTCGGGTCGTCACCCGGTCAGGTTTGATTCAGTTGTTCGACAACGGAAGGTCGCCCGCCGATGCGGGATCGGCAGGCACAATGAGAACATATAGCGAACTTATGCCCGAAAGTCAAGTCACCCGTTGGCTCGACCGCCACCGGCGCCACCCCCGTCCGCCTGAACGGCGCGAAATTTTATGTCTGCCCTGACCCTTGGAATCTTGCTTAAATTTATAATATTATTGCGCAAACTTCCCATCCCGAGACAATTTCCATGCAACGCGTAAAACTCGACCTCATCGACCGCAAGATTCTTTCCGATCTGCAGGCCGACGGCCGCATGACCAATGTGGACCTCGCCGCCCGGGTCGGCATCTCGGCCCCGCCCTGCCTGCGCCGGGTGCGCGCGCTGGAGGAGGCCGGCTATATCAAGGGCTACCATGCCGACCTGAACCCGCAGCAGCTGGGCTACGGCGTGACGGTGTTTGCCATGGTGGGGCTGAACAGCCAGGCCGAGCATGACCTGGTGGCCTTCGAGCAGACCGTGGCCGGCTGGGCCCAGGTGCGCGAATGCTACATGCTGGCCGGCGAGAACGATTTCATCCTGAAGATCGTGGCCCGCGACTGGGACGCCTACCAGACGTTTTTAACGCGCGAACTGACCGCGTTGCAGAACGTGGCGCATGTGAAAACCGCGCTGACCATCCGCTGCTCGAAAAGCGAACC
>JAEYSS010000229.1 GCA_023434425.1 Pseudomonadota bacterium | reverse complement strand
CATTCTCTGTCGTCCGCCCACTCTTCTCTATATGCCGCCAGCCATTCTACGCGATGCTGCGGTGCAACAGGCAGTATGCCGGGCTTTGGGCCCCTGTCAAATTGACCCGCAGTCCTGAACCGGGCTGACGCTCATTTTGGTTCGTTCAGCTTCGCAGCGCTTCGCCCGTGTTCGCAGCGCTTCGTAGGTGTTCGTGGCGCTTCGCTGGTGTTCGCCAGCGTTCGTGGGTGTTCGTAGCGCTTCGTTTGTGTTCGTTTGGCTTCGCGGGTCAGGCAGCCCTTTGAAAATCCAGAACGGATTGACATTGTAAATATGTGAACATTATAGAAACATTCTGCCCCGCCGGCAAGGTTTTCCTGTGCATGGCCGGCGACTGACCTGTATTCTGACCATAATTATAGTCAGAATTGAAAGGGTGCCCCATGGCGCAGACCTATGGCATTGCCGAGGCCAAGGCCAGGTTCAGCCTGCTGATCGAGCAGGTCGAGCGCGGCGAGGCCGTCACCATCACCCGACATGGCAAGACGGTGGCGCGCATCCTGCCGGCTGCGCAGCGCGCGGATGCCATTGAGGAGATCCGCCGGCTGCGCGAGAGCCAGGACAAATCCGCGGTCAGCAGCGTCGACCTGATCCGCAACCTGCGCGACGACGAAGACTGATCGGCCCGGCTGAGCGCGATGCTGTATTACCTGAACACGAGTTTCATCGGCTCGGTCCTGCGCCATGACGCCAACTCGCAGCTGGCGCAGGACTGGCTCGACGCACATGCCGAGGCCGAGCTGTGGGCCAGCGACTGGACGCGGGTCGAATTCGCCGGTGCCATGGCGCGGCGCGCACGCATGGGCGACATCACGCCCGAAATGAGCCGCTTATTATTCGCAGCCTTTCTGGCGGCGCGCGAACATCTCTTCACCATGACCGAGCCGCCGACGACCGAAGACTATGCCTATGCGGCGCAGGCCGCGTTGCGCCAGGAGACCGGCCTGCGACCGGGCGATGCGCTGCACATCGCCATCGCGCACCGGCTGGCGCGGGACCATGGCGACACCACGCTCGTCACCTTCGATGTCAGGCTGGCGCAGGCCGCGCCGGAGTTTGGGCTGGCGGCGGTGATTCCGGGCTGAGCCGCAGAAAACTTAGCCACCTGACTAACTTTCTGCTTGCGTCGCCGCTCCGACCGGTAAATAGTTAGCCACATGGCTAAGCATGATCCCGATCTCTCCCGCCTGTTCCACGCCCTCGCCGATCCGACCCGGCGCGCGATCCTGACCCGGCTGGCCGGCGAGCCCGCCCGCGTCACCGATCTGGCCGGGCCCACAGGTTTGCGCCTGCCCACCGTGATGCGGCATCTGTCGGTGCTGGAAGAAGCAGGCCTGATCGCCACCGCCAAGGACGGCCGGACCCGGACCTGCGCGCTGGTGCCGGACGCGCTGACCCCGGCGCGCGACTGGATGGAGCAGCAGCGCGCGATCTGGGAGAGCCGGCTCGACCGGCTGGAGGCCGTCGTGATGACGATGATGAAAGAGCAGAAAGAATGACGCAGTCCCCCGAGACCGATCGCTTTGCGACGCTGACGTTTAAGCGCGAGGTGGCGGCGCCGCTGTCGGCGTTATGGCAGGCCTGGACCGCGCCGGACGCGCGCAAAATCTGGGCGGCGCCGACGCCGGCGGTGACGGTGGAGTTTCTCGAAGCCGACAGCCGCGTGGGCGGCCGCGAGGTCTCGCTGTGCAAGGTGGCGGGCCAGCCGGATCTGCGCTGCGAGGTCGGCTGGCTGGAGCTGCAGCCGATGCGGCGCAGCGTCAACTATGAGGTCGTCTCCTGCGACGGCGTGGCGCAGTCGGCCGCTTTGGTGACGGCGGAGATGTTCGGGGTCGGCGAGCGCAGCCGTCTGGTCGTCACCGTGCAGCTGTCGTCGCTGGCGGCCAACATGGCCGCGGGCTACCGGCAGGGTTTCAATGCGGGGCTGGATAATCTCGCCGGCGTCGCCGCGCGCACCATGGTGCTGGAGCGCGTGATCCGCGCGCCGCGCAAACTGGTCTGGGGCGCCTGGATGACTCCCGCAACATTGCCGCAATGGTGGGGGCCGGACGGTTTTTCCTGCAAGACGACCCGCATCGACCTGCGCGAAGGCGGCGAATGGGTGTTCGACATGATCGGGCCCGACGGCACGGTTTATCCGAACCATCATCGCTATGGCGCGGTGCAGGCCGAAGAGCGGCTCGGCTATACCCTGCACTGGGGCGAGAACGGGCCGAAACATGCCGATGCCTGGGCGCTGTTCGAGGACCAGGATGGCGGCGCCGGCACGAAGGTGACGCTCGGCATGGTGTTCAGCACGGAAGCGGAATACCAGACGGCGAAAGGCTTCGGTGCCATTGAGCTGGGGCTGCAGACGCTCGGCAAGCTGGAAAGATTCGTGCTGGCGCGGTGAGGGAAGCGGCTTTAAGCGATTTACCTAAGCGGCCTCGTCATAAAAAGCCCAACCTTTCCGCTCTTTATCGAAAGACAATTTGCTGTAATTTTTTTGGTCGAGTTCGTTCAGACGCGCGACCAATTTGACGATGGATTCGCTCCCATCTGAATGATCGCGGTAAATAGTCCGAAGAAAACGATCCGCCATCTTTGGGACGCGGCCGCTCTTCTCCCAACGCGCGATTGTCTGAACATCCTTGCCAAAAATATCGGCAAGAGATTTTTGACTCATGTTCAGTTCTTTGCGAATAAAGCGAAATTCACCGCCACTCCACCGCAATTTGTCTCTTACAAGGACATTGGCGATAGCGCGGTGCAGGCCCTCAATATCGTCTATCATCAAGCCGGGGCCATATGGGGTTTTGACCTTGGAAAACCCATTAACCAGCCAGACATTGCTCAGACCGCATTCGGTGTAGTGATAGCGTTGCGCCTTCTTCATCACATTACCGTCACTATTATCGCTTCCGCTTCTGCGGATATTGCCACTGCCACTTTTACTTCTTCGCCTGCCGTTAGTCTTCTGAGCGTGCATTTCCAGCATCCTTTGATGTCCAAATGCAACGGTTCGACTATCACTCCGTGCCTTAGGCAATCCATGACTTGGGTAGGCGAAATTTTGCGTTTCCGCATACGCCTCTTGGCATGGTCTATCCAGATGACTCTCCCTGAATCAGCGGCGGCGCGGTGAATTTCCCGCGCACGCTTGTCGCTCATTTTAAAGGGTAGGACCGCGCCCGGCATTGCACCTATCAATATGATAGGTCGTATTATCGAAATCAAGCGATTTTTGCGGGTTTGAGGTGCTGGTTGAGAGTCTTTTACTCATGACACTCTATTTCTTGTCGGCCGGTGCTTTCTTCTTAACCACAGCTTTTGTTCGTGCCGCTTTCTCCGCCAGTTCGATCCAGACCGGTGCATGGTCCGAGGTTTTTGCCCAGCCGCGCACCTCGCTATCCACGCCGGCGCGCGTCAGCCGTTTCGCCAGCACATCGTTGAGCAGCAGGTGGTCGATGCGCAGGCCGGCATTGCGCGGCCAGGCGTTGCGGAAGTAATCCCAGAATGTGTAGATCCGCGCGTCGGGATGCAGATGGCGCAGCGCATCGGTCCAGCCCTGTTTCACCAGCGCGGCCCAGGCCGTGCGCGTCTCGGGGCGGAACAGCGCGTCGTTGGTCCAGTTTTCCGGCTTGTAGACATCGAGATCGCTCGGGATCGCGTTGAAGTCGCCGGCCAGGATCGCTGGCTGTTTCAGTTTGAGCAGTTTGCGACCATGCGCCTGCAGGCGTCTGAACCAGGCGAGCTTGTAGTCGAATTTCGGGCCCGGCCAGGGATTGCCGTTCGGCAGGTAGAGGCAGCCCACGAGAATCCCGTTCACCGCGGCCTCGATATAGCGGCTGTGTGGATCGGCCGGATCGCCGGGCAGGCCGCGCCGGGTCTCCTGCGGTTCCTGCCCGCGCGAAAGAATCGCCACGCCGTTCCAGCTTTTCTGGCCCTGCCAGACCGCGCCGTAGCCTGCCTTTTCGATGGCCTCGCGCGGAAAGCGCTCCTGCGGCGCCTTCAGCTCCTGCAGGCAGACCACATCCGGCCTGGCTTTTTTCAGCCAGCGCAGCAGCACCGGCAGCCGGCCGTTGATGCCGTTCACGTTATAGGTGGCGATCTTCATGCGCGTAATAACGCATGAAGCCGCAGCAGGTGCTACGGCCTGGTTTGACGTTGGTTATTCTATGGGTGGCGCCGCCGCGCTTCGCTGCCATGCTTCCGCAGGCACAGCGGGACCGGCGGGAACACAACAGCGTATTCAGGCGGCGACGCAGACGTCTCCGTGCATCCCCGGCGACATATCCGGGCTTGTCCGCCGCACGGCCGCCATGCTGAGATGCGCCCGGCAACAGGGGAGAAAGACACACATGCTGGATCCGACCACGCAGGCCGCCCTGAACGGCACGCTGACCTCGCCCAGCTGGGGCGCCGGCCTCAGCGGCTATTTCGACCTGGTCAACGGTCTGCCGGTTCCGCTGTATCTCTACGCTGTCGACGACGTCGGCAACCAGATTCCCTATACCGGCACCGGCACGACGCCGCTGCTGCTGCCGGCCAATGACAGCACGCCCGTCGCGTTCACCACCGACGTCTATTACATTCTGCGCAACGCGCTGACCGGCGCCTTCGTCACGGTCATGATGACCGCGCTGCAAGGCGCATCGACTCCGCAGGGGCCGCTGATGGCCGTTGCCGTGGGGCCGATGAACCTGCTGCCGCCCAACCAGATCGGCTCCTATCCAAAGCCGAACCAGGACATGCCGCTGCCGACCGACACGCCGCGCGTCCTGGTCGGTGCCGGCACGATGGCGACCAGTCCCAGCGGCATCGTGGTGCGCGAGCAGTTCTGGCAGCGCAGCGGCGATTCCTACACGCTGGCGCCGGGCACCAAGCGCACCGTCTCGACCACGCTGGTCTCCGGCGTGCAGAACACCTCCTCGCATCAGGATGCGGTCTCCAAAAGCCTGGGCCTGAGTGGCTCCTTCGGCTGGGGGCCGGTCTCGGCCAGCATCTCGGCCAACCTGAGCAGCACCTCGACCAGCTTCCAGCAGGTCACTGTCTCGTCGGAATCCACCCAGTATGAATCGCTGGAACTGAAGAACGACACCAAGCACACGCAGATGTATCTGCGCTGGCAGCTGACCGATGTGCTGACGGTGTTCCTGCCGGCCAGCTCGACGAACATGCCGGCACCGACAGACCCCATCTTCCCGCCGCCCTCCAACGGTCCCGGCGGCTACACGCCGGTCACCAGCGTGCAGATCGCCCAGAGCCCGGTGCTGATCGGCGGTCCCTACAATCCCGACAGGCTGCCGGCGGCGCCCGCGCCCCATCCGGCGATGAGTGCCGCGGCGGCCGCCGCCGTGCAGGCCCGCCGGCTCAACCGCACGGTCATGCTGACGGCACCCGCAGCATCCGGCGGCAAGCGGAAGGCGCCGTCCCGCAGGCGCTGAACCGGCGCCGGCTTACGGGTCGTAGAGCGGCAGCAGCTCGGCGCCCAGCGCCGTGCCGTGCTGCACGAACCGCTGCAACACCAGGCTCCAGCGGTTGCCCTGCCGCAGGCCGAGGATGTTCACATTGGTGGTGCCGCAGTCGTTGCGGCCATACAGCCGGACCGCACCGGGTGCGCCGGCGAACTGCGCCTGTGCCGCCAGCAGGATATCCTGCAGCTCATGGCCGTCGCGCAGGCCGATCGGGCGGATATGGATGATGCGCACTTCGCGGCGCGCGGCGGTGGAGGGCAGGTAGACCAGCGTGCAGCCCGAAAGTTGCGGCGTCAGCAGCACCGAGACGTCATCGCCGTCGCAGGGCAGCACCAGGGAAGGCAGCGCCTGCAGACGGTCGCGCACATCGGGATAGGGGGTGACGGTCAGCGCATGGCCGGACAGCGGGCCATAGCGGCGGGCCGGCGGTATCGCATTGGCCATATCGTTATCGATCTCGAACAGCTCGGGATACTGCGCGCCATTCCCGCCCAGATCGGGTTCGGTGACGACGAAATGCACGGTCGACGGCGGCCGCGGCACCAGCATGGTCGAAACATACTGGGTGCCGAGCAGCGCGCAGACACCGCTGAGGCTGCGATAGGGATCAGCGATCGGCTGGAAGACCCGCATCCCGGGCGGGATGGCATGGAGATTGGGTGGCGGCAAGGCAGACCCGTCAGGCAGTGGCGGACCGCGGCATGATGGCCCGAAGCGCGTCGCGGCGCGACCCGCAAATCCGCGGATGTCAGGCCCTGCATACAGGAATGCGTCAACTTCGCGGTTTCGAGTCCGCGCGGCTTACTGTTCCGGCGGCCCCGCCGCGCGGCTTATTCTTTCGGCGGCTCCGCCGCCCCATCGCCCAGCACGCGCTGCATCAGCACGGTGTCGCGCCAGCCACCGTGCTTGAAGCCGACATCGGTGAAGCTGCCCACCATCCTGAAGCCGCAGGCGGCATGCAGCCCGACCGAACCGGCATTCATTTCGCCGTCGCCGATGATGGCGATCATCTGGCGGAAGCCGGCGACTGCGCATCTGTCGATCACGCCCTGCAGCAGCAGCCGGCCGATGCCACGACGCTGGGCGCCGTCGGCCATATAGACCGAGTCTTCCACCGTGAAACGATAGGCGCGCCGCGGACGATAGGGCGTGGCATAGGCATAGCCGAGCACGCGGGCGTCTTCTTTGGCGACCAGATACGGCAGGCCGTGCTCCAGCACCTTCTCGCGGCGGCTGAGCATCTCGGCCAACGGCGGGGGCTCCTCCTCGAAACTGGCGAGGCCATGCAGCACATGATGCGCGTAGATGCGCTGGACCTGCGCCATGTCGGCTTCGGTGGCATCGGACAGGAGAACAGTGGGAGAGGCGGGGCTGAGTGCGTTCATGGCGGCAGGATGCCGCCGGCGCGGCCATAAATAAAATTTTGGCTTTTTATGCAGGGCATCAGTAAAATTAACAGATGCGCGGTTTCAATCTCGACCACCTGCAGACCTTCGCCGATGTGATCCGGCTCGGCAGCTTTTCGGCTGCGGCGGCGCGGCTGAACCTGACGCAGCCGGCGGTCAGCCTGCAGATCCGCCAGCTGGAACTCAAACTCGGGCTGAAGCTGATCGAGCGTGTCGGCCGCACCGCCACGCCGACCGCGGCCGGCCGGGCCCTGCTGCAGCATGCGCCGCAGATCGACGCCGCGGTGACGGCGGCGCTGGAGGATGTGGCGCAGCATGGCCGCGAGGTGACCGGGCGCGTGCGCATCGGCATCGGCGCCACCGCCTGCATTCACATCCTGCCGCCGATTTTGAGCGACCTGCGCCGGCGCTTTCCGAAGCTCGACCTGAGGGTGAATACCGGCAATGCGCCGGAGATTCTGCGCGCCATCGAAGACAACAGCCTGGATCTCGGCCTCGTCACCCTGCCGCCGAAAACGAAATCGCAGTCGCTCGGCCGCGCGCTCGACGTGACGCCGCTGCTGGATGATGACTTCGTCGCGATTTCCTCGCGGCAGCACAAACTGCCCGATCCGGCGACGCCGGCCGCGCTGCTGCTGCAGCCGCTGGTGATCCCCGAGCCGGGCGGCAACACGCGCAGCCTGATCGACGGCTGGTTCGCCGCCGGCGGCCAGGTGCCGAAGCCGGGCATGGAACTCGACAGCGTGGAGGCGATCAAGCAACTGGTCGGCGCCGGGCTGGGCTGTTCGGTGCTGCCCGGCATGGCGCTGGCGACGCCGGAGGCACGCAAGGGCCTGCAGGTCTGCGCGCTGAGGCCGAAACTGACGCGGCAGCTGGCGCTGGTGCTGCGGCGCGACAAGCCGTTAAGCCGGGGCCTGCGCGAAACGCTGGCGGCGCTGCGCGGGTTGCGCCGCCGGTAACGACACGGGCGACGGCACTGGCGCAGCCCGGCGCGGCTGTGCTGTAGTCGTGGCATGGCAAAGGCTGCAGCAAAGTCCCGCCCGAAAACCTCGCCCGCCGCCACGCGGCTGCGCGTGGTACTGGCGCCGGGCGTGTTTCTCGGTCCCGGCAAGGGCGACCTGCTCGAAGGCATTGCCGCCACCGGCTCGATCTCGGCGGCCGGCCGCGCCATGGGCATGAGCTACAAACGCGCCTGGATGCTGGTCGAGACGCTGAACGGCTATTTCCGCAGCCCCCTGGTGCAGGCCGCGACCGGCGGCAGGGCCGGCGGCGGCGCGCAGCTCACGCCGCTGGGCAAACAGGTGCTGGAACATTACCGGGCAATGACGGCGGCGACCGAAAAGGCCTGCGCCGCCCAGGGCGCCGCGCTGCAGAAGCTGCGGCGGAAATAGCCCTTCATACTCACTGTGGTGCCCGGGCTGGACCCGGGCATCCACGCCTATCCCTATTGCCGCATGAAGACGTGGATGGCCGGAACAAGTCCGGCCATGACAATGGGGAGCAATGGCATCGCTATTGCCGGACGGCCATAACGGCCGTTATAGTCACTGCGACATAACGGAGGAATGCCATGCGTCATCTGCTGCGTGCCGCCCTGATTGCAATCTCGATAACTGCTCTCGCCCTGCCTCCGGCAGCGCGGGCCCAGGATCTTCTGGTCTTCGCCGCCGCCTCGCTGAAAAACGCGCTGGACGAGATCAATG
>JAEYSS010000219.1 GCA_023434425.1 Pseudomonadota bacterium | reverse complement strand
TATTTTCATGTTGACACCCCCCGAACCCCAAAACGACGACGGCGCCGATGCGGCGCCGTCAGACAGTTTCAGACGACAAAGATCGCCATCAGCACCAGCAGGATGATGATGCTGACCGTGCCCCAGGTCGTCATCTTCATGAAGGCTTCCCAGCCTGCCTTGTTCTGGCTGATATCCATGCTGCCCATTTTGTGCTCTTCGGCCATCATACCCTCTGGTCGGTTTAGAGATTGAGTGGAGATTGAATCGGCCGGGATATTACGCCGGGCCCCGAAGGCGGCACAACCCCTGCCCGGCGCCCAGACCGCCCTTCCGCTGCGGCGGAAGGGCCTGTTTTCACGGCTGAATCCGGGCAAATCAGATCAGGCGATCAGGCCGACCAACTGGCCGATCTTCTGGTTGGCCGCGGCAACGCGCGCCTGCCCCGCCGGGTCAGCGGCGGGCGCATCCTCTGCCGGCTGCCCGCCGGTTCCTGGCGCGTCAGCACCGGACTGCTGCTGGCGTTCGGCCCGCTCAGCCTTGGCCCGGGCGGACTCTGCCGCCGGCTCCGCCTGCTCTGCGCGCTTTTCCTCGCGGATCTGGGCCAGGGCCTCCAGCCGGAGCTGCGCCGCCGCGGCAGCCACGGCGCGATCCTGCCCGGACGGGTCGGCGGGCGCCAGCGCAGCGGCGGCGATCTGGGTCGCCTTCTGCAACGTGGCTTCGGGGTCGTTCTCGGCACTGATATCGATGGCGACTTCGCCGCCGGTGGCATACATCTGGCCATCCGGCCCGCGGGTGTAGGTGTAGCTCGGCGCACCGGCATGGGCGCCGCCGACCGCCGCATGGGCGCGTTCATGTGCGCGCACTTTGGCGTCGATCTGCTTGAGTTTGGCGACCTGGGCCTGCTCTTCCTCACTCAGATCATCGCCGGCTGCCGCACCGCCCGCTGATTGCCCCCCTGACGACTGACCTTGGCCGGCTTCCTGCGCCGTCAGCAGCGTGGCACTCGCCAGACGGCCGCCGCCTGTCGCGGCACTGCCCAGTGAAGTGCTGCCGCCTGCATTGCTGTTCTGCCGCGGCGGACCGAAGCCCGATTGCTGCTGCGACCTCTGCTGTTGCTGCTGCGCCTGTGCGGCAGCGGCAAGCGACAGTCCGGGAAACTGGGCCTGCAGGCTGGCGCGATTCAGCGCGCCATGTTCGCCGCATTCGAGGGACGCGCAGACGGCACTGCCATCGTTGGCCATGCTCTGCGGCGTGGCCACTGCAGCTGAAGAAGCGCCGTAACTCTGGATCGAGCCCGGCGAAAAGAGCGACAGACTGCCGATCATACGCCCCGTCCCGTGGTTCGGCGGTATTTTCAGCGCAAATTCAGGCAGCGGCAACCGGAATGCACGTCCGGCTCACCAGATGTTTACGGTGGGTCAGCGGCGGCGGCGCTCGCCAACCCGGCTCATGCCGAGGCTTGTGCGGCCGGCACCGGGCCGGAACGCGGTTTCCGCCGGGTCGGGCTGCACGCCATGTGCGCCATAGACCTCGTCATCGCCGCTGCGATGGCGGTCGAGGTCGGACTCAAAGGCCGGGGGCTCGTGACCGGCGCCCTGCTGCGACCCCTGCGCAGATTGCTCCGGTGTGGCTGGCCTGGGCGGCGTCTGTGGCGGCATGGCGAGTTCCTCGCAGCAGGTCATTTGCAACACAGGGGAAATGTGGAAAGTTCCACACTAACGACCGCAAAATCAAAGCCGGTAAAGGCCTCCGATTTCCGGTTTGAATGCGCAAAGGAAAATGCCGACAATACGTGCGGGCGAGATAACGGAAGCGGGTGAGATGGACGATCAGGCCAGCACCAGACCGCAGACTGTCGACGGCGCGATCAACCAGCGGCTGTTTGAAACATCGCTGGATCTTATCCTTGTCGTCGACCGCAAGGGCGATCTGATCCGCGTCAGCCCCAGCGCGCAATCCATTCTCGGCCGGCCCCATACCAGCATGGTCGGCCGCAACGCCATCGACTTCCTGTTCGCCGACGATCTGGAAAACACCCGCAACGAAATGCGGCTGGCGCGTCGCGGCAACCAGATGCGCAATTTCCAGTGTCGCTATGTCCATATGAAGGGCCATCCCGTTCCCCTGGTCTGGACCGGCATATGGTCGGAACCAGAAGGGCAGTATTTCTTCATCGGCCGCGACATGACCGAGCACAGCGTGCAGGAAGAGCGGCTGCGCCGTGCCCAGCGGCTGGATGCGGTCGGACAGTTGACCGGCGGCATCGCGCATGATTTCAACAATCTGCTGGCGGTGATGATCGGCAATCTCGACATGATCGTCACCGATTCAGCTGTGGACAGGAAAACAAAGGAATATGCGGAGAATGCACTGCATGCCGCATTGCGTGGCGCCGAACTGACCCGCCAGCTGCTGGCCTTTGCGCGGCGGCAGTCGCTGAAAGCCGAACGCTTCGACCCGAACACCCGTGTCGCCGCAACCATCGACCTGCTGCGCCGGACGCTGGGCGAAACCATCGAGATCAGGACGGCGTTTGCCGCCAACCTGGACGATGCCTTTGCCGATCCGGCCCAGTTCGACGCGGCACTGGTGAATCTTGCGATCAATGCGCGCGATGCCATGCCGGCCGGCGGGCGACTCACCATCGAGACCGAGAATGTGATGCTCGATGAATATTACTGTCGCGCCAATGCAGAAGTGGTGCCGGGCCACTACGTGATGACCGCCGTCTCCGATACCGGCATGGGAATGACAGCCGAAACGCTGTCGCGCGCCTTCGAGCCTTTTTTTACCACCAAGCCGGTCGGCGCCGGCACCGGGCTTGGCCTGAGCATGGTCTACGGCTTCGCACGGCAGTCGCGCGGCCATATCAAGATCTACAGCGAACACGGCCATGGCACGACGGTACGGCTCTATCTGCCGCGCGCCCCGGAAAACGCCGCCGAGGCAAGCCAGATTGCTGCGGCCTCGCGGCCCGAGCCGCGCGGCGGCGAATGTATTCTGGTGGTGGAAGACAATCCCGATGTGCGCAAGGTGGTGGTGACGCAGCTCAAGCAGCTCGGGTACCAGACACTGGAGGCCGACAACGGCCAGGTCGCACTCAACATCCTGAAGCATGAAGCGACGGTCGATCTGGTCTTCAGCGACATGGTGATGCCGGGCGGCATCAGCGGCGCCAAGCTGATCATGCTGGCGCGTAGCCAGCGTCCCGGCATCAAGGTCGTGCTGACCTCGGGCTTCGCCAAAGGATCTGTACAAGGCAACGAGGAAATTCCGCCCGGCGTCGAATTCCTCAGCAAGCCCTACCGGCGCGCCGATCTGGCCGAGAAGCTGCGCAGCGTGCTGGACGCGAAGACTTAAGGCGCCTGGAGCCCAGCGACTTTCAGGGCCGCTTTCTGACGCTTTTCCAGTGCCGCGACATCGAAGCCTTCGATCAGGTCGTGAAACAGCCGGTGCCAGTTGATCTCGGCATCGAGGTGCAGGAATACGCCGCCCAGCCCGATGGCGGCGCGATCCATGAAGACGAATTCGCGCGGCGGCGTCACGCCGCCCAGTTCCTTCAGCCTGTGATGCACCTTTTCGGCCACTTCGCGGCCATAGACACCGGAGGCTTCCATTTCTTGGATCCGTCGCGGACGGTCCTCCAGCAGTGGGGCATAGACGAATTCGGCCCAAAGATTGAGCGTGTCGATCACGTCGTTGCTTAAGCCCGTGAAGCCCCAGGTCTCGTAGGCATGCACGGCGAGCGCACGGTCATCGGTCGAGATCGCGCGATAGAGATCGATCACGCCGCCAACGAATTTCGACGGAAAGATTCTCACGCAGCCGAAATCCAGCAGGTTGATGCCGAGATCGTCGCGCACCGTGTAATTGCCCAGATGCGGATCGCCATGAATCACGCCGCAGCGGTAGAACGGCACATACCAGGCGCGGAACAGATTGAGCGCAATGGCATTGCGGGTTTCGATAGGCGCGTCCTTGAAGTCCAGCAGCCGGCACCCCTCCAGCCATGTCATCGCCAGCAGGCGTTTGGTGGTCAGCTCCGGCACGACTTCCGGCACATGCACGCCGGCCTCGTCCTTCAGCATCGCGCCATAGAGCCGCATATGGCGGCTTTCGAGTTCGTAATCGAGTTCCTCGCGCAGGCGCGCGGCAATCTCGTCGTGGATATGCCGCGTGTCGATGGCAGGGTCATAGCGGCGATAGATGCTGAAGATCAGTTTCAGCTGTCGCAGATCGGCTTCCACCGCCGAGGCCATCTCGGGATACTGCAGCTTCACAGCCAGGGCGCGGCCGTCTGTCGCGGTGGCGCGATGCACCTGACCGAGGCTGGCCGCAGCCGCCGCCGCAAGCTCGAAGCTTTTGAACCGCGCCTGCCATTGCGGCCCGAGTTCGGCCGCCATGCGCCGTTTGACGAAGGCCTGGCCCATGGCCGGCGCATTGGCCTGCAATTGTGCCAGTTCCTGGACGTATTCCTTGGGCAGCGCGTCCGGGATGGTGGACATGATCTGCGCCACCTTCATCAGCGGACCTTTCAGGCCGCCGAGCGCGGCGCGCAGATCGGCCGCATGCCTGCCGCGATCCATCTTCACGCCGAGCATGCGTTCCGCACCGAGCCGCGCCGCCAGCCCGCCGACCGAGGCGCCGACCCTGGCGTAGCGGCGAACGCGGCCGAGCGGAGTGTCGCGTTCAGTCATCTAGGAGAGCTGTTCGAGTTCGTCGATGAAGCCTTCGATCACGCCAAGCCCCTTCGACCAGAAGGCCGGGTCGGACGCGTCCAGCCCGAAAGGTTCGAGCAGTTCCTTATGCCGCAGCGTGCCGCCGGCCTTGAGCATAGCGAAATACTTGTCCTGGAAGCCCTGCTCCGCATCCTGGTAGCGCGCGTAGAGCGCATTCACCAGACAGTCGCCGAAAGCGTAGGCATAGACGTAAAACGGCGAATGCACGAAATGCGGGATATAGCACCAGAAGCTGCTGTAATCCTGATCCAGCTTCAGGGCTGGGCCGAGGCTTTCGTTCTGCACGCCCATCCAGATCTCGCCGATACGGTCGGGCGTCAGTTCGCCCTCGCGCCGTGCCGCATGCAGGTTGCGCTCGAATTTGAAGAAGGCCGTCTGCCGCACGACGGTATTGATCATGTCCTCCACCTTGGAGGCCAGCATGATCTTGCGGCGCTCCGGTCCGGCGGCATCCAGCAGCGCGCGGAAGGTGAGTTGCTCGCCGAAGACCGAGGCGGTCTCGGCCAGCGTCAGCGGCGTATCAGCCATTAGCGGACCCTGCTCCGCGGCTAGCAGCTGGTGCACGCCATGGCCCAGTTCATGCGCCAGCGTCATCACGTCGCGCGTGCGACCCTGGTAGTTCAGCAGCAGATACGGATGTGCGCTGGGCACCGTGGGATGCGCAAACGCACCCGACGCCTTGCCCGGCCGCGCCGGGGCGTCGATCCAGGCATTGTCAAAGAACTTTTTGCCGAGATCGGCGAGTTGCGGCGAAAAGCGGCCATAGGCCTTGAGCACGGTCTCGCGCGCTTCGTCCCAGCCGATCACGCGGTCGCTGTCTTCCGGCAGCGGTGCATTGCGGTCCCACCAATTGAGCTTTTTCCCACCCATCCATTTCGCTTTCAGCTTGTAATAGCGATGCGAGAGTTTCGGATAGGCCGCCGTAACCGCGTCGGTGAGTGCGTTCACCACTTCGGGCTCGACGCAGTTGGACAGATGACGATAGGCCTCCGGCGTCGGGTATTTGCGCCAGCGGTCTTCCACTTCCTTGTCCTTGATCAGCGTGTTGGTGATCAGGGCGAACAGCCGGATATTCTGCTTGAAGACTTTCGCCAGCGTCCTGGCCGCCAGCTTGCGGGTTTTGGCGTCCTTGTCCGAAAGCTTGTGCAGCACCTGCTCGGCGGTCAGCTGTTCCTTGCCCCAGGGAAAACGCAGGCCGGCCATGGTTTCGTCGAATAGCCGGTTCCAGGCGGCTCTGCCAGCCACCGCTTTTTCGTGAAGAAGCCGCTCAAGTTCGTCATCCAGCTGGTGGTCGCGAAACAGGCGCAGATCGCGCAGCCAGGGGCGGTAATGTGCCAGCTGAGCGGATTCCATGTATTTCTTTTCGAGCGCGATTTCCTCGATGCGGTTGATCTCGAGCGTGAAGAACAGCAGCTTCGTGCCGATGTCGTTCAGCTTCTCTTGCATGTCTTGGTAAAAGCCGGCCACCTTCGGATCGGCCATATCGCCGGCATAGGCCAGCGAGGCATAGGAATACATACGGCCGATCAGATCCTGCAGCGCCTCGTATTCGGCAATCATGCCGGCCAGCTGCTCGCCAGTGGCATCGGCGACCCTGCCCTTCCCCTGCTGCTCCAGCTTCGCGGCGCGCTCGGCCACGGCGCTGAGATCGCGCTTCAGCTCTGACGACTCCAGGCCGGGATAAAGATCGGTCAGATCCCAGACCGGCAGCACGCCGAGGTCGTTGGCGGATGCTGCGCTGGCAGTCGAAACGGTGGGGGAAGGCTGATTCGCCATGGGGGAGATACCTCTTTTTATAACCGCTCCAGTATATGGGCAGGATGGGTCGGTTTGACCAGTGCGGCAAAGGCACCGGGCCGGCGAATACAGCCGGGAAATTGGGCGGAATTACGATTACGCCAGCAGAAAATGGGCGTGCGCGGCGGCCACCGGCCTGGCCGGATCGTCCTGCCAGGCCTCGGCGCGCACATTGGCGACGCGTCGGCCATGCTTGGTGATGACCGCTCTGGCGCAGGTTTCAACCGGACGGGCCGAGCGCAGGTAATCGACCTGCAGGTCGATGATCTTGGGGATGCGGTCGGTCTCGGCCGACCAGATCAGCTGCACGATGGCAGCCGATTCCAGCAGCGCGCCGACCACGCCGCCGTGCAAGGCTGGCAACCGCGCATTGCCTATCAGTTTGGGATCGCTGGGCAGCACGCAGATCAGTTCGCCCTCGGTCTCGCCCGGCTTCACGCTGAGGCCGAGGAAGCGGAAATACGGCACCGCATTCAGGAAGGGGGTGAAATCGCGTTGCGCCCGGGCTTCGGCGATGAGCTTTTCGTAATCGACACTCACGGCTTCACTCCCGGCACCTTGGCATCTTTAGGCAGCGGCGGCTTGTCGGACGAGCCGATCATGAAAGTGCCGACACAGTTGGCGACCAGATCGTCGGGGGTTTCGGGGTGATAGGCGCGGCCGCGCGCAAATGCGATCGAGCGCGTCAGCTTGTAGCATTCGGCAGTGGCGTAGAGTTCCTTCTGCGCCAGCGCCGGCTTGAGATAGTCGATGCGCAGATCCAGTGTGGCGATGGCCTGCAGCTTCTGCTGTGCGGCGAATAGCGCGGCAAAAACCGCCATGCCGGCAACGCTGTCGATCAGCGAGGTGACGGCGCCGCCATGCAGAATGCCGCTGACCGGATCGCCGACCAGATCGGCATTGTAGGGCAGCGACAGGGTGACATGGCTCGATTTGACCTCGATCACCCGCACGCCCAGCGCCGCACAATGCGGAATGCCCTGCAGCACCATCACCTCGACCACTTTAGGATCGATGCTGTCCGGGCTGATCTGCGGCACTTCGCTCAAAGGTTCATCCCACCAGATTGTGGTAGCGGCGGTACCAGTCGACGAAGCGCGGAATGCCGACATCGATCGGTGTGGTCGGCGCAAAGCCGGTGTCGCGCTGGATCGCCGAGATATCGGCGAACGAGGCTGGCACATCGCCCTCCTGCATCGGCAGAAACTCTTTTTCGGCCTTGCGTCCGACTTCCTTCTCGATCAACTCGATCATGCGCATCAGCGGCTCGGACCGGTTATTGCCGATATTGTACAGCCGGTAGGGTCGGCCCTGCTCGTTCGGCGGCGGCGGATTGTCCAGCGTCTTGATCACGCCATTCACGATGTCGTCGATATAGGTGAAATCACGTTTCATATTGCCGTTGTTGAAGACCTGGATCGGGCGGCCCTCGAAAATCGCTTTGGTGAAGATGAACATCGCCATGTCGGGCCGGCCCCAGGGGCCGTAGACCGTGAAGAAGCGCAGGCCGGTCTGCGGAAAACCGAACAGATGCGAATAGGCATGGCTGATCAGCTCGTCGGCCTTCTTGGTGGCGGCATAGAGCGAGACCGGCGAATCGACTCGATCCTCGACCGCGAACGGCAGCTTGGTATTACCGCCGTAAACTGAAGATGACGACGCATAGACGAAATGCCGGCAGTTTTTCAGGCTGCGGGCCAATTCCAGCATCACGGTATGGCCAAGCACATTGGCCCGGATATAGGCGTAGGGGTTGATCAGCGAATAGCGCACACCCGCCTGGGCGGCGAGATGAATGATGCGGTCGATCTCGAAACCTTTGACCGCATCCCGCACTGCATCAGGCTCTGCAATATCGATTTTGAAAAATGTGAAACCGTTATGCTCCCGAAGTTGCTCTAGTCGTGCGTGCTTCAGGGCTGGATCGTAATAATCGTTCAGATTATCCAGGCCAATCACGTCTTCGCCGCGCTGCAGCAGAACCTGTGCGACGTGAAAGCCGATGAAACCGGCTGCACCGGTAAGCAGAATGGCCATGAATTCGATCCGGGATGGGCTGTGCCACGTTGACTGTACCGCGCTATCTACCAGAATCACTTGAAAGAGCAACCGGCCCTGCCTGAAGCGGTTTTCCCTCGACCGAGCGAGGCGACCGCCCTATAATTAGGTAAGCAATGCTGACCTAATTGGCAGCAGGCGCGCCGGATCGGCGCTTACGGTAGCGGGAGGAGCACCGGATGCTGGCGAATGTCACGCTGGACGACAAGTACACCCTCGAACGCGGTCGGGTTTTCCTGACCGGTACGCAGGCGCTGGTTCGCCTGCCAATGCTGCAGCGAAAGCGCGATCTCGCCGCCGGGCTCAACACCGCCTGCTTCATCTCCGGTTATCGCGGCTCGCCGCTGGGCCTGTTCGACCAGCAGCTCTGGAAAGCCCGCAAATATCTCAAAGACAATCACATCCAGTTCCAGCCTGGCGTGAACGAGGATCTGGCCGCCACCGCGATCTGGGGCAGCCAGCAGCTCAACCTGTTTCCCAAGGCGAAATACGACGGCGTCTATTCGATCTGGTACGGCAAGGGTCCGGGCGTCGACCGCTCTATGGACGTGTTTAAACACGCCAACTCTGCCGGCACCTCGAAACATGGCGGTGTGCTGGCATTGTGCGGCGACGATCATGGCGCCGCCTCCTCCACTGTGGCGCACCAGTCCGAACACATGATGATGGCCGCGATGATGCCGATGCTGCATCCGGCCAACGTTCAGGAATTCATCGACTTCGGCCTGATCGGCTGGGCGATGTCGCGCTATGCCGGCATCTGGGTCGGTTTTAAGTGCCAGACCGAGACGGTGGAAAGCTCGGCCAGCGTCTCCATCGACCCCGAGCGTCTGCAGATCGCCTATCCGACAGACTTTGAGATGCCGGCGGGTGGGCTGAATATCCGCTGGCCCGATGCGATCCTCGAACAGGAAGACCGACTGCAGCGCCACAAGGCCTATGCCGCGCTGGCCTTCGCACGCGCCAACAAGATCGACAAGATCATCATCGACAGCCCGCGCCCGCGGCTGGGCATTATCACCACCGGCAAGTCGTATCTGGACGTGCGCCAGGCGATGGAAGACCTCGGCATCACCGAGGAAATGGCTGCCGATATGGGCATCCGCCTCTACAAGGTCGGCATGGTCTGGCCGTTGGAGCGCGAAGGTGCCCGCCACTTCGCCGAAGGCCTGGAAGAAGTGATCGTCGTTGAAGAAAAACGCGCGGTCATCGAAAACCAGCTCAAGGAACAGCTATATAACTGGCGTGAAGATGTGCGCCCCCGCGTGATCGGGAAGTTCGACGCGCAGGGCAACTGGCTGCTGCCTTCGGCCGGGGAGATATCTCCGGCAATCGTCGCCAAGGCGCTGTACACCTGGCTCAAGCGCTACGGCACCAACCCGCGCATCGAGGAGCGCATCGCCTTCATCGAGCAGAAGGAGCGCGAGACCGCGGCCAGCAGCATCGGCAAGACGCAGCGCACACCGTATTTCTGCTCGGGCTGCCCGCACAACACCTCGACCCGCGTACCGGAAGGCAGCCGCGCGGTGGCCGGCATCGGCTGCCATTTCATGTCACTGTGGATGGACCGCTCGACCGCAACGTTTACGCAGATGGGCGGTGAAGGTACCCCCTGGATCGGTCAGGCGCCGTTTACAGAAGACAACCACATCTTCGCCAATCTGGGCGATGGCACCTATTTCCACTCCGGCCTGCTGGCGCTGCGCGCCAGCATCGCGGCCAAGGTGAACATCACCTACAAGATCCTGTTCAACGACGCGGTCGCCATGACCGGCGGCCAGCCACATGACGGCCAGCTGACCCCGCAGCAGATTTCGTTGCAGGTCTATGGCGAAGGCGTGCGCCGCATCGCACTGGTCAGCGACGAGCCGGACAAGTATCCGGTCGGCACCGAATGGGCGCCGGGCACCACCTTCCATCACCGCGACGACCTCGATGCCGTGCAGAAGGAACTGCGCGAGATCGAGGGCTGCACCGTACTGATCTATGACCAGACCTGCGCCGCAGAGAAGCGCCGTCGCCGCAAGCGCGGCACCTTCCCCGATCCGGATCGCCGCATCTTCATCAATGAGGCGGTCTGCGAGGGCTGCGGCGACTGTTCGGTGAAATCCAACTGCGTCTCGGTCGAGCCGCAGGAAACCGAACTGGGCCGCAAGCGCAAGATCAACCAGTCGTCCTGCAACAAGGATTTCTCCTGCGTGAAGGGCTTCTGCCCCAGCTTCGTCTCGGTGCAGGGCGGCAAAGTCAAACGTGCCAAGGTGAAAATCCAGCAGAACCCGGCCGACAAGGCAGATGGCCTGTTCGCCGGCCTCAAAACTCCCGAGATCGCGCCGCTGGATCAGCCCTACAACATCCTGATCACCGGCATCGGCGGCACCGGCGTCGTCACCATCGGGCAGATCCTCGGCATGGCGGCCCACATTCAGGGCTATGGCACCAGCGTACTTGACTTCACCGGCCTGGCGCAGAAGAACGGCGCCGTCCTGAGCCATGTGCGCATCGCCATGAATCCGGACGATATCCATGCCGTGCGCGTGGCGGCCGGTGGCGCCAATCTGGTGCTGGGCTGCGACATGGTCGTGGCCGCCGGCGACGCCGCACTGGAAAAAATGCAGAAGGGCCATACGCGGGCGCTGATCAACACGCACCTGACGCCCACCGCGGCCTTCCAACTCAACCCGAACCTGCAGCTGGACGACCAGCAGATGGCGCAGGCAATCCGCAATTCGGCCGGCGACAACCTGTCGGAATTCGTTGAAGCCACGCGGATCGCGACGGCTTTGATGGGCGATGCCATCGCCACCAACATGTTCATGCTGGGCTACGCTGTGCAGCGCGGCCTGATCCCGGTGTCGCTGGAGGCCCTGCTCAAGGCCATCGAACTGAACGGCACCGCCATCGAAAGCAACAAGACGGCGCTGAACTGGGGCCGCTTGTACGCGCAGGACGCCAAGGCGGTGGAAGACATCGCCCGGCCAACCGTCGCGACCTTTGAGCCGAAGGCCTTTGCCAAGACGGTGGACGAACTGCTGGCTGATCGCGCGCCGCGTCTGGTGCAATACCAGAATGAGGCTTACGCCGAGCGCTATAAGTCGCTGGTGGAAAAGGCGCGGTCCGCTGAGCAGAAGGCAAAGGGCATGACCGGCTTCGCGGAAGCCGTCGCGCGCTACGCTTACAAGCTGATGGCCTACAAGGACGAGTACGAGGTCGCGCGGCTGTATACCGACGGCGAGTTCCTCAAGAAGCTGAACACGCAGTTTGAAGGCGACTTCACGCTCAGCTTCCATCTGGCGCCGCCGCTGCTCAATCCGCCCGATCCGGAAACCGGCATCGCGCAGAAGAAGCAGTTCGGTCCGTGGATGTTCAAGGCATTCAAGCTGCTGGCGAAGTTCAAGGGGCTGCGCGGCACCAGACTGGATATCTTCGGCTATACCGAAGAGCGCAAAACCGAACGCCAGCTGATCGAGGATTACTTCACGCTGGTCGAGGAACTCTGCGCCAGGATGACGCCGGAGAACCACGCACTCGCCGTGCAGCTGGCGAAGATCCCCGAAGATATCCGCGGCTACGGCCATGTGAAGCTGCGGCACCTGACGGCGGCAAAGGAGAAGGAAGCCAAACTGCTGGCGACCTTCCGCAATCCTTCGGCGCCGCTGGCGACGGCGGCGGAGTAGTTCACTCCATCGTCATCCTCGGGCTTGACCCGAGGATCTCTCGTAGGTCTGCATGAGATGGCCGGCCAGGAAGCGTTTCGTGGGCCCGGCCATGACGTTTTGTGGTAACGCAACGGCATGCCGCTGCGTTACGACCTGATTGGTAATTGCGAACGCCGACGCGTCGTGGCTTGATCGCGCCATGACCCACACGCCCGAGATCATCCGTTTACAGCGCCGCGAAGGCACCAGCTTCGCGCTGCAGGTCTATGCCGCTGCCGAGCCTGTTGCTCCCGCCATCCTGATCCAGCCCGCCATGGGCGTGAAGGCCGGCTATTACGCGCCGCTGGCCATCGCGCTGCGCGACGCCGGCTATAACGTCGCGGTCGCCGAGCTGCGCGGCCATGAGGAAACCGGTGGTCGCCTGCCCGGCCGCGATTATGATTACAGCTATCACGAATTGCTGACCGAAGACTGGCCGCAGGCCGTCGCCGCCGTGAAAGCGCGCTTTACCGGTGCGCCGGTTTATCTGTTCGGCCATTCGCTCGGCGGGCAGGTCAGCATGCTCCATGCCGGCCAGGACCAGGACCAACTGGCCGGCCTGATCCTTGTCGCGATCAGCTCGGTGCACTGGAAACTCTGGGGCGTCGGCTTCTGGCTCTATAGTCAGGCCGCAGTGCTGACGGCCCGCCTGCTCGGTCACTTTCCCGGCAAGGCCTTTCGTTTCGCCGGGCGGGAAGCACGTGGCGTCATCGCCGACTGGGCGCGGCAGGCCCGTACGGGGGACTTCATCCTCGGACGCGACCGCATCAATCACAAGGGTGCACTGGCAGGAGTTACCCTGCCTGTCCTCGCCATCTCGCTGCAGGGCGATTTCTTCGCGCCGAAACGCGCCACCGACGATCTGATTGCCAAGATTCCGCAGGCGGCCGTCAGCCGCCATCATCTCGACCCCAAAGCCATGGGTATCGATGGCATCGATCATTTCCGCTGGGTGCGCAAACCGCAGGTGGTGTTGCCGACACTGCTGGACTGGCTGAACAGCCGCTGAAGGCTTGCAGGCAGGACGCGGATCGGCCAGAACCGCCTCATGCTGACGCTCAAGCCGCTCTATACCCCGTATCTGGAAAGCCTGGCCACTCACCCGGCGACCGTGCTGGCCGAGCATCCGAACCATGCCGAAGTGGCGGATCTCGTCGCTGAAGTGGCGACCGCGACGCTTGATCTCTATGCGCGAACCGGCGCCACCGAACCCTGGCTGAGTTATTTCGCAGTGCGTGACAGCGACAATGTCTTGCTCGGCACCTGCGCCTTCAAATCGCCGCCGGTGCAGGGCCTGATCGAGATCGCCTATTTTACCTTCCCCGGCCATGAGGGCCGGGGCGCGGCCAGCGTGATGGCGCGCGAATTGCTGAAGATCGCCTTCAACGAATACGACGTGAAGGCCGTGCTGGCGCATACGCTGCCGGAGGAAAACGCCTCGACGGCGATCCTGCGCAAACGCGGCTTCACCCTGGTGGAAGCCGTAGAAGACCCGGACGACGGCACGATCTGGCGCTGGGCCCTGCTGCGGCCGTAAGAAGACGTGTTACCGGCCCCCGTAGCATTTCACCCGGGTGACTTCGCCGCTGTCGGTCTCGGCACTTTTCTCGCGGTAGATTTCCATAGTACCGCGGTTTTTCAGCTCGCATTCGCCCAGCGGGAACCAGCTGGATTTCAACTGCACGCGAATAAATTCATTCGGCCCCAGCCGGTCGGGCGCGCAATAGCGGTTCACTTCGCGCGGCTTGGCGATCACGGTGGAATTGACCCGGCCTTCGCGCCGGATGCCGATCGGCCAGTTGTATTCGGTGAGATT
>JAEYSS010000199.1 GCA_023434425.1 Pseudomonadota bacterium | reverse complement strand
CACCCCCCCCCGGGGCCCCCCACGAAAATACTTAGACAAAACCGCAAGGGCCCCGGTTTCCCGGGGCCCTTTCCGTTTATTACTCCGCGGCTACGTCCACGGCACGGCCCTGAATAGTGAGCCCCTGCGCGCCGGCGCTCACGCTGACCGTCGCGCCATCCGGGATCGTGCCCTCCAGGATCTGGCTGGCCAGCGGATTCTGCAGCGCGCGCTGGATCACGCGTTTCAGGGGCCGCGCGCCATAGACCGGATCGTAACCGGCATCGGCGAGCCATTTCTTCGCCGCCTCGTCCAGCTTCAGTTCGATCTTGCGGTCGGCCAGCAGCTTGCGCAGCCGCATCAGCTGGATATCGACGATGCCGGTCATGTTGTCGCGGCTCAGGCGGCGGAACAGGATCACTTCATCCAGCCGGTTGAGGAATTCCGGCCGGAAGCTGGCGCGCACCACTTCCATTACCTGATGGCGCGTCGCCTCGTCGATCTGCTCGCCTTCCGCCCGGGCGAGATATTCGCTGCCCAGATTGGACGTCAGGATGATCACGGTATTCTTGAAATCCACCGTGCGGCCCTGACCGTCGGTGAGCCGCCCATCGTCCAGAACCTGCAGCAGGACGTTGAACACATCGGGATGCGCCTTCTCGACCTCGTCGAACAGGATCACCTGATAGGGCCGGCGGCGCACCGCTTCGGTGAGCGCACCGCCCTCGTCATAGCCGACATAGCCCGGCGGCGCGCCGATCAGGCGGCTGACCGAATGCTTTTCCATGTATTCCGACATGTCCATGCGCACCATGGCGCTGTCGTCGTCGAACAGGAATTCGGCCAGCGCCTTGGTCAGTTCGGTCTTGCCCACGCCGGTGGGCCCAAGGAACAGGAAGCTGCCGATCGGACGGTTCGGATCCTGCAGGCCGGCACGGGCACGGCGCACCGCATTGGCCACCGCGACCAGCGCATCATCCTGGCCCACGACACGCGTGCCCAGACGGGTTTCCATCTTCAGCAGCTTCTCGCGCTCGCCCGACAGCATCTTGTCGACCGGAATCCCGGTCCAGCGCGACACCACGCCGGCGATATCGCTTTCGGTGACGGCTTCACGCACGATCTGCTTGGCGTCCTTGCCGCCGCCCTTTTCGGCGTCCTGCAGCTTGCGCTCCAGCTCCGGGATCACGCCATAGGAAAGCTCCGAGGCGCGGTTCCAGTCCGACTTGCGCTGCGCCTGCTCCAGATCGAGCCGCGCCGCATCCAGCTGTTCCTTCAGCTTCTGCGCGTCGCCCAGCTTGTCCTTCTCGCCCTGCCAGGCGGCGGTCAGGCCGGCCGATTCTTCCTCGATGTCGGCCAGTTCCTTTTCCAGCTTGCCGAGACGGTCCTTGGAGGCCGGATCGGTCTCCTTCTTCAGCGCCTCGCGCTCGATCTTGAGCTGCATGATGCGGCGGTCGAGTTCGTCCAGCGCTTCCGGCTTGGAATCGACTTCCATGCGCAGGCGCGAAGCCGCCTCGTCGACCAGATCGATGGCTTTATCCGGCAGGAAGCGGTCGGTGATGTAGCGGTTCGACAAAGTGGCGGCGGCGACAATCGCGCTGTCGGTGATGCGCACGCCGTGGTGCACTTCATATTTTTCCTTCAGGCCGCGCAGGATCGAGATGGTGTCTTCCCCCGTCGGCTCGCCGACGAAGACCGACTGGAAGCGCCGCGCCAGCGCCGCATCCTTCTCGATATACTTGCGATACTCGTCCAGAGTCGTCGCGCCGACGCAATGCAGCTCGCCGCGCGCCAGCGCGGGTTTCAGCAGGTTCGACGCATCCATCGCGCCGTCTGCTTTTCCTGCGCCGACCAGCGTGTGCAGTTCGTCGATGAACAGCACGATCTGGCCCTCGGCAGACGTCACTTCGGCCA
The DNA here is from genome assembly GCA_023434425.1 of Pseudomonadota bacterium. Lineage (GTDB taxonomy): Bacteria > Pseudomonadota > Alphaproteobacteria > Ferrovibrionales > Ferrovibrionaceae > Ferrovibrio. Next base: position 2,400 of record JAEYSS010000199.1, on the reverse strand, counting down.
GCACGGCTTTCAGGCGCTCCTCGAATTCGCCGCGGAATTTCGCACCGGCAATCATGGCGCCGAGATCGAGCGCCATCAGGCGCTTGTCTTTCAGGCTTTCCGGCACGTCGCCCTTGGCAATGCGCAGCGCCAGGCCCTCGACGATGGCGGTCTTGCCGACGCCGGGTTCGCCGATCAGCACGGGATTGTTCTTGGTGCGGCGCGACAGCACCTGGATGGTGCGACGGATTTCCTCGTCGCGGCCGATCACCGGATCGAGCTTGCCGTTTTCGGCGGCTTCGGTCAGGTCGCGGGCGTATTTCTTCAGCGCATCGTAGGCCTGCTCGGCCGACGCGGAGTCGGCCTTGCGACCCTTACGCATATCCTGAATCGCTTTCTCCAGAGCCTGCGGCGTGACATTGCCGGCCTTCAGTGCATCGGCGGCCGGGGTGCCGGCCTGCATGGCCAGCGCCTGCAGCAGGCGCTCGGCGGCAACGAAACTGTCGCCGGCCTTTTCGCGCAGCTTCTCGGCCGCTTCGAACAGGCGCGCCATTTCCGGCGCGAGATAGAGATTGCCGGCGCCGCCGCCCTCGACCTTCGGGATCTTGCCGAGCGCGTCTTCGTTGCGCGCCTTCACGACCTCGGGCTGGCCGCCGGCGGTCTTGATCAGACCCGCGGCCATGCCTTCCGGATCGTCGATCAGAACTTTCAGCAGATGCTCGGGCGCGAAACGCTGATGCCCGCGCGCCAGGGCCATGGTCTGCGCCGCCTGCAGGAAGCCGCGGCTGCGCTCGGTGTATTTTTCGAAATCCATATCGAGACTCCTTTTGGCGGCCCGGTTCGGATGACGACCCCCGCAGGCGGCAGGTCACGGGCGGGCCCCGTTGCTCACCGGAAATGTGGGAAGCCGGACACAGGCTACAAGAGGCCGGTCGCCGATTTCGTTAAGAATCCGGCACGCCGTCGCGTCCCGGCGGCAAAGCCTGCATCGGCGGCTGCCGCGGTTTGGGCGGGCGCGTCCACTGCAGCCGCAGGGCTGGCTGCGGTTCGGGCGGAGTCGCGGCGGTTCGTGGCGCTTCGCCGGCGTTCGTTTCGCTTCGTACGGGTTCGCCGGCGTTCGTTTCGCTTCGCAGCGGTTCGTTGGTGTTCGTTTCGCTTCGTACGGGTTCGCTGGCGTTCGTAGCGCTTCGTACGGGTTCGCCGCTGTTCGTTTCGGGTCGCTCCGGAACCTCCGCCTCCGGCGATGCAGGCGCCGTCGCGGCCGCCGCGCGCGCGGCCTCCTGGATACGCCAGGTCTCCACCCGGAGATCCATCAGCCGTTTCTCCTCCGCCATGCGGCGGCGGAAGGCCATATTCGGCGGACGCTCGCCGGTTTTACCCAGCTGTTCGATCTGCTGCGCCAGATCGCACCCCGGTTCCTGGCGCTGCGCGGCCTCGTCCAGCAGGCGCAGCAGATCGCCATCCAGACTTTCCGGCTGGAGGCCGCGCGACAGCAAGGCGGTCTGGCCCAAAGTGGCCAGCTGCAGCCCGGCCAGCAGGCGCTGCCGCTCCATGGCCTGCCGGAGATAAAAGCGAAACCGCAGGCTTTTGCGCAGATGGCGCCAGATGCGCTCTTCCTGCAGCCCCAGATCGGCGGCGACGGCGGCCGGCTTCGCCCCCTCGGCCAGCCGGCAGGCGATGTCGCGCCAGGGGACGGCGACCGGCCGTTTGCGGCCGGAGGGGGTGGGGTTGGCAGCTGTAGTCTCGGCGGCAGTGACTGGATCGGAGGTCATGGCTCTCACTCCTTGACAGGGTGTGAGAACATATATAGTATATGGGAATATAAACTGCAATCAGATTCTTATGGATATCCTATAGGATGTCACATCATGCAGGATATGCAGAGACTCGTTCTGGACAGCAGTATTATCGTGGCAGGGCTGCGCAGCCGGCACGGCGCCAGCAACGCCCTGCTTCGGCATGTCGCGATGGGTAACGCCAGACCGCTCTGCACCACGGCGCTGTTCCTGGAATATGAGGCCGTCCTGACCCGTGCGGAACACCGGCTGGTCCATGGACTTGACGAAACCGCCATCACAGCCTTTCTTGCCGCTTTCGCTGCAGCGGCAGAACCGGTGGAGGTTCACTTCCTGTGGCGCCCGCAGCTGCATGATGCTGCCGATGAAATGGTGCTCGAGGCGGCCGTGAACGGCCGTGCGGACGCCATCGTGACGCATAACCTGCGCGATTTTGCCGCTGCAACCGAACGATTCGGAATTGCCGTCCTGCCACCGGCACAAATGCTGAAGGAGATCGCCCCATGAGCAAAGCGACCTACCCGCTGAAGCTGCCCGCTTCGATGAAGACCGCTGCAGCCCGCCTGGCCAAACAGGACGGCGTGTCGCTGAACCAGTGGATTGCCGCCGCCGTGGCCGAAAAGGT
>JAEYSS010000193.1 GCA_023434425.1 Pseudomonadota bacterium | reverse complement strand
GCGCCCGGTCTGCCCGCAGGCTTACTTCTTCTTCTTGTCGTCTTTCACTTCTTCGAATTCGGCATCGACGACGCCGTCATCGGGCTTGGCACTTTCGCCACCGCCGCCAGCCGACGACGCACCGCCGCCTGCTGCATCGGCGCCGGCGTCGCCGCCTTCGCCCTGGTTCTTGTACAGCGCTTCGCCCAGCTTCATGGCAATCTGGCTCAGGTTCTGCGCCTTGGTCTTGATGGCCTCGGCATCGTTGGCCTCGATGGCCTTGCGCAGCTCGGCGATGGCGGCTTCCGCTTCGCCCTTTTCCGTGGCCGGAGCCTTGTCGCCCAGATCGGCGATGGTCTTCTCGGTGGCATGGATCAGGGTTTCAGCCTGGTTCTTCGCTTCGACGGATTCACGCCGCTTCTTGTCTTCCGCGGCATGCTCCTCGGCATCCTTCACCATCTTCTTGATGTCGTCTTCCGACAGGCCACCAGACGCCTGGATGCGGATCTGCTGCTCCTTGCCGGTGCCCTTGTCCTTCGCCGAGACATGCACGATGCCGTTGGCGTCGATGTCGAAGGTCACCTCGATCTGCGGCACGCCACGCGGCGCCGACGGGATGCCGACCAGGTCGAACTGGCCCAGTAGCTTGTTGTCGGCCGCCATTTCGCGCTCGCCCTGGAAGACCCGGATCGTCACCGCGCCCTGATTGTCCTCGGCGGTGGAGAAGACCTGGCTCTTCTTGGTCGGGATCGTGGTGTTGCGCTCAATCAGCTTGGTGAACACGCCACCCAGCGTCTCGATGCCAAGCGACAGCGGAGTCACGTCGAGCAGCAGCACGTCCTTGACGTCGCCCTGCAGAACGCCGGCCTGGATGGCGGCGCCGATGGCAACCACTTCATCCGGGTTGACGCCCTTGTGCGGCTCGCGGCCAAACAGCTGCTTGACGGTCTCGATCACCTTCGGCATGCGGCTCATGCCGCCGACGAGCACGACTTCGTCGATGTCGCCAGCCGAAAGGTCCGCATCCTTCAGCGCCTTCTTGCAGGGCTCGACGGTGCGCTGGATCAGGTCGTCGACCAGCGCCTCAAGCTTGGCGCGGGTCAGCTTCATCACCAGATGCTTCGGACCCGAGGCATCGGCGGTGATGAAGGGCAGGTTGACTTCGGTCTGTGTCGAGGACGACAGCTCGATCTTGGCCTTTTCCGCAGCTTCCTTCAGGCGCTGCAGCGCCAGACGGTCGCTGCGCAGGTCGATGCCCTGTTCCTTCTTGAATTCGGTGGCGAAGTAGTCGACCAGGCGAAGGTCGAAGTCCTCACCACCGAGGAAGGTGTCGCCGTTGGTGGAGCGCACTTCGAACACGCCGTCGCCGATCTCGAGGATCGACACGTCGAAGGTGCCGCCGCCCAGATCGTAGACCGCGATCTTCTTGCCGTCCGACTGCTTGTCGAGGCCATAGGCCAGCGCGGCAGCCGTCGGTTCGTTGATGATGCGCAGCACTTCGAGACCGGCGATGCGGCCGGCATCCTTGGTGGCCTGGCGCTGCGCGTCGTTGAAGTAGGCCGGAACGGTGATGACAGCCTGCGTCACCTTCTCGCCGAGGAAGCTCTCGGCGGTTTCCTTCATCTTCTGCAGGATGAAGGCCGAAACCTGGCTCGGGCTGTATTTGTTATCCTGCACGCCGACCCAGGCGTCGCCGTTGTCGCCCTTGACGACCTTGTACGGCACCATCTCGGTGAAGCGGCGGGTCGCATCGTCAGAGAACTGGCGACCAATCAGTCGCTTCACCGCAAACAGGGTGTTCTCCGGGTTGGTGACGGCCTGGCGCTTGGCTGGCTGGCCGATCAGGCGTTCGCCATCCTTGGCGAAAGCGACCATCGACGGCGTGGTGCGCGCGCCCTCGGCATTCTCGACAACCTTCGGAGACTTGCCATCCATGATGGCGATACAGGAATTGGTGGTACCCAGGTCGATGCCAATAACTTTGGCCATGTCGTCACTCCTCTTTCCGGCAGTCCGCGGCGGCCTTGATCCAAGCGCGGCGGCGGACCCCTTTCGGTTCAACTGTTCGCCGGGTATGTAAGTGGGCTACCCCGGTCCCGCAACGGGTGCGGGGCAAAAAATGTCCATAAAAGCCATGGCGATCCGGGGACTATGCTCGGTTCTGCCCGCCCCGGCTGTGAGGAAACGATGACCGAGACCGCGATTCCGGGCCAGTCCGCCGCCCCGGCGCCGCCCGCCGCCGCCCGGGCACTGCCCTGGGCCGGGATCGGATTCGGCCTGGGCGGTTATTTCCTCTGGGGAATTTCACCCCTGTATTTCAAGGCCGTGGGCGCTGTCGGCGTTCCGCTGCTGGAACTCAATGCCCACCGGGTTCTGTGGTCCTGCCTGCTCTGCCTCGCGATCCTGCTGGTCCTCGGCAAACGGGCCGAATGGCTGGCCGTGCTGCGCAACCCGCGCCTGCGCAAGGCACTGGCCGCCACCGCCGTCTTCCTGCTGGCCAACTGGCTGGTCTTCGTCTGGGCGATCGACCGCGGCCAGGTGATCGCCTGCAGCCTGGGCTATTACATCAATCCGCTGTTCACCGTGCTGCTTGGCCGCCTGGTGCTGAAAGAGCGGATGAGCCGCGTACAGTGGGGTGCATTCGGCCTTGCCGCGGCAGGCGTCGCCGTACTGATCGGCAATGCCGATTCGGCGATCTGGCTGTCGCTGATCATCGCGGTCAGCTGGGGCTTCTATGCCCTGATCCGCAAAAGCTTCCCGGTCGACAGCCTGATCGGGCTTACCGTGGAGACCATGGTGCTGCTGCCGTTCGCGCTGGCCTATCTGGGCTGGCTGGTCTGGAGCGGGCAGGGCGCCTTCGGCAGCGCCGATGCCTGGACGCATCTCCTGCTGCTGCTGGCCGGGCCGGTGACGACCGCACCGCTGGTGCTGTTCGCCGCCGGCTGGCGCCGGTTGCGCGTCGCTACCATGAGCCTGCTGCAGTATCTGTCGCCCACCTTGCAGTTCCTGCTCGCCGTGCTGCTGTGGAACGAGACCTTTACGATGGCGCATGCCATCGCCTTCGCCTGCATCTGGGGTGCGCTGATCGTCTACAGCTGGACGTCCTGGCAGGCGGTGCGCAAGGCCGTGTGATGCCGGGCGCCGATTTCACGCCGCTGCCCGGTTTCCGCTTGCTGCCCGGTTTTCTCGATGCCGCGCGGCAGAAAGAGCTGATGCAGCAGGTGCAGGCGGTGCTGGAGGCCGCGCCGGTCTACCATGCGACGATGCCGAAAAGCGGCCAGAAGATGAGCGTGGCGATGAGCAATGCCGGCGCGCTCGGCTGGTACACGGATAAAGACCGCGGCTATCGCTACATCGCGCAGCATCCCGAGACTGGGCAGGCCTGGCCGGCGATCCCGCAGATTGCGCTGGATGTCTGGCGGGCGGTCGCTCCGGAGGCGCCGGCACCGGAAGCCTGCCTGATCAATCTCTATCGCGAGGCCGCGAAGATGGGCCTGCACCAGGATCGCGACGAGGCGGATTTCTCGGCGCCGGTGGTGTCGATCTCACTCGGCGACGAGGCTTTGTTCCGGCTCGGCGGCACGTCTCGCAAAGGCAGTACACGTTCGTTCAAACTGTCTTCGGGCGATGTGCTGGTGCTGGGCGGCGCAGCGCGGCTGGCCTTCCACGGCATCCACCGAGTGCTGCCCGGCACCAGCCGCCTGGTGCCCGGCGGTGGACGGATCAATCTGACGCTGCGGCGGGTGACGTAGCCGCAAGGCTGTCGCCGAATATCGGCGGCGGCGGGAATTCGCTGCGGATGGTGGTGCCGTCGCCGGGCGTGGACTGGATCGTGAAGCGGCCGCCATGCATCTCGACCAGCGATTTCACCAGCGGCAAACCTAAGCCGGTGCCCTCGTATTGCCGCGTCAGGTCGTTTTCCACCTGGCCGAAGGGTGCCAGCACCACCGGGATATGCTCCGGCGCGATGCCGATGCCGGTATCCTTCACCCAGATGGCGAAGGCGCCGTCGTCCAGCGGCTGCGCGCCGACCTCGATACGGCCGCCCGGCGGGGTGAATTTCACCGCGTTCGAAATCAGGTTGAGCAGGATCTGGCGCAGGGCCTGGCGATCGACGAAGCCCTCGAACAGCCGGGCATCCACCGCCATCGCCATGAACACGCCGCGGCCTTCGGCGCGTTCGCGGAAGGTGCGCAGGCAGGCCTCCATGATCTCGACCGGATCGGTCATCTCGGGCTGGATGCGCCAGCTGCCGCTTTCGATCTTCGACATGTCGAGGATGTTGTTGATCAGGCTGAGCAGATGCTGGCCGCTCGAATGGATGTCGTCGACATATTCGACATAGCGCGCATTGCCGATTGGGCCGAGCAGCTGCTTCTGGATCACCTCGGCGAAGCCGATGATGGCATTCAGCGGCGTGCGCAGCTCGTGGCTCATATTGGCGAGGAAGCGCGTCTTGCTTAAGCTCGCTTCCTCGGCCTGCTGGCGGGCGCGGTCGAGCGCGCGGTTGCGCCGTTCGCTGCGCGCCATGCCGAGCTGCAGCAGGGATAACGCCGTGCCGACGCCGTAATAGCGGCCGTTGCGGGTGACGATGAAGCCGCGCAGCAAGGCACTCTGGTGTTCGTCGGCAATCAGGCTTTCCAGCCGGTCGACGCTGATGCTGGCATCCACGATGAGCGGCACGCGATCCATCAGCGCCGAGACCGGCTTCTTCGCGTACAGCGCGCGACCATAGTCTCGTGAAAGATGCGTGATCAGGTCGTAGCGGTTGATCAGGCCGACGGGCCGCGCATCCTGCACCACCGCCAGCGCCCCCAGATCGGGATCGGACTGGAAGCGCAGGTCGACATCCTCGCAGCGCATGGTGGCGTGGACCGGTGGCAGGGCCACGGCCATGGTGCCGATGGTCTCGAGCGCCTCGGAAGTCATCATGTCCAACGGTCGATCCCCAGCCTCTGACTGCGGGGAGACTATCGGCGAAGCAGATTGCGGTTTTTTGACAAAGCCGGATGATTGCGGCGAATTGTCGGGGCAAGTGACGCCCACGACAATTCGGCGCGAATCAGGAGGCGGGCTTTACGCCTGGGTGTTGATCGACTGGCCGGGCTGGATTTCCGGCGTCGGCCCGCCCTTCGACACGCCGACCATCGCGGCGCGCAGCAGGCGGCCATGCTGCATGTAGCCGGCGGCGATCACCTGCACGACGATGCCGGCAGGCTGGGTCGGATCCTGCACCTCGAACATCGCCTGGTGCTGGTTGGGATCGAAACGCTGGCCCTTCGGATCGATCCGCGTGATGCCATGGCGCTCGAACACCGTCAGCAGCTCGCGTTCGGTGGCCTCGATGCCGACGACCAGATTGCGCACCGGCTCGCTGGTCTCGGACTCAGCCTTCGGAACGTTCTCGATCGCGCGCCGCAGGTTGTCGGCCACGGTGAGGATGTCTTTCGAGAATTTCGCCGCGCCGTATTTCAGCGCGTCTTCCTTCTCGCGCTCCATGCGCTTGCGCAGGTTTTCGCTCTCGGCCGCGGTGCGCAGCAGGCGGTCCTTCAGTTCGGCGATCTCGGCCTGCGCCTTCGACAGCGCATCGGTGCCGGCCGCGGCCGCCGGCTCGGCATTCGGAGTCAGCTGCGGCGCCTCCGGCGCCGGCGCGGGATCCTGGCGCGGCGGCTGGTGATGGCCGGGCTGGGCGCCCGCCTGCTGGGTCAGCGGGCTGGTATTGAGGGTCGGTTCGATACGGTCGTTCTTGCTCATCGGGGTCTCTCTTTAAGGCCCTGCATATACGGACGGTGGCACGGAAATAAAAGAGGGAGGCGGTAAGTTCCCCGGAAATTCGCCCCAAAAGTCAACCGATGAGTCGTCCGACCACCTGGGCGGTGAAATCCACCATCGGCACCACGCGAGCATAGTTCATGCGGGTCGGCCCGATCACGCCGATGGCGCCGACGATGCGCTGCTGCTGGTTCTGCAGCGGCGCCACGATCAGCGAACAGCCGGCGCGGCGGAACAGCGTATTCTCCGAGCCGATGAAAATGCGCACGCCTTCGCCGCCCTGGGTCAGGTCGATCAGGCGCAGCATCTCCTCGGAATTCTCCAGCTCTTCCATCAGATTGCGGATGCGTTCCAGATCGGCCATCGCCGCCACGTCGTCCAGCAGGTTGGCGCTGCCGCGCACGATCAGCGTGCCGCCACGCTCGGCGTCGGCGCCGCCCCAGACCGCCAGCCCGGCCTCCACCACGCGGGCGGCCAGCTGGTCCAGCTCGGCCTGGCGCTGCTGCAGCTCGTGCAGGATCTCGCTGCGCGCGACGCCCATGGTGCGGCCCTTCAGCCGCTGCGACAGGAATTCGCCGGCCTCGGCCAGCGCCGCTTCGGTCAGGCCCGCCGGCAGATCCATCATGCGGTTCTCGACCTGGCCGGATTCCGACACCATCACCACCAGCGCCTTGCCCGGCGCCAGCGGCACGAATTCGACATGGCGCAGCGGCGCGTCTTCCTTCGGCGCCACCACCAGCCCGGCATGGCCCGACAGGCCCGACAGCACGCCGGTCGCCTCCTTCAGCACATCCTGGAAGCCGCGGCCCGAGGCGGCACAGCGCCCCTCGATGGAACTGCGCTCGTCCTGCGTCAGGTCGCCGACCTGCAGCAACCCGTCGACGAACAACCGCAGCCCGCTTTCCGTGGGCAGCCGGCCGGCGGAGGTATGCGGCGCATAGAGCAGCCCGGCCTCTTCCAGGTCGGCCATGGTGTTGCGGATGCTGGCGGGCGACAGCCGGTGTTCCAGCTTCTTGGAAATGAAGCGCGAGCCGACCGGCTCGCCGGTCGTCATATAGGTCTCGACCACAAGTCGCAGGATGTCGCGGCTGCGCTGGCTCATTTCCTGGATCATGACTACCAGACTTAAGAAGCTGGCGCGCCTACGTCAACATCGGCCGTGTCCAGCCCGGCCTCAGGCCGGATTCAGCTGCCAGATCGCGAAGGTGAGCCAGGCCGCGAAGCTGACCCAGAGCAGATAGGGCAGCAGCAGCGCCGCCGCGATGCGGTCATGCCGCGCGAACAGCAGGATGCAGCCGGCAATCGCCAGCCACAGCAGCGCGATCTCGGCCACAGCAGGGCCGATCTGCTGCTGGCCGAAGAACAGCCAGGACCAGCCGAGATTGAGCAGCAGCTGCAGGCCGAACAGCGCCAGCGCGCCGCGCGCCGCCTTCAGGCCCACCTGCCGCCACACCCGCCAGGCGGCCACCGCCATCAGCGCATAGAGCAGGGTCCAGACGATGGGGAAGGCGAGGTCGGGCGGCGTCAGCGCCGGCTTGATCAGCGTGGGATACCAGCTCTTCACCGGCCCGGCGGTGATGGCGCCGCCGAGCGCCGAGATGCCGAAACAGGCCGCGAGGCTGAAGGCCAGCACGGCCAGGCTGCGCGGGTCGGTGAACGGCGGGGGGCGATGACGGCTCGGCATGCCGCAGGAGATTAGCCCGGCAGACCCCGCGCGCAAGGCTGCGCCGCGAAAGAGGCAGTCTGGAAAGGACGGGGGAGCGAAGAGAAGAATGGAGCGGGCGAAGGGATTCGAACCCTCGACCCCAACCTTGGCAAGGTTGTGCTCTACCCCTGAGCTACGCCCGCTCGGCGCCGGTATATCCGGTAAGGCCGGGGAACCCGGCGAAGCCCGGACCTGAAGGCCCGGAACGACCAACCGGCGGGGTGCCGGTTGCAGGCGCGCACTATACCCAGCCAAGACTCCGATGCAAGCGTCTCGTTTGACAAAATAAGCGCCAAAAGAGTCGCCCTGCCAAGGGCTTCCGGCGCCCCGGCCGGCACGCCAATGGGCACGGCCAAGCGGCTGGGGAATCTCGGCTTATTTCAGCCCGCCGGGGGAAAACGCTTGCGCCCCGGGGAGGCCTCCTGTATCTGGTGCGACCTCGCGCGGGCCGGTTCCCGCGCCTTGTGGGTCCCCATCGTCTAGAGGCCCAGGACGGCGCCCTCTCACGGCGCAAACCGGGGTTCGAATCCCCGTGGGGACGCCAACTGCG
>JAEYSS010000137.1 GCA_023434425.1 Pseudomonadota bacterium | reverse complement strand
TAGGTTAACGACATCGCAGTCCGGAGCCCGCCATGACTCAACTTCAGCCCCCGTCTTCCATCGATACGGCGTCTTTCGTCGATGCCGAGGGCAAGCGTCTGTTCGTGCCGGTGCGCATCGCGGTGCTGACCGTGTCGGATACCCGCAGTTTCGAGGATGACAAATCCGGCAACACGCTGGCCGAGCGGCTGACCGGGGCCGGGCATATGCTGGCGGCGCGCGCCATCGTCAGGGACGAGATCGAAGAGATTCAGGGCCAGCTCAACGACTGGATCGACGACGACACGGTGGATGTGATTCTGGCCACCGGCGGCACTGGCGTGACCGGACGCGACGTGACGCCGGAGGCCTTCGAGGGTATTTACGAGAAGAGCATCCCGGGCTTCGGCGAACTGTTCCGCATGCTCAGCTACCAGAAGATCGGCACCTCCACGATCCAGTCGCGCGCCACCGCCGGCGTCACGCGCGGCACCTATCTGTTTGCGCTGCCGGGATCTCCAGGCGCCTGCCGCGATGCCTGGGACATGATCCTGAAGGACCAGCTCGACTACCGGCACAAGCCGTGCAATTTCGTCGAGTTGTTTCCGCGTCTGCGCGAACATGAGCGGCGCGGCGGTGGCCAATAAACTAATCCTGTAGAACTGGCTCCATCGGATTTGCCGGAACTGGCGCTTACCCTGGGGCCGCCGGCGGGGTAATCGGATCGCAGTCGATCCGAAGGAATCCCGCATCCATGTCCGATATCGTCATCCGTCCCGTCGCAAGCACCGAGCGCAAGCAGTGGGAGCCGCTGTGGCGCGGCTATCTCGCTTTCTATGAGAAATCCGTCCCCGAGGCCGTCACCGATTTTACCTGGACCCGCCTGATCGATCCCAGGGATCCGATCGAGGGCCTGATCGCCTGGGACGGCGGGCAGGCGCTGGGGCTGGTGCAGTATTTCCTGCATCCCTCGACCTGGAATATGGGCGGCAATGTCTATCTGCAGGATCTGTTCGTGGTGCCGGAGGCGCGCGGCAAGCGCATCGGCCGCCGGCTGATCGCCGCCGTTACCGCGGCCTCGAAGGCAAAAGGCGCCGGGGTGCTCTACTGGCAGACCGAGGAGTTCAACGGCACCGCCCGGCGCCTGTACGAGCGCGTCGCCAAGCGGGCGCCTTTCGTGCGCTACAATATCGAACTGTGATCAGGCCTTTTCAGATGTCAGCCGGATGATGCGCCCATCGACGGCGAAGCGGCCGTAACCCTGGTGGTGGATGGTCTTCGGATTCTTCTGCGTCGGATCGATCCAGGCCTTCACCACTTCCAGCACGAACATATTGTATTTCGCCACCATCCGGGTATCCGCCACGCGGCATTCCAGATTGGCGAAACATTCCGCCACCAACGGAGCACCCACTTTCGCAGCCGGCTTCGGCGTCAGGCCGACGGCGGCAAATTTGTCGGGCACGTCGCGGCCCGAGCAGTTGCCGATCTTCACCACCCTGGCGGCGAGCCTGCGTGCCGGAATGGCGATGACGCAGTCCTTTGTCCGGCGCAGCGCGGCAAAACTGTAGTTGCCGCTGCTGACCACGCAGCCGACCAGCGGCGGCGTGAATTCCATCATCATATGCCAGGACATGGTCATCACATTGGTGCGGCCTTTCCTGTCGCGCGTGGTCAGCAGCACGACGGGGCCGGGCTCCAGCAGCTGGTAGACGGTCTCGAGCGGCAGGTTCCTGAACGCCATGAGTCAGCTTAAAGCCGGCGGGGGCAGGGACTGAAGCGCAGTTTTCCGCGCCTGGAGAGTTCTTGAAATGTTCCCATGGTGCGCTATCATCGCGGGCATGGGCAAACCGACAGACCGCGCCGTTTCCAGCACCGCCGACCACGCGCATCCCGATGCGCGGCGCGGGCGTGGTGCGGTCTCGGCCGTGCGCAGCCGCTACGACGCTGAGACGCGCCAGCGCGAGGATGACGGCTGGGACAGTCTGGAAACCGCCGATCCGCTGCGCACGCATCTGCATGACGACGCGACGCGCAGCATCATTTCCTGGAACAACTCGCCCGACATTTCCTTCGACCGCTCGATCAATCCCTATCGCGGCTGCGAGCATGGCTGCATCTACTGCTTTGCGCGGCCCACCCATGCCTATCTCGGTTTCTCGCCCGGCCTCGATTTCGAGACCGAGATCATGGTCAAGCGCAATGCCGCCACGCTGCTGCGCAAGGAACTGGCTGCGAAGAGTTACAAAGTCCGCGCCATGGCGATGGGGACGAACACCGATCCCTATCAGCCGGTCGAGCGCGACCAGCGCATCACCCGCAGCGTGCTGGAAGTGCTGTGCGAGACGCGGCATCCGCTCACCATCGTCACCAAGAACCACCTGATCACCCGCGATCTCGACATCCTGTCTGACATGGCGAAAGACGGCCTGGTGAAATGCTATCTCTCGGTCACCACGCTGGATCGCCATCTGGCGCGCGTGATGGAACCGCGGGCCTCGACGCCGGGCAAACGGATCGAGGCGATCCGGATGCTGAACGACGCCGGCATTCCCTGCGGCGTGATGACGGCGCCGCTGATCCCGGCGATCAACGACATGGAAGTGGAACGCATCCTGGAAGCCGCCTTTGAGGCTGGCGCCCGCGAGGCCGGCTGGGTGCTGCTGCGCCTGCCGCTCGAACTGAAAGAACTGTGGCGCGAATGGCTGCAGGAGCATTATCCCGACCGCGCCGCCAAGGTGATGAAGCTGATCCAGGAGACGCGCGGCGGCCGCGACTACACGGCGAATTTCGGCGAGCGCCAGCGCGGCGACGGTGCTTACGCCGACCTGATCGCGCAGCGCTTCCGCATGGCGGTGAAGCGGCTGGGCTATAACGAGAAGCGCGTGCCGGTGCGCTGCGACCTGTTCCGCCCGCCGCCGAAGGATGAGCGGCAGGGCAGTTTGTTTTAAACGGCCAAGTCCTTATTTTAGCGGGTATTTTCCCGCTTTGTACGCATTTTGTGAATTGCTCCAGCGCGTCATCGAGAATAACAATTGCTCAAGGTGAGTCGCGGTCAAGGGGTCGGCATTAAAATGGAAGATCGTCCCCCATACGATGCGAGAGCGGTTGCAAACCTGCTCCTAGACATGGCGGATCAGCGCGGCCAGCCACTGACCCAGATGTCTCTTTTAAAAATAATGTACTTTGCTCATGGCTGGTTCCTAGCAATGAACAATATGCCACTTGTGCGGCAGGATTTTGAGGCATGGGAGTATGGGCCAGTTGTTAAAGTAATAAGAGATGAATTTAAGAATTTTAAGAAAGAGCCCATTACCAGCCGGGCTCAGCGCTTGGATATATATACAGGTACGAGGGAGCTGGTTAAGCCTTTAGAAAATTTGGAACATGTCGATTTCGTTAAGTCGATTTATGAATTTTATCATGTCTATGATGCGTGGAAACTTTCAGAAATGACGCACGAGGAAGGATCTCCTTGGGATGCGCTTTGGAACGCGGATCGACCGACGGGGAGGCTGGCTCTTAGAATTCGGAATGAAGATATAAAAGATCACTTCAATGGCTTTACGCAGCGTTTCCGGGTATCTTTAGTAGATTCGACTCGGAGGTCGGAGTATGGCTGGCGTCTTGATGTTAAATGTCCTTGATGCTGCAAGGGCTTTAGGTTCCGAACCAACAAGAGCAACTCGGTATTCTGTCGCAGACTGGCTTCTCAACGAATATTTGAGAAAACGCGGTGGCGGCTTCAATTACAACCCAAGTATTAATTGGTCGTACCCTCTTTTTGAGGGTAGCTGCACGCTGGATCAAGCAGTGCTTGGATGCCTGACCGCAGGCAATCCAAAAGGGCGCCAACACAACGCAGATGCGATTGAGAAGATCGCGACTTATGCGCTTGCGAATACCTCAAAATGCTATCGCATTGGCTTTACTGCGGTAGTTGTCGGCAGGGTCAAGGGTGAAAATGTCTATGTAGGCATTAAAGCCCCCATGGTTCGTGTTAGAGACAAGAAAGCATTTGTTGTGATGCCGGGTTTCCGCATGTCTCATCGCCCGGATGAAACTGAAATTAACGTCGCATGTTCAATCGCGCTGGCAAATTTCGCACGCGATGACTTTGAGAAGGCAGATTTCGAATATCTGTATGCTGGGCCGGGGCTCTCAGGAGAGCGCGAGTTTCGTGCAATTCACGGTAAGCACAGGAGAGCATACGACAGAGATGCGGTTGATAGTCTGCTCGACACATACGTGAAGGGTGTCGCGTTGGCTATCGAGTATGGCGCAGAAATTAAGCAGCCTGATCTGCGCGGATACCGCATTATCGATCCTCGTGAACCCACGATGTTTTAAGTTTTGCCGAAACAGAGCGACGTCCGCAAGCTGAAGCCGCGCGGGCCGACCGACCGGCTGCGCGCGCTATGCATGGCGCTGCCCGAGGCGGAAGAGCGCGAGACCTGGGAGATTCCGACTTACCGTATCCGCGGGAAAATCTTCGCCCTGCAAAGCGCCATCGACGAACGCGACGCCGTCTGGTGCAAGGCGCAGGAGGGCAGCCAGGAACTGCTGGTGCAGGCCGATCCCGACCGCTTCTTCGTGCCACCCTATCTGGGCCACAAGGGCTGGGTCGGCATGTGGCTCGACCGACGCGTGGACTGGAAGGAGGTCACGGAACTGGTGCGCCGCAGCTATCGCCTGATTGCGCCGAAGAAACTCGCGGCAACGCTGACAGACTGATTATCTCGCGGTGCAGCCCGATGGCGAAGGCCGCAAAGCCTGACGGAATGCCTGTCCGTCGCTCATGGCCGCATGAATTCGTAATCGCGGTCTTCCAGATTCTCGATGGCGAATTGCAGTTCGGCGCGAATATCCTGCAGCGGCCGGCTGGCTTTCAGGATGCGCACCGCTTCGGTGATCAGGTTGCTGGCGACGGTTTCAGGCGGCACGCCGGCGGTTGTGGCGTCCGCCAGCGCGGCCTCGACGTGACGATTCACCATTTCCCAGGCGCTCATGACCGGCTCCAGTCTTTTCGGATCCCGGCAGGATGCCATGGCGGCAGACCGCCGCCTTGATATGGCGCAAGGCGGTCAGGTTTCTGCGGCGGGCTGCGACGCGGCGGGCAGGGGTGAGGTCAGCACGCCCTGCACCATGTCGGGCAGCAGGGCGACATGCTTCAGCGCGGCTTTCAGCTGGCTGCGCCGCAGGTCGCTCAGGCCGGCCGGATCGACCCGGCTGCCCGGATCGCGGCCCGCGGCGAGATCGGCAATCTGCTGTTGCAGGATGGTTTCCAGCAGAAGCGCATGGGCGGCCGTCAGGCCGGTAATGTCGCTTTCGCCGATCAGTCCGGTGGCGCCCACCGCACGCAGGCGGTCTGCCGTGCCGGTCGCGGCCGTGCCGAGTTTCAGTGCCATCAGGCGGGCGGCGCTCACCAGCGGCAGCAGGCCGCCGAGCTTGAGGTCGATGCGGCCGTCAGTGTCGGTTCTCAGCTGCCCGAAAAATCCGAGTGCAGGATGCAGCTGCGCGGACTGCTCGGCCAGCTGGCGCAGGAACAGCGGAGAGTTGCGGGCCGCCGCCAGCGCCTCGAAGCGCAGCGCCTCGCCCAGCCGCAGGGCGCCGTAAACCGGCTGCAGGTCGTAGAAGATGTCGACATTCAGCAGGGCTTCCGGCGTATGCCGGCCGATCCATTCGGTGACGCGGGAGCGCCACTGCCCCTGCGCGCCGCGCCAGGCGGTGTTCTTTGCCATCACGCCGCCGTTGCAGAACGGCACGCCGGCGGCGTCCAGCAGCGCGTTGATGCGTTCGGCGACGCGGGCATACCACCCGTCGTCCTCGCTGCTGCCGGCATGGATGATGGCATTGTCCTGATCGGGCTTCAGCAGGCTTTCGCCGCGACCGCCGGAGCCGAGAATCAGCATGCACCATGGCGCCGGTGCCGGATCGCCGGCACGGTTGAATTCGGCTTCGACAATGGCGCTGGCGCGGGCCGTGATGTCGGCATAGATGCCCGAGATCACCGCCGCCACTGCCGGCGCATCAGATCCTTCCGCCAGCAGCGTGGTGGCGAGCTGCGGCAGCGCGGTGCGGGCATGGCCGAGGTCTGCCGCGGTTTGCGCCACATCCAGTTCATCGGCGATCAGCTGCGAATCCTGGGCGCGCAGGCGCAGCAGGGCGCGGGCGGTCAGCATGCCGACAAAACGCCCGGCATTGTCGGTCACCGGAAGATAGCGCAGGTTGAGCCGGCGCATGCGGCCGATGGCGCGGAACACGAATGCGCTCTCGTGGATCGCCACGATCTCGCGGGTCATCAGATCTTCCGCGGTGAGATGCAACGCCCGGGCCCCGTCGCGACCCAGCGCACGCATGACATCACGCTCCGTCAGGATGCCGACATGCCGGTCGAAACGATCGCGCACCAACAGGCTGCCATGGGCGTTCTCCGTCATATGGCGGGCGATGTCCGCGAGCGTGGCATCGGCGCCGATATCGCTGACGGGGTGACGCATGATCGCTGTGACGCGACGGCGATATGGCTCCAGGTCTGGCAGTGCGGGCGGCAGCGTCATCGCGGCGCCAGCAGGTCGAGCGCCCAGCCGGCGCGTTCCTGGCGCTGCAGCAGATCGCGTTGCCGCTGCATCAGCCGGCGTGCGTCGCCGATCGTCGCGACGCCGATGCGGCCGAGCGCCGGCAGCATGCGGCGCCAGATGCCGGCGGCGGTTTCCGCATCTCCCGTAGCCGAATGCCGGTTATCCAGCGCAACCGAAAATTCCTCGGCAATCCGTTCCAGGGTGATCTGCGGGGCGCGCGGTTTCAGTCCGGCATAGAGCAGGCCGAGATCCAGCGCACCGGCCGGGGCATGGAAGGGCAGGCGATGCCGCGAGGCTTCGTGCTGCAGCATGGCAATGTCGTAGCCGATATTGTGGCCGATCAGCACGCGCCCATGCCAGGCATGCTGGATACTGCCCCACAGCAGCGTGAGCGTCGGGGCGGTGGCCACCATGCGGTCGTCGATACCGTGGATGGCGGTCGAGGCTTTCGGAATGCGGATGCCAGGATGCAGCAGCAGGTCCAGCGGCGGCAGAGTGTCGGCGCTGCCGCCGTGATATGGCAGGCCCGCCATCGACACGATGCGGTCGCGCGCGACGTCGAGCCCGGTGGTCTCGGTATCGAACAGCAGTCCCGGCAGTGTGGCGAGGGGCTCGTCGTCGGCCAGGGTCACGGCGCCCGGCACCGGTGCGGCGCTGCGCAGCCGGGCGAGGATATGACCCACCCCGCCGATCAGCGAGCGCCGCATCCCGGGCTCACTGCGTTAAGGCCGCCACCAGCGTGTCGCGCCGGAAGCGTTTCAGCATCGATGCATGCGCCGCCAGCATATGCAGCCGCAGATCGCCGCGGATGACCTCCAGATCGTTGCGCTTGAGGCGGTCGGCGATCGGCACCTGTTCGTGGATCAGGGCCGCCGACGCGGTCACAATCTGCTCGGGCGGCAGCGGCTCGACCGTCCGGGCCAGCGCGAAGCGGGCTGAGAAGGCGGCGATGCTGTCGGTCCAGTCCTGGCGGTGTCCAGGTACGTATTCGTTGAGGATGGCGGGATAGAGGGCCGCCAGCGACTCGGCCAGGCGCCGCCGGGCCTCGCTCTCGGCCGGGCGCAGCCAGGCCTCCGTCAGGATCAGGACGTCGCCCAGCGTACTGGCATAGGCTTCCCACCTGCAGACCTCATGCTGGTCCCGAAACGCCGGCTCGGTCAGCAACTTCTCGTAGTCCTGCATGGTCTTGACCCGGCAGTAGCCAACCACGGTCTTCTGCGCCAGATACGCCGCCTCTCCGGCGACGAAAACACGCAGTTCCTCCGGGGTCGAAACCGTCGGTGGAAAGAAAAACTCTTTGATGCGATGCAGCAAAATGCCCCCCAGGTGCATATTCTGTGTAAACACGCGGATTCATTGAATTAAACTTTGGTCTAATGGGCCCGTCTGAATCAGCGCTCCTATACTGTCGGCAGCCGGACTCGGCGTAAATTTCGTCGTCCCGGACGTAACGATATCACAAACAACAAGGGGCAGGAGCGCTTCATGTCAGACCTAACTCCGGAAAAGGCCAAGGCCTACTGGGCCAGAACGTCCGGCCTCATGTGGACGATGCTGGCCATCTGGTTCTTCTTCAGCTTCGTGGTGCATTTCTTCGCGCCGCAGCTGAACGGAATCCGCATTCTCGGTTTCCCGCTCGGCTTCTACATGGCCGCGCAGGGTTCGCTGATCGCCTTCGTCGTGTCGCTGTTCTGGTTCGCCTCGAAGCAGAATGCGATCGACGAGGAATTCGGCGTCGCCGAAGACGAATAACAGGGGGAACGCCACCATGGCTAACAACACACAAACCGGGGGTAAGAGTTTTATCGATAACCTCGGTAAAATTTACGGGATTTACACGGGCGGCTTTGCCGCCTTCGTGATCGTGCTCGCCATCCTCGAACAGATGGGCGTGTCGAACAAGGTCATCGGCTATCTGTTCGTGTTCATGACGGTCGGCGTCTACGCGCTGATCGGCGTGATCTCGCGCACGGCTGAAATGGGCGAATACTATGTCGCGGGCCGCAAGGTTCCGGCCCTCTACAACGGCATGGCCACGGGTTCCGACTGGATGTCGGCGGCCTCCTTTATCGGCATGGCCGGCTCGCTCTACCTGCTCGGTTACGACGGCCTCGCCTTCGTGCTGGGCTGGACCGGCGGCTACCTGCTGGTGTCGATCCTGCTGGCGCCGTATCTGCGCAAGTTCGGCCAGTACACGGTGCCTGACTTCCTCGGCGCCCGGTATGGCGGCAATCTTGCCCGCTTCGCCGGCGTGATCGTGCTGGTCTCGGCCTCGTTCACCTACGTGACGGCGCAGATCTTCGGCGTCGGCATCATCGCCTCGCGCTTCCTCGGCATCTCGTTCGAGCTGGCGGTGTTCGTCGGTCTGGCCGGCATCCTGGTCTGCTCGATGCTGGGTGGCATGCGTGCGGTCACCTGGACCCAGGTGGCGCAGTACATCATCCTGATCATCGCCTACCTGATCCCGGTCGTGATCATGTCGGCGAAGGTCACCGGCGTGCCGATCCCGCAGCTGATGTACGGTCAGGCCCTGGAAAAGATCCAGGCGCTGGAACCGGCCCTCGGCGTGGTCAAGGGCCACACGGCGGTGTTCTCGGATGCCAAAGGCAACATGAACTTCACCGACGGCATGAACTTCTTCGCGCTGATCCTCTGCTTGATGGTCGGCACGGCGTCGTTGCCGCACATCCTGATGCGCTATTTCACCACGCCGAGCGTGCGTGAAGCCCGTCAGTCGGTGGCATGGAGCCTGTTCTTCATCTTCCTGCTCTACTTCACCGCGCCGTCCTATGCTGCCTTCGCCAAGCTGGAAGTCTACCAGAACGTGATCGGTCAGCAGGTGGCTTCGCTGCCGAGCTGGGTGCAGTCGTGGGGTGAAATCGGCCTGGTCGGTACCTGTGACCGCCCGGATGCCGCTGTCCGCTTCGCGATGTGCAAAGGCGTAACCGGCAATAACGACGGTATCCTGCAGCTTTCGGAATTCCGTATCGCGGCCGATGCCATCGTGCTCGCCACGCCGGAAATCGCGGGTCTGCCGTATGTCATCGCGGGTCTGGTCGCGGCCGGCGGTCTGGCGGCGGCGCTCAGCACGGCCGACGGCCTGCTGCTTGCCATCGCCAACGCGCTCAGTCACGACATCTACTACCGCATGATCGACCCGCATGCCCCGACCAAGCGTCGCCTGATCATCAGCCGCGTGCTGCTGGTCATCGTCGCCATCATCGCGGCCTATACGGCGTCGACCAAGCCCTCGACCATCCTCGCGATGGTGGCCTGGGCCTTCTCGATCGCCGCTTCGGGCCTGTTCCCGGCGCTGGTGATGGGCATCTGGTGGAAGCGCACGACCGGCCCTGCGGCGGTCGCCGGTATGCTGGCCGGTTATGGCATGTGCGTGTACTATCTGGTGATGACCCAGTTCTATGGCATGCCGCTGTGGTTCGGGGTCAAGAACATCTCCTGCGGCATGTTCGGCATGCCGGTGGCGTTCATTGTCACCTATGTGGTCAGTCTGATGACGGCTCCACCTCCGAAGGAGATGCAGGACTTCATCGACAGTATCCGTATCCCGAAGGGCGACGTTAAGCTCGCCAATCAGGCAGATGCTGTAGGCCACTAACAGTTACCGCGTCTTGTAGGTGGCGGCGGGGACCGTATACTGG
>JAEYSS010000073.1 GCA_023434425.1 Pseudomonadota bacterium | reverse complement strand
GGCCCGGGCGTTGCATCTCACCGCGGAAGATCTGATGACCCGCGAGATCGTGGCGATCCACGAGAGCGCATTCGTGTTCCGCGCCATCGGCCGCATGCGCCGGCTCAACCTGCGCTACCTTCCGGTGACCGACAATGCCGGGCGTTTTGTCGGCATGCTGACCGCCCGCGCCCTGCTGCGCCTGCGCGCCCAGGATTCGCAGCTGATCGCCGATGAACTGGATGTCGCGCAGACCGCGGAAGAACTTGGCCATGCCCGCACGGCCCTGCCGCAGCTCGCCACCACGCTGCTGGCGGAAGGGTCGGACGCGCCGGCCGTGGCCGCGGTGATCTCGGGCATCTATGCCGACATCACCGCCCGCGCCAGCGCCATTGTCGAAGCCGAGTTCAACCGCGCCGGCAATCCGGCACCGGCGCCAAGGTGCATGCTGATTCTCGGCTCCGGCGGTCGCGGCGAAAGCCTGCTCAAACCCGATCAGGACAATGCCATCATCCATGCCGGCAGCAGCGAGGACGACGGATGGTATGTCCGCGTCGCCGAACGCATCAACGCGCTGCTGGACGCCGCAGGCGTGCCATTCTGCAAAGGCGGCGTGATGGCAAAGAACACCGCCTGGCGCGGCGCGCAGGGGCAATGGCGCTCCCGCGTGACCGAATGGATCGGCCGGCATACGCCGGAAGCCCTGTTGAATGTCGATATCTTCTACGACCTGCAGCCGGTCTACGGCGCCTTACGGCTGGGCGAGGCCCTGCGTTTCGAGGCGCTGGCGGCGGCACGCAACTCGCCGCTGTTCCTGCGCCAGCTGGCCGAGCAGTCCGCGCAGCTGCATCCTGCACTCGGATTTTTCGGGCAGCTGAAAACCGACCATGATGGCCGGATCGACCTCAAGCTCGGCGGCCTGCTGCCGCTGGTGAGCGCCGCCCGCCTGATGGCACTGAAACTCGGCACCGCCGCGACCGGCACGGCAGATCGCCTGCGTGCGGTGGGCGCCGTCGGGCTGATCGGCGAAAGCGACATAGCCGGCCTGACGGCCGCCCATGCGCTGTTGCTGGAAACCATCCTGCAACAGCAGATTGCCGATCTTGCCGCGGGCCGGGACCCGGGCAGCCGGGTCGATCCGGCCGGCCTCAGCGACATGCGGCGCAGTCAGCTGAAAGCCGCGCTGAAGCATGTCGCCCTGCTGCCCGACATGGTGCAGGACGTGCTGACCTCTGCCCTGCCCGCGGCGTCACAGCCCGCCGGAGAGACCTGACCGCCTTGCGCCATATCAACGCGGTGGTCTGCCGGCATGGCATCCTGCCGGGGTCCGAAAAGACTGGAGCCGGTTATGAGCGCCTGGGAAATGGTGAATCGTCACGTCGAGGCCGCACTGGCGGAAGCCGCAACGAGCGGCGTGCCGGCAGAAACCGTCGCCAGCAACCTGATCACCGAAGCGGTCCGCATCCTGAAAGCCAGCCGGCCGCTGCAGGATATCCGTGCCGAGCTGCAATTCGCCATCGAGAATCTCGAAGACCGCGATTACGAATTCATGCGGCCGTGAGCGACGGACAGGCGGTCAGTCAGGCTTTACGGCCTTCGCTAGCTGGCTACGTCGCCAGAAACTTCTACTGCTGCCTCGGCTTGTCGTTCGTCCTCTAATTTTCTCGACAATTCACTCACAAGCATCTGCACTTGCTTCGTTAAGTCACCTGATGGATCGTAGACCATACCACCCACTCGGCGACTTTCATCGAACATTCCAGCAGGGCAATCTGAGAACCAAATCGGTATAACTGATCTTTCACCAAATCTTTGCTTGAAATGCTCGGATTCGAACTTTGTCCAGATTTTTTTTGGATAATTTACGCTAAGAAGTGGAATTATGAAGCGAGCTTCGCTGCGATATATCGGCGCAAGATATTCTTCAACATCATTCGCCAATATTCTGTGTTGCTCGTTCTTATCATAGAAAACGTTAATCTCCCTTTCTTGGAGTGCCTGAAATATAGCATCAGCTAATATTCTATCCTCGCCTGCGAATGACAGGGCAAAATCATATCTGCTATTAAACTCAATACTAAAATATCCAACCTGCTTCGCAAACTTTGACCAGATTATGTGTCGTGCAAAATACAAGAACTTGGGGTCTTCAGTGGTGAGAAGTTCGGTCTTCGTGTCGAAGTGAATGAGATCCGCAATAGCCGGATTTCCGTCAATCAATGTATTTAAATGCCCTTTATCTATAACCTGAGACACACTGCCCTTTAGCTTAGGATTTGAAGCGACAGCTTCCTTAGTGTCCAACGCGCCCTCTGGTGTTTCTGAAAGCCACCGCAGCAAATGCAGATAAGGCGCTCGACCTTCACGTCGCAATTTATTGCCTGTAGCAAAATCTCGCGCCAGAGGAAAAAATCGCGTGGATAAGTCCTGTAAAACCGCCTCTCTTATACTAGGCAAACTAACCCCAACAGCTTTTACTTCGCCAGAAGTGGTCTCCAGCACCTTCCCTTGCAAACACGCCTCGTGACAAAGGACTTGCGCCATTGCAAAGCTGCCCTCAGCCTCAGCAACAATGTCATCTGCAACTACAATTTTACAATTTAAGGCTTTCTCGCCCAAATCGACTAGCTCACGGAGCCTTTCATCGTTGGTTCTGCCAACCTTTATAATTTCCGCTCTATGAAGCAGGTCAGGAGCATAATCGATAAGAGATTGACCAGCTCTATTAATCCCAATCAGAATTACTTTACTGTCGATATCTTCTTCATCAGCTAAGATCTTTACATAGTCAGTCAGATCCTTTTTAGCCGAATCTGGCAAACGATGAAAATCATCGACTACAACTACGCCAATCTTCCGCATAGTCGGCAGCTCTTTTATTACCTCTTTATCACCGGGCTTTCTTGCCGAAAGGAATAAGCAGGAATCGGACATTTCTACGTGTTCCAATGCCTTCTTCACACATGATGTCTTTCCAATTCCAGAAGGACCTTCGATAATAATTCCGCGCCCGGGAGTTTTGAGTGTCACGCACACTCGATCAAACTCTCCAGGTTCCACGAAAGTGTGCGTGGGAATCCCTGACTTTTTAAAAACTTCATCAAGACGCGGCATTGCTTCCCCCCGAGAGCAAATATTTGCGCATAACATCGTATTAAAAGTTTTATACAACTCGAATGATAGCAACCTGCATATCAGATCACCATTAGAACTGTGGCCCTAAAATAGCCGTCCCTGCCGCTCATCCTTCGGCGGCGGGCGGAACAGGTCGTTTCGCACCGGCACGCGCTTCTCGTTATAGCCGAGCCGCTTCACCGCCATGCGAAAGCGCTGTGCGATCAGATCGGCGTAAGCACCGTCGCCGCGCTGGCGCTCGCCGAAATTGGCGGTGTAGTCGCGGCCGCCGCGGGTGTCCTGGATCAGCTTCATCACCTTGGCGGCGCGGTCGGGATAATGCGCCTGCAGCCATTCGCGCCACAGTTCCTTCAGTTCCAGCGGCAGGCGCAGCAGCACCCAGCCGGCCTCGCGCGCACCGGCCTCAAAAGCCGCCTCCAGAATGCGCTCCACTTCCATGTCGTTGATCGCCGGGATCAGCGGCGCCGTCATCACGCCGCAGGGAATGCCGGCCTCGTTCAGCAACCTGATCGCGTCGATCCGCTTGCCCGGCGTTGAGGCCCGGGGTTCCATATTCCGCGCCAGCTGCCGGTCCAGCGTGGTGACCGAGAGATAGCATTTCACCAGTCCGTCTTTGGCCATATCGGACAGGATGTCGATATCGCGGGTGATCAGGTGGTTCTTGGTGACGATGGTGAGCGGATGCCGCGTCTCGCACAGCACTTCCAGTACACTGCGGGTGATGCGCTGGTCGCGCTCGACCGGCTGATAGGGATCGGTATTCGTCCCCATCGCCATGGCGCGGACCTTGTAGGACTTCGACGCCAGTTCCTTGCGCAGCAGCGTCGCGGCATTGCGCTTGACCATGATCTCGGTCTCGAAATCGAGCCCGGGCGAGAAGCCGAGATAGGCATGGGTCGGCCGCGCGAAACAGTAGATGCAGCCATGCTCGCAGCCGCGATAGGGATTGATCGAGCGGTCGAAGGAAATGTCGGGCGAGTTGTTCCAGGAGATGATGCTGCGCGTTGCGTCGTCATGCAGATGCGTGCGCAGCGGATCGGCGGTTTCCAGATTGTCCCAGCCGTCATCCTCGCGCTGGCGCGTTTCAGCGTCGTAGCGGCTGCGCACCGCGGAGACCGCACCGCGCCCGCGCCGCGCATCGGGATGTGCGTGGTCGGCGGCGGTGGAAACAGCGCGTTCAACTGGCTTGCCCATGACCGCCATGATAGCGCACCACAGGAACATTTCAAGAACTTGCCATGGGCGGAAAACTGCGCTTCAGTCCCCGCCCCCGCCGGCTTTAAGCTGCAGCATGGCTCGGAAAAACCTGCCGCTCGACACCGTCTGCCAGCTGCTGGAGCCCGGCCCCGTCGTGCTGCTGGCCACGCGCGGCACGGATGGCCGTGCCAACCTCATGACCATGTCCTGGCATATGATGATGGAGTTCACGCCGCCGCTGGTCGGCTGCGTGTGAGCGCCAACAATTACAGCTTCGCGGCGTTACGACGGACCCGGGACTGCGTCATTGCCATCCCGGCGCGCAAGCTCGCCGCCAAAGTGGTGAAGATCGGCAACTGCTCGGGCCGCGACATGCCCGACAAATTTGCCGCCGTCGGCCTGACGCCGAAACCGGCTGCGAAAGTGGGTGCCCCGCTGGTGGCGGAATGTTTCGCCAATCTGGAATGCCGCGTGGCGGATACCCGGATGGTGGCGAAATACAACATGTTCGTGCTGGAAGTGGTGAAAGCCTGGATCGATCCGGCGCAGAAGAACCCGAAGACCATCCACCACCAGGGATACGGCCGCTTCGCCGTGGATGGGCGCATCCTCACGCTGAAATCCGACAAGGCGTGAAAACTACTTAACACGCCATCGACATCATCAACCATACAAAGAATTCAGACTAATCAATTTGTGTACGTATATGCAGATTGAATACAGGTATCGAAGCTCGGCTCGCCAAGACCGTTGTTCGGCCTATAAACAAAACAGAAGCCCGTTGTGCTTTTGAAACCGAAGCTAAACTTATCTTTATATTTGACTACGCCATAAAAATATAAAGGCATTTGGCCAGAAAGTACGGCACCGTTAGTTTCCTCTCCCCAACCAGTTTCAAATCCCTCAATAATTTTAGGCGATGCTCCGGCAACAATAGGCGGATAGGCTCGCCGCTTAGCCTTAAAATAATCAGGTTTAGGTTTGAGCTCATGAGAAATAGCAACACTCAGTTCATCTATAATTGCGGTGTTTTTACCAGAATTTCTTAGATTGAACTGGATCGGTAAAGGATTTAGCCCAACCACTAACGGCCTAGTAAATTTAACAGAATCAACAGAGACAAAAGCGCTTTCACTCTGCATGAAAGCCCACCACTGAAGCCCCGTAATAACGGTCAAAGCTCCAGTAAAAATCATTATCCAGAAACCAGAATGTTCCGACGCACCCTTTTGGCTCCCGTCTTTTCCCATTTAGATCATGCCCCTTTAGGTTCACGGATCGAATTTGCCCATCACAGTTCGATATTATACCGCACGAAGGGCGCGCGTTTGGCGACGCGTTCATAGAGCCGGCGTGCCGTGCCGTTGAATTCCTCGGTCTGCCAGTAGAGCACGCCGGCGCCCTTGGCCTTCGAGGCCACGGAGACCGCCGCGATTAGCCGGCGGCCGATGCGTTTGCCGCGCGATTCCGGCACCACGAACAGATCCTGCAGATAGACATTGCCGCCCATATTCCAGGTCGACGGGTGCAGGAAATACTGCACCAGCCCCAGCGCCCGCTCGCCTTCCCAGGCGATCAGGGCCTCGATCTCGCGGCCCTCGACCACGCGGGCCCAGGTGAAGTCGGTGACGGCAGCCGGCACGCTCTTTTCGTAGAAGGCAAGATAGCCGAGCCAGAGCGGCTCCCACTGCTTGCGCTCGGTGGCGGCTACGGGACGGATAACGATATCGGACATGACGCGGGATTCCCTCGGATTGAACTGCGATCCGATTACCCTGACAGCGGCCCCGGGTTAAGCACCAGTTCCGCCAAATCCGATGGAACCAGTTTTACGGGATAGCTTACTGGCCACCGCCGCGCCGCTCATGCTCGCGCAGGCGCGGAAACAGCTCGACGAAATTGCACGGCTTGTGCCGGTAATCGAGCTGGTCCTTCAGGATCATGTCCCAGGCATCGCGGCAGGCGCCCGGCGAGCCGGGCAGCGCAAACAGATACGTGCCGCGCGTGACGCCGGCAGTGGCGCGCGACTGGATCGTGGAGGTGCCGATCTTCTGGTAGCTGAGCATGCGGAACAGCTCGCCGAAGCCCGGAATGCTCTTCTCGTAAATGCCCTCGAAGGCTTCCGGCGTCACGTCGCGTCCGGTCACGCCGGTCCCGCCGGTGGCCAGGATCACATCCACCGTATCGTCGTCGATCCAGTCGTTGAGCTGGCCCCGGATCTCTTCGACGTCGTCCTTGACGATGGCGCGCGCCGCCAGCCTATGCCCGGCCTCGGTCAGCCGTTCGGCGAGCGTGTTGCCGGATTTGTCATCCTCGAAACTGCGGGTATCCGACACGGTCAGCACGGCGATGCGCACCGGCACGAACAGACGCTTGCCCTCGGCATCGACGAAAGACGCCGTATCGATGGAAGACGGGGGCTGAAGTTGAGTCATGGCGGGCTCCGGACTGCGATGTCGTTAACCTAGGAGGCGCGCCACCGTGCGGCTAGGGTCTGTCCCCAATATGGCAGGGTCCGGAAAGCCTGAAACAGCACCCCGCACAGGAGGTGTTGCCGGCCTTGTCTTACACCGGATTTATTGCTAATATTCCTAGATACAGGAACATCTGTTCACATTCTCAGGCATGTGCGCCGTCGGCCTCATGGCAGAAAATCTGGCCGTTGCTGGACATCGTGGATCGGGAAATCAGTGCCTTGGCACACAAAACCAAGGAGTTACGCGGGATTTATCTGGACGGAACAGGACGACCCGGGACGAAACGGGACGGAACAGGCTTAAACGGGACGCAACAGGCCCCGAACGGGACGGAACCGGCTCTCGAACGGGACGAAACGGGCGTCAGTTCTTCTTCTCGGCGTGCCGGTCGCCGCGGTCCAGATCGCTGTATAGCGGCCATTCGCCGGTCATGGCCGCGCTGAGCGACGTGTCGGCCTGGCCGATGCGCGAACGATAGATCCAGTAATTGGTCAGCACGCGCTGCACGAAAATCCGCGTCTCGCTGAGCGGAATCGTTTCGATGAACAGGAAGGGGTCGTTCGCGGCCACATCCGGGTTGGCGCGGATCCATTTCTGCAGGTTGCCGGGTCCGCCGTTATAGGCCGCCGCCAGATGGAACAGGTTGCCTCTGATCATCGGCATCTCCAGCAGGTGCTGCAGATAGCGCTGGCCGAGTTCGATGTTGTATTCCGGCGCGAACAGCTTATGCCGGCCCTTCTTGTGGCGCAGGCTGCTGTCGCCCGCCACCGCGCCTGCCGTGCGCGGCATCAGTTGCATCAGGCCGGTGGCGCCGGCCGAACTCATGGCGCGCGCATTGAAGGCGCTTTCCTGCCGCATGAAGGCGAAGACCAGTGCGCGGTCGACGCTGAAGCCGCCATCCGGTTCCCAGGGCGGCATCGGATAGAGCGCGTGATCGTGGCTTTCGCCCTTCACATTGTACCAGGCGATGGCAATGCGCATCGTGGAGGCCGGCGCCTGCATGCGGCTGACGAGGCCGAGCAGGGCCGAGGCGAGATCGTCGCTCGCCTGGGCGAACAGCCGCGTCACCTCGCGGTCGGCCAGCACCGCCTCGCCCACTTCCGACAGCGCCAACGCGCGGCGGATGGCGGGAATGTCCTGCAGGCGGCGCAGTTCGTCGGCCGACAGCGGCGGCGGCGTCCAGGCGAAGGGCTGGTCGAGGCCGAGCTGCGACAGGCTGAGCTGGCCATAGAAGGTGCGCTCTTCCTTCGCGCCGACTTCCAGCAGGCGGATCGCTTCCGACGGCTGGCGCAGGCGCAGCATCACGCGCGCGCCCCACCAGGCGCCGGCGGAGCGATCCCAGGCGGTCGCGGTTTTCGAAAATGCCAGATTCTCGAAATGATGGCCGGCATTGTCGTAGCGGCCCAGCCGCCAGGCAGAAAGCCCGGCGATCCAGTCGGCGTCGGGCACACGGGCACGCGACCGCTGCGCCGCAGGTGCCGCCAGCGCCAGCGCCTTGTCGTCGTTGCCCTCCAGCACATGCAGCCAGGCCAGCCGCTTGCGCCACTCGTCATATTCCGAGGCGCTCAACTTGCTGCGGATCTCGGGGCGGTTCAGGAAAGCCTCGGCCTCGCCGAACCGCTCGCGCTTCAGCAGCGCGGCGAATTGCCCGGCGGCCCGGCTGATTTCGCGCGCATGAGCGGGATCGCGGTCGCGCGGCTGCGACCGGCGGCGCGTGGTGGCCACCAGACCCGGATCGCCGTCATAGTCGCCCACTTCGACGCCAACCGGCGCCGGCGGCGCCTTGTCCTTGCGCGGCTTCTTGCGCATCGCCAGGCCGTAGATCGCTTCGGCGCCCGGATGATCGCGATACTGCTTCAGCCAAGCGAGCAGTTCAGGATAGGAGCTGGTGTAGGCGGTGGGATGCAGGTAGCGCTGCTGCAGCACATGGCCGAGCAGCAATTTGTCTGACAACCTGACAATTTCACGGTCGGCCTTCGCCCAGTCCTGATCGGCCTGGTATTCGAAGATGCGCTCGTAACGCGCGATATCGTCGGCGCGCAGCACCGAAGGCAGATCGGTCTGCGCCGCGGCGGAAACCGCAGCCATCCAAATCCCTGCAAAGAGGACCAGCCCCCGCAGGCGCCCTATCTTCCCCGCCCCGTTTTTCATCGCTGCCTCGCATAGCGCAGATACGCTGGAGGCACAACTAAACTTGGTGCAACCGATAGTCGAGGTTACGGTTTTTCAAAGACTTAAGCGCGCGGCAATTTCCACACCATCACTCCCGACACCATGCAGCCGATGGTGCAGATCAGGATCGGCCAGGTGTAGCTGCCCGTCGTGTCGAACACCCAGCCGGCCAGCGTGGGCCCGAGCAGCGTGCCGAAGGCTACCGAGGTGTAAAGCACACCGAGCACGGCCGACATGGCACGCAGACCGAAAAGATCGGCGGTAAAAGCCGGCACCAGCGCGACGAAACCGCCATAAAACAGCCCGAAGACGAGTGCGAAAACGGCCAGCGCCCAGAAGCCCTGCGCCATGCTCCAGTAGGCCAGCGCGACGCCGTTCAGCAGCATGATCAGCGCCAGGCTGCGGTCGCGGCCGATACGGTCGGCCAGGCCGCCGAGCACGAAGCGGCCGAGCGTGCTGCCGACGCCGATCAGGCCGACCAGCCAGACGCCTTCGATGCGGCTCAGACCCTGATCGGTGGCATAGGGCGCGAGATGCACGAAAGGCACGAAAGTGCCGATGCAGTTGAGCGCGCAGGCGAGATAGAGCAGCCAGAAAATCCGGCTGCGCAGCACCTGCCCCAGTTCAAGCCCGGCAGGCGCAGATGGCGACGTGCCGACCGGTGCAGCCGCACCATCGGGCTGCAGTCCCATGCTGGCGGGTGATGCGCGCAGCAGCACCGTGGCGACGATGCCCAGCACGAGTGTCGCAATGCCGAAAGCAACATAGGCGCCACGCCAGCCGAACAGTTCAATGGCATAGGCGGCAGCCGGCGGCGCGGCCATGGTGCCGATGCCGATGCCTGCGACCGCCCAGCCCGAGGCCTGGCCGCGCCTGGCGGAAAACCAGCGCTGCACCGTGCCGATGGCCGGCACATAGGCGAAGCCGACGCCGATGCCGATGCCGATGCCGTAGTAAACGATGATGGCCGTCAGGCTGTCGGCGAAGCTGGCGGCGAACATGCCGGCGGCCACGCAGGCCAGGCCGAAGCCGACCACGGGCTGCGGCCCGATGCGGTCGGCCAGCCTGCCGCTGATGGCGCCAAGCGCGAAATACAGAAAGCCGGCGGCGGAGAAGACCAGCGACACCGTGGCGCGCGTCGCGCCGAATTCGCGGCTCAGGGGTTCAAAGAAAGCCGGAAAGCTGTAGGCGGCACCGAAGCAGGTGAACATGGTCAGGAAGGCGGCGGCCACCACCACCCAGCCATAGAAGACCCCGGAAACTCTGGCCGACATCAGGCGTCCAGGTCTTCCAGCCGGGCTGCCAGTTCGAGCATGTCATGCCAGGCTTCGCGCTTCACGCCCGGCTGGCGCAGCAGATACGCAGGATGCAGCATCGGCATCGCCGGAATCACGACGTCGCCGCGCCTGTATTCCTGCCAGCGGCCGCGCAGGCGGGTAATGCCCTGCGTGGTGGCGAGCAGCGTGGCGGTGGAGAACTTCCCGGTGCAGACCAGCACTTTCGGCTGCACCAGTTCGATCAGCCGCTCGATGAAGGGACGGCAGGCGACGATCTCCTCGGTGGACGGATCGCGATTCCCGGGCGGACGCCAGAACAGCATGTTGGAGATATAGACGTTGCTCTCGTCACGCCCGATGGCCTTGAGCATGCGATCGAGCAACTGCCCGCTCTCGCCCACGAAGGGCAAACCCTGCGCGTCCTCGTCGCGACCAGGCGCTTCGCCCACGATCATCAGCGGCGCCTGCGGGTTGCCGCGCGCGATCACCGTGTTGGTGGCGGTGGCCTTCAGCCCGCAGCCTTCGAAAGCACGAATGGCGGCTTCGAGTTCGGCAACGGTGTTGCAGGCCCGGGCCGCGCTGGTCGCCGCGGATTCGGCGGCCTGCGCCGTCAGACTGACCGGCTGGGGCGCGCGGGCGGCCAGGGCCGCCTGCACGCCGCTGCCCAGAATCGGCGCTGACGCCGCGGCAGGCGGAACTGCTGCGGCGGGCTGCGGTTTAGCTTGCGGCTTCGGCGGTGGCGCGACGGTCCGGTCGACCGGCTGCTCGCCAATCGCCTCATCCACCCCCGCCTCGGCATAGAACAAGGCGATGTCGAGCAGAGAGGGAGGAAAATCAGGGGTTTCCGTGGCGTTCATCAGGGCTGTTGCGGGTCGCGCCGATTGGCTTGCCCCCTATAGTCTGGTAAGCAGGCAGGGAGCGTCAAGCTGACCGGCCCTGACGTTCCCAAATAAAAAAACCAGCAATATCCGAGGTGCCCCGTGTCGGAACGCGAATCGATGGAATACGACGTGGTGATCGTGGGTGCAGGCCCGTCCGGCCTGTCCGCAGCGATCCGCCTGAAGCAGCTTGCTGCCGAGCAGAACCACGAGATTTCCGTCTGCGTCATCGAAAAAGGCTCCGAAGTCGGCGCCCATATCCTGTCGGGCGCGGTGGTCGATCCGATTGCGCTGAACGAGCTGATCCCGGACTGGAAGGCCAAAGGCGCGCCACTGAATACACCGGTGACCGACGACCGCTTCTGGATCCTGACCGAGGCGAATCACATCCCGGTTCCGCATATCACGATGCCGCCGCTGATGAACAATCACGGCAACTACATCGTCTCGCTCGGCAACGTCTGTCGCTGGCTCGCGAGCCAGGCCGAAGAACTGGGCGTCGAAATCTTCCCGGGCTTTGCCGCAGCCGAAGTGCTGTACGGCGAAAAAGGTGAAGTCGTCGGCGTCGCCACCGGCGACATGGGCATCGGCCGCGATGGGGAGAAAAAGTCCGGCTATACGCCCGGCGTCGAGCTGCGCGGCAAATACACCCTGATCGCCGAAGGCGTGCGCGGTTCGCTGGCCAAGGAACTGCAAAAGAAATTCAATCTACGCGATGGCGTCGATCCGCAGAAATTCGGCATCGGCCTCAAGGAACTGTGGCAGATCGATCCGGCCATGCACAAGCCGGGCCTGGTGATCCACACCCAAGGCTGGCCGCTCGACAGCGCCACCGGCGGCGGCAGCTTCATGTACCATCTGGAAGACAACCAGGTGGCGGTGGGTTTCGTGATCCATCTGAGTTACGAAAACCCCTATCTCTCGCCCTTCGATGAATTCCAGCGTTTCAAGACGCATCCCGATATCCGCGGATTCTTTGAGGGCGGCAAGCGCATCTCCTATGGCGCGCGTGCGATCAACGAGGGCGGCCTGCAGTCGATCCCCAAGCTGACCTTCCCCGGCGGCGCGCTGATCGGCTGCTCGGCGGGGTTCGTCAACCTGCCGCGCATCAAGGGCAGCCACAATGCAATGAAGACCGGCATGCTGGCCGCGGAAGCCGCTTTCGCAGCGTTAAAGGGCGGCGCCACCGGCGGCGACGAACTGGTCGCTTATCCGGAAGCCTTCCTGAAATCCTGGTCCTACAAGGATCTGTGGAAGGTGCGCAACGTCAAGCCAGCGATGAAATACGGCATGTGGCTCGGCACGCTGCTTGGCGGCATCCATATGTGGCTGAGCGATCTTGGCCTTGGATTCCTCACGCCCTGGACCACGCGCCATACCAAGGCCGATCACGAGACTTTGAAGCTGGCCAGGGACTGCAAGCCGATTGCCTATCCGAAGCCGGATGGCAAGATCAGCTTCGACAAGCTGTCTTCCGTGTTCCTGTCGAATACCAACCACGAGGAAGACCAGCCCATCCATCTGCAGCTCAAGGATCCGTCGATCCCGATCGCGAAAAACCTGCCGATGTATGACGAGCCGGCGCAGCGCTACTGCCCGGCCGGCGTTTATGAAGTGCTGCGCGACGACACCGGCAACAATCCGCGTTTCCAGATCAATGCCCAGAACTGCGTCCACTGCAAAACCTGCGACATCAAGGATCCGGCGCAGAACATCAACTGGACCGTCCCGGAGGGGGGCGGCGGTCCGAATTATCCCAACATGTGAGACAGATGCACAATAGAGCCTCCCGCCGTCACGTTTTCCGTCCGCTGCGTACGCTTCTGCTGGCCGCAAGCCTGTTGCCGCTGATCGCCTGCAGCAGCAGCCCCAGTATGATGTCGGGGGCATCCTCGCGCGGCAATTACCGGCTCGACAGTCCCTATGGCAATTTTCTCGCGGCACGCCATGCCCGGCAGATGAACGACAACACGTCGGCCGCCAATTACTATATGCGTGCGCTGCGTGAAGATCCCCAGAGCGCTTTGCTCACCCAGGGCGCCTTCATCGCGCTGATCGCTGATGGCCGTGTTGGCGAAGCGGTCGTGCTGGTGCCGGGCCTGCGGCAGCTCAACGCTTCGGAATACCTGCCGCGCATGACGCAGGCGTCGGCGCATATGCTGGCGCGCGATTACGATGCCGTGCTCCGGCTGGTGACCGAAGGACCGAGCGGCGGCATTCATGCTGCATTCAATCCCCTGCTGTCAGCTTTCGCCCATGCCGGCAAAGGCGAAGCCGACCAGGCGACGGCCAGCCTGCAGAAACTGGAACGCCATCCGCTGATGAGCGGCGTCTATCTGCATCTCAGGCCGATCCTGCTCGAGATTCTGAACCAGTCCGGACCGGCGGAAGCCGCCTATCGCGAAGTCATCGAAGGCCGAGAGCGTGCCGGGACGCGTCAGGTCGACGGTTACGCCCGTTTGCTTGAACGCCAGGGCCGCCCCGCCGAAGCGCGCCGCCTGCTGGAAGAGCAACTGACGATCAATCCCGACAATCCTGTGCTGCTGACGGCCTTGCGCCGCCTCGACACGACGCCCCGCAGCCTGCCGACCGAACCGCTGGTCGGCAATGCCGTCGAGGGGCTTGCCGAAGCGCTGTTCGCCTCGGCGACTGCGCTTGGTCGCAGCGACGGCGGCGACCTGGCCGAACTGCATCTCCAGCTGGCGTTGTTCCTGCGTCCGGACCTAGACGATGCCCGCATGCTGCTGGGCGACATTTACGAAAGTCGCGAACGCTACGATCAGGCGCTGGCGATGTATGCGCGCGTGTCTACCGGTTCGGCTTATGCTGAAAGCGCGCAGCTGCGCCAGGCCTGGTGTATCAACGAACTTGGCCGCCATGACGAAGCCGTGCGCATCCTGCGCCGCATGGCCAGTGCGGTGCCGGAGAGCCCGCGGGCCCTGCTGACACTGGCCGATCTGTATCGCCAGATGGAGAAATGGCCGAACGCGGCAAAGGAATATTCTTCGGCGCTGGCCCGCATCCCGCAACTGGAGCAGCGTCACTGGACTATCCTGTTTGGCCGCGGCGTCTCCTACGAACGTTCCAAGCAGTGGGACAAAGCCGAGGCCGACATGCTGAAGGCGCTGGAACTGCAGCCCGAGCAGCCTCTGGTGCTGAACTATCTCGGCTACTCCTGGATCGACATGCATCGCAATATCGACCGGGCGACGAAGATGATCGAGCGCGCCGTGCAGCTGCGGCCCAACGACGGCGCCATCGTCGACTCGCTGGGCTGGGCACTCTATCGCCTCGGCCGCTACGAGGAAGCCGTCGTGCAGCTTGAGCGAGCCGTCGAACTGAAGGGCGGGGACCCGGTGATCACCGACCATCTGGGCGATGCCTACTGGCGTGTCGGCCGACAGGAAGAGGCAAAGTTCCAGTGGCGCCGCGCCCTCGGGCTCAAGCCCGAACAGGAAATGGTCCTGCAGGTGCAGCGCAAGCTGGACCATGGCCTCGACCCGGTCGCGGCGAAGTAGCGCGCGACGATCGGACCGGGGATGAACTCAGCGGGCCTCAGCCGGCTGGCGCCGGCCAAGATCAACCTGTTCCTGCATGTCACCGGGCGGCGACCCGCGCAGGGCCGGCAGGCCGGTTATCACGAACTCGAAAGCCTGGTTGTCTTCGCGCAGGATGCCGAAGCCTGCGACCGCGTTGCCGTCTCCCATGCGGATACGCTCAGCCTGACGCTGGACGGACCGCAGGCTGCAGCCCTGACGGAAAACCGAGACGACAACCTGGTGCTGCGTGCCGCACGGCAGCTGCAGGCGATGAACGGCCGGAAAGAATTATCGGGGGGCGCCGCCATCACGCTGACCAAGACACTTCCGGTCGCCTCCGGGATAGGCGGCGGCTCGGCTGACGCCGCCGCCACGCTGCATGCACTGCGCGCATTGTGGCAGATCGAGGTCGACGACGACACGCTGGGCCACATGGCAGCACAACTGGGCGCCGACGTGCCGGTCTGCCTGTTTGGCCGCGCCGCCATGATGACCGGCATCGGTGAGCAGATCGTGGCACAGCCTGCCCTGCCGCCCTTCTGGCTGGTGCTGGTCAATCCCGGCGTCGCCCTGGCGACCAAGGATGTGTTCGCCGCCCTGAATGCGGGAACGGGGGCCGGTCAGTTCGGTCCGTCGGTGCCCCTGGAACGCCGGCCGGACAGTGCTGCCGATCTCGCCATCCTGCTCCGCGCGAGGCGTAACGACCTGGAGTCGCCGGCGCGCTTCCTCGCACCGGAGATCGATCCGGTGCTGGCCGCCTTAAAAGCGCAGGCTGGCTGCCTGCTGGCGCGACTGTCAGGCTCCGGCGCGACCTGCTTCGGGCTCTTCGCCGAAAAGCGCGATGCCGACTTCGCCGCCCGCAACCTGTCGCGCGCTTATCCCAGATGGTGGACGGCAGCCACCGCTGGGGGCTGAAAAGCCAGTGAATTCCAATGCTTGAACGACCTTAAAATCCGGACCTGGCGACAGTCAAAGGCTGGAAATTTCCCATGGCCTTGCCTATTGTCCGCCCGCTCCGCACGTCAGGAGTACCTGCTGGGGCGTAGCCAAGCGGTAAGGCAGCGGTTTTTGGTACCGCCATTCGGAGGTTCGATCCCTCCCGCCCCAGCCATCTCCGTATATCCCGCGGCCGGCAAATGTCCGTCTGCTCAGTCACAGAAATGTCCAGGCGCGGCACGAATAGTCGCGCGACAGCCCGCCCGAAACCATGCACCACTTGGCCATCCGACGGGGGAACCTGCCATGGCCGATATCCTGCTGGTCGACGACGACATTCTGGTCGCCACAACCATCGCCATGACGCTTGAAGATGCCGGGCATTCGGTCACCCGCGCCATTGATGGCGTACAGGCCTATCGGTTGTTCCGGGACCGCAGCTTCGATCTGGTGATTGCCGATTTCAGGATGCCGTTTGCGGACGGCGCCAGCCTGGTCGACATGATCCGCAATCGGGAATACCGCAGCCGGACGCCGGTCATCCTGATGAGCGGCGCCGTGCCCCAACAGGCTGCCGTCGACAGGCTGGATGTGCAGCATTTCCTCGCCAAGCCGTTCGACGACGCACGCCTTGCCGCTGCCGTCGAGACGGTGCTGGCAAAAAGCCAGCCTGCGGTCAGTTGAAGGTTCGACCGGCGACGCACCGGCCGGCCCGATGAGATGGTCTCAAGCCGCCTTTTCCATCACCACCATCATGCGAAATCCCAGGAGCCGTCCCAAAACAGACTCCACTTTCGCCTCAAGTGCGAGAAGCGGCTGAACCAACGCTGCCGGCAACAAACTCCAGCGCTGAAAGCCGCCCGAAAGCGGGTAAGCCCACAAGTCGAACCAAGTTCGCCTGGTCATTGCCAGCCCGGGGAACATTTGAACCAGGCGGCGCCGATGAGTGACAAACACCAGGTGGGGTAAAGCCATATTGGCGTCGGCAGGATCGGGCCCAGTCTGCGGTCCATCAGCGAAGGGATCGACGCGCATGACCATATCCTCGTGGTGAAACAGTTTGAGGACCGGCACGCTCACCAGCGTCATTGCCGGTTCGACCATGATCAGTCTCCCACCCGGCTGCAACACCCGACAAACCTCTCGCAGAAACGCTGACGGATATGCCAAGTGATGAAAGACATCGATCATCACCAGATTGGCAATGGTATTGTCGCGAAAAGGTAAGGAATGAGCGTCGCCTACCACATCGATCCAGGGCGTCGGCACGATATCCATCCCCACACAGTCAGACAGGCTCGCCCGCAGGTGCCCCGACCCAGCCCCAATCTCGAGCGTTCGTCCCGCCCGACAGGCCTGTCGAATGCGATGGTGGTAAGCCGCGTAAACTGCGCGCAGCACGGCCTTGCCTTCCCAGGCGGCGCGCTGCTGCGTCGGTGATGTCACGATGGTCATGCCGGCTGAGTCCGAATGAAGAAGGGCGGCGAGATGGATACGTTATACCATAAGGTGATCGATTCGTGCGCCCGCCTCATCGCCGTCGCGACGGCCACAGCCGACGTGGATCGACACCGGGCGGCCAGCGCAGCAACAGCACAAGGCCCATGCCGAGCCACGGCCAGATGAACCAGAAATAGCGCGGACTGGTGATCAGGTTGACGATCATCAGGAAGGCCGCGATCACGCCAAAACGCCAGGCGAAGCGCCGCCATTTGGCGAAAGCCGCTTCGGCATCGTCGGCAGCCGCAGGCTGCGGCGGCGTCTGGTGCTTCGGCACCGCACCGGACTCCGCGCCGCCAAGCAGCACGCGATAGGCGGCGACCGGTTCGACGCTGTTCTTGATCTCGCGATCACCCAGGAAATCGAAACCGATATCCAGCTTCTTGCGCACCTGTTCGAACACCGCACCCGAAATGCAGATGCCGCCGGCCTCGGCAAGCGCCTCCAGCCGCGCGGCGATATTCACGCCTTCGCCGTAGATATCGGTACCTTCGATGATGACATCGCCAAGGTTGATGCCGATGCGGAACTGCATCGGTGGCAGCAGCGGCTCCTCGGCATTGCGCGCGCCTAGCCGGCGCTGGGTCTCGACGGCACAAAACACCGCTTCCACCGGCGAGCCGAATTCTGCCACCAGCCCGTCCCCCCAGGTGTTGATCAGACGACCGTGATGCCGGCCGATCAGGTCGACCATGATCTCGCGATACTGCTTCAGCCGCGTGACGGTGCCGACTTCGTCGCGCTCGACCAGGGCAGAATAACCCTGCACGTCGGCGCAGAAGACAGTGGTGAGTTTGCGGCGGATATCGGAGGGCTGGTCAGTCATCTGCGGCATCGGGGATGGATCGCTGCAGCTTATAGCCTGCCGCCGCAGGGCGAAAGGCCAGCCGGGCCGATCTGTAACCAGCCTTACAAAAAAACCGGTCGTCTGGCCCGCAACCCCGCCTACTCGGCGTAGATCATCTTCACGCTCATCCCGCCATCGACGATCAGATTCTGTCCGGTGACAAACCCCGCCTCGGCCAGGTACAGGCAGGCTTGAGCGATATCCTCGGGCCGGCCGACACGGCCGACAGCATGCTGTTCACGATCGGCCTGCGTGTGCCGTGGTGTCTCGGCCCGGGCGCTGTATTGCCAGTCGCGCGTCTCGATCCAGCCCGGACTGATGCTGTTCACCCGGATACGCTGCCGGGCAAGACTCATCGCCATGCCATGCGTGAGCGCGACGATGCCCCCTTTGGATGCCGTGTAGCCCTCGGTGTCGGGCTCCGACATGAAGGCGCGCGTGGACGCCATGTTGACGATGGCACCATGAATGTCGCGCTTCGCCATTTCACGCGCCACCTGCTGCGAGCAGATGAAAGTGCCGCGCAGGTTGGTGGCGATCACGGCGTCGAAATCTTCCAGCGACAGATCCAGAAACGGCTTGCGGATCATGAAACCGGCATTGTTGACCAGCACGGTGGGACAGCCGAGGTCGCGGATGGTCTGTGCCAGCCAGGCTTCAACCGATGCGGGATCCGCAACATCGGTGACTGCGAAACTTGCCTTCGCGCCCTGCCCGCTCAGAATGCCCAGCAGCTCCTCCCCGGCATCTGCGGCGGGATCGGCCAACGATACGGCATAGCCATGCGCGGCGAAATACAGCGCGATGGCGCGCCCGATGCCCTGCGCTCCGCCGGTGACTGCCACCACTTTCATTGCCATCCTCCACCTGTCGGGCTGAAACCGAAACCGACAGTCTGGCGACAGGCTGGCCGACGTCAAGCGGGGCGGCGGGCCTCCAGCAGATGGCGGACCTTGCGGCCCTTTTCGGCAAGTGCGCGATCAATCACGCTGGGCAGCAGGCGCTGCAGCCAGACGAACAGTCGCTCCGGGCCGCGCGGATATATCGTGTCAGCTTCTGCCGCTATGCCATCGACGATCCGGGCCGCAACCACTGCGGGGTCGTCGAGCGTCATGGCGAAAGGTGCGACCAGATCGTGGAAACCGTCGGCTGCTGCCGTGCGCGTCGCACGCGGTGCGGCATAGGTGACGCCGATGCCGTCAGCCATGACAACCAGATTGTCTCCGCCGGCGGTCACATCAAGCACGTGCTTTATGCCATCGTCATTGGTCTTCGACCACAGGCGGGCCAGATGACCGCCCTGCCATACTTCATGGCCTTCATGTTCGAAGCGGTAGGCAGTTATGAAGGCAACCTTGACCGCAACATTGGTGCGGATATCGATTTTCAGGCCATCGGCTTCATTGCGGAACAGCATTTCATGCCGGCCCACCTCGCTGCCGTTGCGCAGCACGGTGAAATCCAGCACGCCGCCCGGGGGCGGCGCGGCAAATGTCGGCGAAGTAACAAGGAGAAAGCTGGCAGTTGCCAGAGCTAAGGCGGGAGCTTTGAAAAACATGAAACCTCGGCGGCAATATGGACGATTGCCGCCGAGTGTCTCTTGTTCAGCTTACAGGCCGCTTACAACGAGGAATGAGTCCCCGAATTACTTCGCCAGCGGGCAGTTGCCCTCGGCGAGCGGGCGGAAGGCCTTGTCGGCCGGAACGGTGGCTGCGACTTTCAGGAAATCCCAGTCGCCCTTCGACTCCGCCTGCTTCTTGGCCTCCAGCAGATACATCGGGTGCAGCTTGCGGCCGTCGACGCGGATGCTGCCCTTGCCGAACAGCGGATCGTCAGTCGGCAGCGCCTTCATCGCCGCCACCACGGCGCGGCCATCGGTCGCCTCGCCCACCTTGTCGACCGCCTTCAGGTAATGCAGCACACCGGCATAGACGCCCGCATGCATGTCGTTCGGCATCATCTTCTTGGCGTGGCGCGCCTGGAAGCGCTTCGACCATGTACGGGTGCCGTCGTTCAGATCCCAATAGAAGGGTGCCACCGACTGCAGACCCTGCACAGCCTTCAGGCCCAGCGCCGGTACGTTGGTGACCCCGAAGATCAGGCCAACCACCTTCTGTTTTTCCGACATGCCGAATTCCGCCGCCTGCTTCAGCGCATTGGTCAGGTCGCCGCCGGCATTGGCGAAGGCGACGACATCGGCACCCGAGGACTGCGCCTGCAGCAGGAAGGAACTGAAGTCGCTGGCGCCGACCGGATGGCGCACCGCGCCGACGATGCTGCCGCCCAGCGCCTTGACCTCGTCGCTCGCCTGCTTTTCCAGATCGTGGCCAAAGGCATAGTCGGCGGTGAGGAAGAACCATTTCTTGCCGCCCTGGGCGAAGGCTGCGCGGGCGGCGGAATGGCCGTAGGACCAGGTGTCGTAGGTCCAGTGCACGAAATTGGGCGAGCAGCGTTCGCCGGTCAGCAGCGCGCTGCCGGCGCCGGAGCCGATCACCGCCTTGTTCTTGTCGCGCGCGATCTCGTTGACTGCCAGTGCGACCGCCGAATGCGGGATATCGACAATCACGTCGACCTTGTCGACGTCATACCACTGCCGCGCGACGTTGGCGCCGACATCCGGCTTGTTCTGATGGTCGGCAAAGACGATCTCGACCTTGCGCTTCGAGTTCTTCATGTAATCCTCGGCTGCCATCTGGGCAGCCAGCAGCGAGCCCGGTCCCTGAAAATCGGCATAGACGCTCGACATGTCGTTGAGCACGCCAACCTTCACGGGTTTGGGATCGGCAGCAAATGCCGGGGACAGAATGACACCGCCGGCAACAGCCAGCAGTGCAGCACGAATGATG
The DNA here is from genome assembly GCA_023434425.1 of Pseudomonadota bacterium. Taxonomy (GTDB): domain Bacteria; phylum Pseudomonadota; class Alphaproteobacteria; order Ferrovibrionales; family Ferrovibrionaceae; genus Ferrovibrio. The sequence continues at coordinate 17,485 of JAEYSS010000073.1, read as the reverse complement.
GTGCGCATAGCGGTTTCCTCCAGTTTTTTTGTTATGTAGGAGTATTGTTTGTTTTACAAACAATCGTCAATCGCTATTTGGGCCGGGCATGCGATTTTGACGTCCGCCTTTCGTCTACAGCCCCGTCGTCTACGGCAGGCGCAGCAGGACCGGCAGCCAGCCCTGCACTTGCGCCCATTCCACCGCTTCCAGCAACGGGATCGCCAGCAAAAAGCCCAGTGCGTCGCGAAAGGTGATCAGCACCAGACGTGGCCGCACCAGCAGCTCCTCGCTGGACTGCCAGCCCGACAGCCGCGGGCCCCACCGCGGCACGCGCGCCGCATAAACGGCGAAGGCAGCGGGGAAGCGCGACATCAGAAAGATTTCCTCGCGCTGGATCACCGCGTTGAAGATGGCGAAGACGAACAGGCCGCAAATCAGCCCAGTCGTGAGATTGCCCGCCTGCAAACCGACGCCGACGCCACCAAGTACCGAAAAAAGATAAAGCGGGTTGCGGCTGATGGAATAAGGGCCATCCTCCACCAGCTGCGCTTTCTTGCGGCCGCCGATATAGAGCGAACACAAGCTGCGTCCGGCGATGCAGAGGAAGATCAGGGCATACCCCAGCATCTCGCCGCTTTCATGCGGAAGACTGCCTGACGGCCAGAGCGAGTCCGAGAACAGCAGCGCGATCATCACCAGCAGGCCGCTGGCCAGTACGACGCGCTTGCGACGCCGCTGCAGTCCGGAGAGCGAATCCGGCATGGTGTCCGCAGCCGGGGGCTGCGGCAGAGACAAGACGTGCATGGACATGGGCAATACCTTTCGGGGAGCATTGCGCCGTCCTTATCTCACCTGTCTTGCAGCAGCCTTACAGTCCGCGGGCGAACCTGCGGCGCAGGGCCCGCGCATAGGGGCCCGCCGGCGTGGCCTTGATCCACTCGATCGCCCGCTTCTTTATGGAAAAGGTCCAGGATTGCGTGCCGAAGATGTCGAGGTCGCTGCCCATCAGCCGCGCACTCTTTTCATAATAATACTCATTCCGGCTCCGCAGGCTGCGGCGGTAAAATGCGACGTCCTCGGCGGCAGCAAAGTAGGTCTTGTTCGGCGTGATCGCGAACGGCCGCAGGCGGGATGCCGGATCAAGCAGGTAGCGCGCCACGCCGGATGAAACCTCGGGCCAGAACTCGTTGAAGTGATCGTCCAAGATCACCACGCCCCGCGGCGCCAGTACCGACTGCATCAACATCAGGTCGTTGATCACGCAGGCCTCGGTATGGCCTCCATCGATGGAGGCCATGCGGACATGGCCGCTGCTGTCCAGTATCTCCGCCGGCCGGACCTCAAGCGAAGACCGCTGCAGGATATTCAGCCGCCCGCTCGCCGTGCCGAGCCAGCGTCGGGTATTCGCTACGAAGATACCTCGGTCGCCGGCACCGGAATCATCGGTATTCAGATGCTGGTCGCCGAAGACATCGATGGCGAAAGCCGCCTCGTTGGGCCGGCGCCCCAGCGCAAGCAGGATGAACAGCTTGCCGTGATGCACGCCGATCTCGCCGACTGCTCCACGCACCCCGGATTCCAGCTGGAGCGCGAGGAGTGAGTCGATAAACTGGGCGCTATAGGGGAACAGCCAGCCGCCAATATTCCGGTAGCCGCGCTTGAGATAGGCCTGCCGAGACGCCGTCACGCCGCTCTCCTCCTCTGCCGCGCCATGACAGCAGAGTTAAAGGCAACGGACCTGCTTTGGCGTGACTATCCTGTGGCTGCGCCGCTCAGTTCACCACGCGCCAGGCACCATCCGGCATCAGGCAGGCGGTGCCATAACTCGGTTGTGCCCGTCCGGCTACCGTGACGCCGGACTGGTATTCGCGGCAATACTGGCCGTTCGGCGCCTGATAGATCGGCGAAGCCGGTACGGCGGAAAGCTGGCCATGCGGGGGCGCATAAACCACGGGCGGCCGCGGCGAATAGTAGGCTCGCGGCGGTTGGACCACGACCACGCGCGGCGGCGGCGCGTAATAGGCCGGAGGGCCCCAGTAGCTGCGATAGCTGTAATAGCTGCGATGATGATGGCGATGGCCGTAATGGCGATGATGCCGCGGGCTGTGATAGCCGCTCGAATAGCCGAAAGAGAAGCTGTCGGCCCGCGCCGGTGCGGGCACCGAGAGCACACCCGCCCCGAACGCAACCGCAGACATCAATCCAAAAGCGACCGCAGGGCGGATCATGACACAGCCTCCCGGACTGCAATGATGCCAGACGTAACTGGCAACAAGCTGGGCTGCGATGATGGCGAATTTGTGAACTGTCAGGTGTGACAAACAAAAAAATCGCCGCCGTTTTCAGTCCGGCGGCGATTCAGAAGTTGGCGGAATTCCGCCAGAGCATCTCAGTACATATGCTGGCCGCCGTTGATGCTGAGCGTCGAGCCGGTGATGAAGCCGCCCTCATCGGCGACCAGGAACAGCACGCCGCGCGCAATTTCCTCGGCGCGGCCAAGCCGGCCCACAGGGATCTTGGCGACAATCTTTTCCAGCACATTGGCCGGCACCGCCGAAACCATATCGGTATCGATATAACCCGGCGCGATCGCGTTCACGGTGATGCCACGCGCCGCGCCTTCCTGCGCCAGTGCCTTGGTGAAGCCGTGGATGCCCGACTTGGCCGCCGCATAATTGACCTGCCCGTACTGGCCGGCCTGACCATTGATCGATCCGATATTTACGATGCGGCCGAAGCCGCGTTCGCGCATGCCGTCGATGGTGGCGCGGCACATGTTGAAGCAGCCGCCCAGATTGGTGTCGATCACCGCCTGCCACTGCTCGTGGCTCATCTTGTGCATCGTGCCGTCGCGCGTGATGCCCGCATTGTTCACCACCACATCGACCGGCCCCAGATCGCGCTCGATCTGCTTCACCGCCTTTTGGCATTCCTCATAGTTCGCGACGTCGAACTGATAGGTCTTGATGCCGCTCTCGGCCTCGAAAGCCTTGGCGCGCTCGGTGTTGCCGGCATAGTTCGCCGCTACCTTGTAGCCGTTCTGATGCAGAAGCCTGGAAATCGCGGCACCGATTCCTCGGGTTCCGCCGGTGACGATCGCTACGCGGGACATGCACGTTCCTCCTGTTGAACTTCTTTTTCGTACACGCTGCGGCAGGCCATTTTATGTGTCAGATGTGCGCCGCGCAGCCCTGATATAACGCAAAGGCCGGGATACCCCCTCCCGGCCTTTGGTCGAATGCGTCGTTCAGTCGCGCTGCACGCACATGGCGATGCCCATGCCGCCGCCGATACACAACGTGGCGAGGCCCTTCTTGGCGTCGCGGCGCTGCATTTCATACAGCAAGGTCACAAGCACGCGGGCGCCCGAGGCGCCGATCGGATGGCCGATGGCGATGGCGCCGCCATTCACGTTCACCTTGTCGGTATCCCAGCCCATATCCTTGTTCACCGCACAGGCCTGGGCGGCGAAGGCTTCGTTGGCTTCGATCAGGTCGAGGTCGCTGGCCTTCCAGCCGGCCCGCTTCAGCGCCTCGCGCGAGGCCGGGATCGGGCCGGTACCCATGACCGAGGGATCGACGCCAGACTGGGCCCAGCTGACGATTCGCGCCAGCGGCTTCACGCCGCGCTTTTTGGCTTCCTCGGCGCTCATCAGCACGACCGCGGCCGCCCCGTCGTTGATACCCGAAGCATTGCCGGCGGTGACCGAACCGTCCTTGGCGAAGGCCGGACGCAGCGCCTTCATTGCATCCACGGTGGCGCCATGACGGATGTACTCGTCATTCTCCACCACGGTATCGCCCTTGCGGCCCTTGATGGTGACCGGAACGATCTCGTCCCTGAACCGGCCGGCCTTCTGTGCCGCTTCGGCCTTGTTCTGGCTCTTCACCGCAAACTCGTCCTGCGTCTCGCGGGTGATCTGGAACTGCTTGGCCACATTCTCGGCCGTGTTGCCCATGTGGTAGCCGTTGAAGGCATCCCACAGGCCGTCGCGGATCATGGTGTCGACGAAGCCGAGATCGCCCATCTTGTGGCCGGCGCGCAGATAGGCCGCATGCGGCGCCTGGCTCATGCTTTCCTGGCCGCCGGCGACGACGATGGCGCTGTCACCATTTTTCACGGCCTGGAAACCGAGCGCCACGGCGCGCAGGCCGGAGCCGCACAGCATGTTGACGCCCCAGGCCGGCACTTCAACCGGCAGGCCGGCATTGATCGAGGCCTGCCGGGCCGGATTCTGACCTTGGGCAGCGGTGAGGATCTGGCCCATGATCACTTCGCTGACTTCATTGGGCTGCACGCCGGCGCGCTTCAGCGCGCCATCAATGGCGACCTGGCCGAGATAATGGGCCGGCACGCCGCTGAGCGCGCCATTGAATGAGCCCACCGGCGTACGCGCGGCGCTGGCGATAACAATATCGGTCATGGGGTCCTCCACGGATCGGACTATTCAGGCGAGACAGTTTATGACGGAAACGATACCGGCTTTTTCGCAGGTGCAGCAAGACCCCTGCCAGTGTAAAACGGCCTTTATCGCTGCACTTTGGTCGCACGCCTGCGAAGTTTCTCCGCCTGCGGCGCAGTCTTCGTTCCGGGCGTTACGGAAAGCAGCCAGTCGGCCAGCGGCCGCCACAGTCCGGCTTCCGCCCGTGGCCCCACCATCATGCCGATATGGCCGCTGGGCGCATCCAGCCGGCTCGCCTGCGGCAACTGCGCCAGCAGCGCGGCCGCGCCTTCCTTCGGTACCAGCTTGTCGCGTTCGGGCAGCACCACCAGGGCCGGCTTCTTCCAGTCCTGCGGTCGCACCGCGCGGCCGTCCACCATCCAGCGTCCGGCGACGGGCCGGTTCTCGCCATACCAGCCGATCAGGCATTCGCGCGCCACATCGCCGGCCAGCGGCACGCCATCGTTGAGCCAGTCTTCCATGGCGACAAACCGCCGCTCGGCGTCGCTGCCGTCCGGCAGGGTGGCGAACTGCGTGAATTTCTTCAGCACCGTGAAGGGATCGAGCGCCCAGAAGAAGGCCTGCAGCATGTCGACATCCAGCATCGGCGGCGCCTCGCCGGCCTTTGCCGATGGCGGCACCAGAGCAGGCGCCAGCGCCTGCACCAGGGCGGCCTGATGCGCGCCACCGGCATGGAAATCCCACGGCGTCGCCAGCAGTGCGAGTCCCGCAACATCCTCTGGCGCGGACAGTGCGGCAGCCAGCGCGAGATTGCCGCCCATGCAATAGCCGACCAGTAGCGGCGCCTGCCCGGTGCTCTCATGCAGATGCCGCAATGCGCGGCGCAGGCGCGCGATATAGGCGGCCAGATCGAAATGTCGTTCGGCGTCGCCCGGATCGCCCCAGTCGAGCAGGAAAGGCTGCAAGCCATGTTGCGGCAGCCAGCGTGCGAGGCTCTGCCCCTCGGCGAGATCGAGCACATAGGCACGATTGACCAGCGAGGGCACCAGCAGTACCGGCGCGCCGGTCTGGCTATACGCAAGCAGCCGCGTACTGCCGTCGCGCCACGCGACCGGCGGATCCGGCAGCTCGCGATGCCAGCGGTGGCCGCGATAGCGCAGCAACCCCGCCGTCATCGCCCCCATCCGCGCCAGACCGGCGTGGATCAGCGCGGTGCTGAATTCATTTGGATCGACGCTTGCGAGCTGGGGCAGCAGGCTGCTGAAGGGCTGCTGCAAGTGCGCCTTCCAGGGCAGCGAGCCGTCTTTCGCAATCGGCCAGGCGGCGAGCGAGCTCAGCAGCATCAGGTTGGTGGTGGCCAGATGCAGCGGCAGCGGCCGAGGACCGAGCCTGGGGCCCAGCCGCGTCTCCTGGCGAGGTTCCCGGGGCGCCATCTCCGCCTCCCTGCTGTTTCGCAGCTGCTGCGGCGGCCTGCTGGGCATTCAGCGCGCCCTGCTGCCAGAGCGTCAGCCAGTTGGCGGAAAGCTCCGCAAGTTTCGGATCGGTCGCCAGCAATCCGGCCTGTTCCTGCCAGAGATCCAGGAAGCGCTGGGCCAGGTTCTGTGCCTCGCCCCCGTTGCCAGCCTTTGCCTTCGGATCGTCCATGCCGCCAGCCTACACCGCCGGCCCGGACCGGGCTATCTTTTCGCGCTGCACAAGACCCTTGCGTATACATACGATAATGATGTGAAATACTTTTTAACAAATCCGAGGGAGCGCAGAACCGTGGCCGAGACCGACCAGACGACAGGGGCTCAGACGACAGGGGCGCCCGTCGTAAAGATCAAAAAGTATGCAAACCGGCGGCTGTACAATACGGCAACGTCTTCCTACGTGACCCTGGAAAACCTGTGCCAGATGGTGAAGGACGGCCAGGATTTCCTGGTTGAGGATGCCAAGACGGGGGAGGACATCACCCGCGGCGTCCTGACCCAGATCATTTTCGAAGAAGAATCCAAAGGCGGCCAGCAGTTGCTGCCGATCGGCTTCCTGCGCCGGCTGATTTCCTTCTACGGCGACAGCCTGCAGACCCTGGTTCCGAGCTATCTTGAAATTTCGATGACCTCGTTCCAGCGCAACCAGGACCAGATGCGCCAGTATATGGCCGAATCCTTCGGCGAAATGTTCCCCTTCCGCAGCATCGAGGAAATGGGCCGCCAGAACATGCAGATGTTCCAGCGCGCCATGACCATGTTCAATCCCTTCGTCGCCGGCCTGGCCGAGAGCGACAAGGCCGCCGCCGCGGGCGACAAGCCCGGCGAGCCGGTCGAGGTCGATGCGCTGAAGAAACAGATGGAAGAATTGCGCAAGCAGGTTGAAGCGCTTGCCCGAACCAAGGGGTAAGCAGCGCGTTCCGCTGCCCAGCCGTCTTTGACCGACTCCCTGCCAGCCGTCAGCCTGCCGCCCGAGGCGGGCCGCCGTCGTATGCGCGTCTCGATTTCGCGCGTGCTGACGCTCGGCGTCGGCGCGCTGATGCTGCTGGCCGGTATCGCCTACGGCATCGCTCTGGTCAGCGGCCGTCTCAACACGGTCGAACTGCTGCGCGACCGCAACGACCGCATCGTCACCCGGCTGACCGAACGCACCCAGTTGCAGCTGGATACGGCGGCACGCCAGGTCGAGGCGCTGCGCCAGCGGTTGCAAACCCGCCAGATCGGCATCAATGAAATCGGACGACTGACCGATTACATGACGGCAACGCTGGATGCACTGCCGCAGGTGGATGCCATCGGCCTGCTGCGCAACGACCTGGTCGCGACGCGCGTGCAGCGCAGTCCGGGCGGCCGCTACGAGCAGCTCCATGACTCGATCGCCGACTATCACGACCGGCCGGCGCGCGATGAAGCAGTCCGGCGCCTGCGCGAAACTGCCGGACGCAGCAGCGACTTCGGCAAGCCGGTCGGCTGGGGTGCACTGATCTGGAATCCCGATATCGGTCAGGCGCTGATCAATGCGCATGCGCCGGTGATCGTGGACGGCGTCTTCGTCGGCGAAACCCTGGCGGTGGTGTCGCTCGGCACGCTGACCCGCCTGCTCGACGCGGACAGCATGGACGGCGAGTCCGTGAATTTCATCCTCTACGGCGATGCGGTGCTGGCGCATCCGACGCTGCTGAACCACGACTACAAGCTGTCGATGCAGAAGCCGCTTCCGGGTCTGCAGGAGATTCACGATCCGGTACTGCAGAAGATCTGGAGCGGACAGATCGACATGCTGGCTGCCCGCGCCATGCTGGGTGACGAAGGCGCACATATCGTCGAGGCCGAAGACCGACGCTGGATCTTTGTCTATCGCCGCCTGACCAGCTACGGCAACACGCCCTGGATCGTCGGCCGTTACTTTCCCTTCGATCAGGTCGAAACCGAGGTCAATCGCATACGGCTTTCCGTGATCGTCGGTGGCATCAGCCTGCTTCTGTCGCTGCTGGTCGCCTGGCGTCTCGGTATACTGATCCGCCGCCCGCTGCTGGCCATCGGCAATGCCGCCAGTCGCCTGCGCAACCTGGATTTCGACACACCCCCGCTGGAACGCACGCTGCTGCGCGAACTCGACGACGCGGCGCAGGCGATCAATTCCGCCAATGCCGCTTTGCGCTGGTTCGGTAACTACGTGCCGCGCAAACTGGTCAACCGGCTGGTGCGCGAAGGCGAGGATGCGATCAACACCAGCAAGGAACGTCCCGTCACCGTCATGTTCACCGACCTGGTCGGTTTCACGGCGATGTCGGAACAGATGAGCGCGCAGGAAACCGCCGACATCCTGAACGAGCATTTCGCTCTGGTGACGGCCTGTATCGAAGGCACCGGCGGCATCGTCGACAAGTTCATCGGCGATGCGGTGATGGCGGTCTGGGGCGCCATCAAACGCGACGAGGACCATGCCGCCAATGCCTGCCGCGCGGTGGACAACATCTGCAAGGAACTGGCCGCCGACAATGCCCGGCGCGCCATGCTCGGCAAGCCGATGCTGCGGATGCGCATCGGCCTGCATTCCGGCCCGGTCGTGATCGGCAATATCGGCGCGCCCGGCCGCATCAACTACACCGTGGTCGGTGACACAGTGAACACGGCCCAGCGTCTGGAACAGCTAGGCCATGACCACCAGGTGGCGAGCGAGGAATTCATCGCGCTGGCCAGCGCCGAAACCGTCGCCGCGGCGCGGCTGGAACCCCAGCCGCCGCATATTGGCCGCATGGCGGTAAAAGGCCGCATGGGCACCATCGAGGTCTATCGCCTGGACCGGCCGGCAAAACCCGGGACTCTGCTGCCGGGTTAACCCGCTGTTTACCGAATCCCTGCTTGAGTCCGCCCTGATTTGACGGGGTGACATGACTAACATTTTCGGCATCGGCACGGCACTTTCGCCTGTTGGCGGCCAGCCCGATTCCGCCTCCGAAATCGCCCAGCGCAAACGCCAGTCCACCGCCGCCACGTCCCGTTTCAGTACGGCCAAGGACGCCGGCGAACAGGCTGCGCCGAAAACCGGCCTGCTGCAGAAAACCCGGGATGCCGCCGGCGCCGCGATCAGCCAGTTGCTGCGCCGCCGCACCGACCGCGGCGAAGAAGCTGCCGAACCGGGCATCGAAATTCCGCCCCATCTGGAGCGCCGCCGCGCCTGGCGCGAGGCTTTCGGCCTCAACACCTGGCACACCCAGCAGATCGCCCAAACGGAGGAAACCCCGATTTCCGACGAAGCACGGGCGGAGGCCATCCAGGCCTACCGCAGCGGCGGCCGGCGCGGCCGGCTGGACCTCGACCTTGCACAGCAAGTAAGCATGACCGTATAAAGACCGCTCCCCACTCTTTTCAGCGGTTTTTGTCAGGTTTCCCCCAAATGTCTTCTGAACCGGCCGATCTCCTGATCATCGGCGGCGGCGTCAACGGCACGGGCATCGCCCGCGATGCCGCCGGACGCGGTCTCAGCATCATCCTCGCCGAACGTGGCGACCTCGCCGGCGCCACCTCTTCCGCCGCCACCAAGCTGATCCATGGCGGTTTGCGCTATCTGGAGCATTACGAATTCCGCCTGGTGCGCGAGGCGCTGGGCGAACGCGAAGTGCTGATGAAGATGGCGCCGCATATCATCTGGCCGCTGCGCTTCGTGCTGCCGCATCATCCCGGCCTGCGCCCGGCCTGGATGATCCGCATCGGCCTGTTCCTCTATGACCATCTGGCCGGCCGCGTCACCCTGCCCGGCTCCGTCGGCGTCGACTTCACGCAGGGCGATGCCCGCGGCCGTCCGCTGAAGAAGGAGTTCAAGCGCGGCTTTGAATATTCCGACTGCTGGGTCGACGATGCCCGCCTGGTCGTGCTGAACGCCATGGCGGCGCGCAGCATGGGCGGCCAGATCTTCACCCGCACGGCTGTCACCGCCGCCCGCCGCGACGGCGGGCTGTGGCATGTCACCCTCACCGACCAGATCACCGGCGTCAGCCGCGAGGTCACCGCGCGCGGCATCGTCAATGCCGGCGGCCCCTGGGTGCGCGAGACCCTGACCGGTGCCTTTGGCCAGAACCCGAAGAACAGCGTACGCCTGATCAAGGGCAGCCATATCGTCACCAAAAAGCTGTTCGATGGCGACCACTGCTACATCTTCCAGAACGCCGACAACCGCATCATCTTCGCGATCCCGTATGAGCGCGACTTCACGCTGGTCGGCACCACCGACATCCAGCTTGAGAAATGGGAGGGGCCGCCGCGCATCAGCGAGGAAGAAACCACCTACCTGCTGGACGCCGCCAGCGAGTATTTCCGCCAGCCGGTGACGCGCGAGCAGATTGTATGGTCCTTCGCCGGCGTGCGTCCGCTGTACGATGACGGCGACAACGATCCGTCGGCGATCACGCGCGACTACGTGCTGGATCTCGAGGGCAAGAGCGGCGAGGCACCGCTGCTGTCGGTCTACGGCGGCAAGCTCACCACCTCGCGCCGCCTGGCCGAGCATGCATTGCAGAAACTGGCGCCCTTTTATCCGAAGATGGGCAAGCCGTGGTCCGGCACGAAACCACTGCCCGGTGGTAACCTCGGCATGGCCTTCGACGTTTTCGTCGCCGACCTGCGCCACAAATATCCCGGCATCGATCCGGTCTGGCTGGCGCGACTGGCGCGTCGGCATGGCAGCGCCACGCTCGATATCCTGGGCGATGCACAATGGGCCAGCGATCTCGGCGAGCATTTCGGCGGCGGACTCTATTCGCGCGAAGTCGATTACCTGATGCGCCAGGAATGGGCCCGCGAAGCCGATGACGTGCTGTGGCGCCGTACCAAATGCGGATTGTGGGTCAGCGCGACCGACCGCGAACGGCTGGCACACTGGATGGCGCAGCACCGGCCCAACGTGGACGCCGGCGCATGAAGATCGCCGTCGTCGGCGCCGGCGCCATCGGCGGCTATTTCGGTGGCCTGCTGGCGCGCGCCGGCCACGATGTCACGCTGATCGCGCGTAGCGCGCATCGCGACGCGATCCGTGCCAACGGACTGACTATCGAGAGCAAGGACGAGCGTTTCGTCACGCATCCCGCCTGCACGGACGATCCGGCCGAGGCCGGGCCGCAGGATCTGGTGTTGCTGAGCCTGAAGGCTCCGGCCGTGCCGGCCATGGCCGAGAAGATGCTGCCGCTGTTCGGCGCCGATACCGCCATGATCACGGCGATGAACGGCATCTCGTACTGGTATTTCCACAAGCATGGCGGCCCGCTGGACGGCTACCGCATCGCCTCGGTCGATCCGGGCAACAGACAGTGGGATCTGATCGGTCCCCAGCGCGCCATCGGCAGCGTGGTCTGGGTGGCAGGTTCGATTGCGGCGCCCGGCGTGATCCGTCACAGCGGCGGAAACCGCCTGCCGCTCGGCGAACCCGACAACAGCCGCAGCGCGCGCATCCAGCGCATCAGCGCGGCGCTCACGGCCGCCGGCATCGACGCGCCGGTACATGAGAATATCCGGCAGGAAATCTGGACAAAGCTGTGGGGCAACCTGTCCTACAATCCGGTCAGCGTGCTGACCCATGGCACCCTGGAAGGCCTGTCGCGCGACGCCGATGCACGCCGCGTGCTGGGCGCGATGATGGAAGAGTCCCGGCAGGTCGGCGAAAGGCTTGGCATCGCCTTCCCGGTCAGTGTCGAGGAGCGCATGGGCATGGCCGAGAAGGTCGGCCCGCACAAAACCTCGATGCTGCAGGATCTGGAAGGCGGGCGGCCTATGGAAATCGGCGGCCTGATCGGCGTGATCGCCGAACTGGCGCGCAAGCTGGAGATTGCAACCCCGATCATCGACACCGTGCTGGCGCTGCTGAAAGTGCGTGCCCGGGTGGCGGGAACCTTTAACGAGTGAGGCGGATATGAGCGTGGCCGGGAAAAGTTTCGATTGGCGTAAACTTTCGCAGGAACAGCTCGAAGCCCAGTACAATCCGCGTTCCGCCGTGCCGGACTTCCAGCAGCATTTCGATGCCTATGTCGCGAAATCCGCTGCCGCCCGCCAGGCCATCGGCGGCGACTACGATCTGCGCTACGGCCCGGGGCCGCTGCAGACCTACGACCTCCACAAGCCGAAAGATGGCAAAGCCGGCGCACCGCTGGTGGTGCTGATCCACGGCGGCTACTGGCGCGGGCTGGACAAAAACACCATGACCTTTGCGATCCCGCCCTATCTCGACCGCGGCGCGGTCGTGGTGAACCTGAATTACGATCTCTGCCCGCAGGTGACGCTGGATGCCATTGTGCGCGAGATGCAGGAGGCGCTGACGCATGTCGCGGCCAGGGCCGTCGGCTGGGGCGCCGACCCGGCGAAACTGCATGTGATCGGCCATTCGGCCGGCGCGCATCTTGCCGCCATGATGGTGGCCGCACCCTGGCCCAAGGATCTTGGTCCACAGCCGCCGGTGGCCTCGCTCGGCCTGATCAGCGGCGTCTATTCACTCGCACCCGTGCTGCGTATCAGCGTGAATGAAAGCATCCGGCTGGATGACGCGATGGCCGACCGCAACAGCGTCACGAATTTTCCGCCGAAGATCAAAGGCCCGGTACTCGTTGCCTACGGCGCCGACGAACCTGAGGCCTGGCGCAATCAGAGCATCGACTTCCATCAGGCCTGCCGCAATGCCGGCATTCGCTCCGAGCTTCTGCCGATGGCGAACGGCAACCACTTCACCATCAAATTCGCCGCCGCGGATCCGAAGCATCCGCTTGGCGCAGCGCTGTTGCAACAGGTTTTCGGCTGAGCCGTCCCTACTGCGTCAGCTGCTCGTAGACGGCGCGCGCCGCCGGCAGCAGCGCCTCGCGGCCGGTCTCGCCGGTCAGGGCATAACCGAACCCGTCTTCCACCCAGTAGAAGGCCACGGCATTACCCTGGCCGGTGAAGCGGAAGGATGTGTCGTCGCCACCTTCGCCCGAACGTACATAGAGCGTCAGCCGCTGGCCCTGCCGGTTTTCATACATAAACTGCGCGGCAGCATGATTGCCGCTCGAAGCCGGCAGCAGACGGCCGCCGACCAGCCCGAAACCCTGTCCCGACAGGCTCGGCACTTTCAATGCCGTGCCCAGTCGCTTCGACAGCCACGTCACCAGATGCTGCTCTTCCTTTGCGGTCACTTCGACCGGATGCAAAACTTCGCGGCTATAGACCAGATGGGCGCGCGTGGCTTCCTGCGGCAGTGCCGCCACGATGTCGATCGGCGCAAAGGCGCCGCGACCGTACCAGCCGGCACCCGCACCCACCAGCACCAGCGCCAGCACAGCGGCGATGCGCAACATTGGCCCGAGCATGGATGGGCCCAGGATCGATTGGTTCCGGGCGGCGAACAGCGCCGCCATGTCCGCCGGTACAGGCTCGTTCAGATCGCGGTCGAAATGCGCGCGCAGATCGTCGGCCTGCTGCTGCCAGGCAGTGACACGTGCGGCATCCTCGGCATTCAGCGCCAGATGCGCCTCGACATCGGCCCGCCGTTCGGACGCCAGCCGGTCGTCGACATAGGCAACCAGATCGGCCTCGGTGATGGCTGTTGCCGGCCTGACGGTCATTTCACCCTCCTCAGATGCGCGCGGCCGCCACTCTCGCTTGCCTGTGGCGGCTCACCATCCATCAATGCCCGCAAACGGTCGCGCGCCCGCGCCAGCCGCGACATCACGGTGCCGATCGGCACGCCCTGCACACGGGCGGTCTCTTCGTAACTCAGCCCTTCCACGCCGACCAGCAGCAGCACAGCGCGCTGGTCCTCCGACAGCTTCGCCAGGGCGGATTCCAGGTCGCGCATTTCAAGTGCTTCCCACTGGCCGCCGCTGATTTCCGGTCCCTCGCCGGCATCGTCCAGCGAGATCCGGTCGGGCCTCGCCCATTCGCGCTGCTGCCGCGTGCGCCAGCGGTTGTGCAGGATGGTGAATAGCCAGGGCCGAAGCGCCGCATCGTCGCCGCGCCGCGTTGCCCAGGCCGCAAGCGCGCGGGCGACGCAATCCTGCACCAGATCGTCGGCGGTCTCGCGGTCGCGCGTCAGTGCCAGCGCAAAACGGCGCAGCCGGGGAATCTCGGCTTCGATCGGATGTGGCGGGCGGCGGAACAGCATGGGGCGCAGTATAGGACCGGCGGGCGGCGATGGCAGCCGCCACCCGCCGGTTCCATCTTCCTTTACGGCTTGGCGACGTGCCAGGCGCCGTTCAGGAAACCGTCGCCGGTGGTATCGCCCGGCTTGGTGTCCTTGACCCAGCCATAGAGCGGCTTGCCTTTGTAGGCCCACTGCTTGCTGCCGTCGTCACGGGTGATGATGGTCCAGTCGCCCTTCGGGCTGTCGCCTGCCATCGCCACCAGCGGCGGCCAGTTGGTGGCGCAGGGGCCGTTGCAGACCGACTTGCCCGGCGTGGTGTCGCGATCGAAGGTGTAGAGGGTCATGCGCTTGGCATCGACCAGCACGGGCCCCAGCGCGGTATTGCCCGGCACGGCGGGCGCCGTGGCCTGGGTGGCGCAGGCGGCAAGGCCCGTCACCAGCACCGCCGACAGCATCAGGTTGCGCATCATCATTGGGAAACTCCCCTTTTCCGGTTGCCGGCCGCCTGCATGGCCGCCGCTGCAGGGAAAGACCACCGGGCAGAGGGTTTATTCCGTCCCATGTACAAATATCTGGGCACAAGATTCCGTGACTTGCCGGCCTGGCGCGACGGACCTACCATTGCCTCATGCGGCTACTGGCCACTCTCGCACTTGTCCTGCTGCTGCCTGTGCTTCCGGTGCGGGCGCAGTCGGCGGTCGACGGCCTGTTTGAAAAACTGCAGGAAACCCAGAACCCCGTCGAGGCGCGCCAGCTTGAGCGCAAGATCTGGGAAGCCTGGGCCAAGTCGGAATCCGACACGCTGGACGCGTTGATGCAGGGCGGTGTCGCGGTGATGGAAAAAGGCGACTACGGCCGCGCCCAGGACATTTTCTCCACCATGATCGAACTGAAGCCCGATTTCGCCGAAGCCTACAACAAACGGGCGACCGTGCGCTTTCTGGGCGGCGACTATGCGGGTTCCGTCGCCGATATCGAGCGGACGCTGAAACTCGAACCGCGGCATTTCGGTGCGCTGTCCGGGCTGGGCACCATCATGGAGCGGCTCGATAACCTGCCCGAGGCGCTGAAGGCCTATCGTCGCGCACTCGCCGCCAATCCGCATCTGAACGAGGGTGCCGACAAGCTGAAGGAGCTGCGTCGCAGGATCGACGCCAGAGAGCTCTGACGCCTACTTCTGGAAAATGAAAAAGACCGCGCCGATCAGGCAGGCAAAGGCCGCGAAGTAATTCCAGCGCAGCCCCTCGCCCAGATAGAAGACGGCAAACAGCGCGAAGACGCCGAGCGTGATCACTTCCTGCACGATCTTGAGCTGCGCTGCGGTGAAGGTGCCGCTGACAAAACCGATGCGGTTGGCCGGCACGGCGAGGCAGTATTCAAAAAAAGCGATCCCCCAGGAAATCAGGATCACCTTCCACAGCACCTGCTCCGGGAATTTCAGGTGCCAGTACCAGGCGAATGTCATCAGAACATTCGAACCGATCAGCATCAGGATCGTGGTCATCAGATCGCGTCCACCCGGGCAATCCGCAGCACGTTGGTATTGCCGGGCGAGCCGAAGGGCACCCCGGCGGTGACTACCAGGCTGTCGCCCGGCTTGGCGAGATCGATACTGCGCGCCAATGCGGTGGCCTTGGCGATCATGTCGGCGAAGTTGATCGCATCGGGCGCCACCACGGTATTGACGCCCCAGGCGATCGTCAGTCGCCGCGCCGTCTCGACCAGCGGGGTGAGACAGAGGATCGGCGCGCGCGGCCGCTCGCGGGCGGCACGCAAAGCGGTCGAGCCCGACATCGTATAGGTGACGATGGCGGCCGCATTGATGGTTTCCGCCACCTGGCGCGCTGCGGCAGTGATCGCATCGGATGCCGTGCTGTCCGGGCTGTTGTGTTCGGCATCCATGATGCCGCGATAGAGCGGGTCGCGTTCCACCTGGCGCGCGATCTGGTCCATGGTGCGAACGGACTCGATCGGATAGTCGCCCGAAGCGGATTCTGCCGACAGCATGATGGCATCGGCGCCATCGTAAACCGCAGTGGCGACGTCGGAGACTTCGGCACGCGTCGGCACCGGCGCCTTGATCATGCTTTCCAGCATCTGGGTGGCGACCACGACCGGCTTGCCGGCGCGTCGCGCCGCGCGGACGATGCGCTTCTGCAGCCCGGGCACGGTCTGCAGCGGCAGTTCGACGCCGAGATCGCCGCGCGCCACCATCAGCGCGTCGCTGAGTTGCACGATCTCGTCGAGGCTGTCGATCGCCGACGGCTTTTCGATCTTGGCCAGCAAAGCGGCGCGGCCCTGGATCAGGCCCCTCGCTTCGCGCAGATCGTCCGGCCGCTGCACGAAGCTCAGCGCCACCCAGTCGATGCCATGCGCCAGCGCGAAGGCGAGATCGGCGCGGTCCTTCGGCGTCATCGCCGACAGCGGCACGACGGTATCGGGCAGATTCACGCCCTTGCGGTCCGACAGCCGGCCGCCGATCATCACTTCGGTCATCGCCCAGCCGGAATGGACCTCCCGGACGCGCAGGCGGATCTTGCCGTCATCCAGCAGCAGATCGGTCTCGGGCCTGAGGCTGGCGAGCACTTCGGGATGCGGCAGCGCGACACCGGTGGCATCGCCCGGCGTGCCTTCCATGTCGAGGCGGAAAGTCTGGCCCGGCACGAGTTCGACGGCGCCATCCTTGAAGGCGCCGATGCGCAGCTTCGGGCCCTGCAGGTCGGCGAGCAGCCCGATCGGCCGGCCGGTCTCCAGTTCCAGCGCGCGCACGGCGCGGATGCGAACCAGATGGTCGTCGTGGCTGCCATGGCTGAAATTCAGGCGGAAGACATCGGCGCCGGCCTCGGTGAGCGCCCGGATCCGGTCCGGTGTACTGGAGGCCGGGCCCAGCGTGGCGACAATCTTGACGTTGCGTTCCCGATGCATACCCACCCCGCTGAATCCGGCCCCATATTAGTCACCGCCCGTTTCTTTTGAATTAAAGGCTTTGCCCGGACTTGCGACGAAAATATTAGGGATCAAGCGGTTGCGTTTTTTGCTGCATTTGCGAAAAGGGGCCCGCCTTTCTGCATCCCAATCGAGTCCGAAGGACCGCCCAATGGATATCGCCCGCATCGGGGTGGGTAAAAGCCCGCCCTATGACATCAACGCCGTGATCGAGATCCCGGCCGGCGGCGTGCCGGTGAAATACGAGCTGGACAAGGATTCCGGCGCGCTGTTCGTCGACCGGTTCCTGCACACCGCCATGTTCTACCCGGCGAATTACGGCTTCATCCCGCATACGCTGAGCAACGACGGCGACCCCTGCGACATCATGGTGGTGAGCCATGTGCCGGTGGTGCCCGGCGCGGTGATCCGCTCGCGCCCGATCGGCGCGCTGAAGATGGAAGACGAGGCCGGCGGCGACGAGAAGATCATCGCCGTGCCGGTCGACAAGCTGCATCCCTTCTACACCAACGTGGCGACCTACAAGGATCTGCCGGCCAGCCTGATCGAGCAGATCGAGCATTTCTTCGTCCACTACAAGGA
>JAEYSS010000050.1 GCA_023434425.1 Pseudomonadota bacterium | reverse complement strand
CGACATCGTCATAGGTCGGCTTGCCAACCAACGAGATCTCGTACCAGCCGGCCAGCTTGACCCAGACATTGCCGGTATCGATCAGGCGCAGCAGGCACTAAAAGGCCGGATGATCCACCGGCACCGGATCGATGAATTTCGCAACGCCAGCTTCAGGGTGCCGCCCAGCAGGTTCATCACGCGGACACCACGGGCGCCGGCTTTGGTCAGGCGTTCGAGTTCGGCATCGGCTACATCGGGCTTCACCACCACCACAGCGCGGGCTTTATCGGGGCCCAGCGCTGCGGTCGAGTCCATCACCAGCCGGTTGTCGTCGCCATAGCCATTGGGCTGCACCACGATCACGCGCTCGATGCCGAGCCAGTCCATGACCTGCCTGTATTCGGCGATACCGACCGCTGGAGGCGTCGGGGTGCCAGGTACAGTGAGGTAACGGTCATCATAGAAATGGATATGGGTGTCGCAGGCACCCTTTGACATCCGCAGCTTAGGTTCCGGGCCGGTGAAGGCGCGGGTATAGGCCCTGTGCCTCCAGGGTCAGGCGACGTGGTAACGCTGCAGCGTGTTTTCGTCGGGGATGAAACCGATGCCGGGTGTGTCGGGAATGGCAATGCGGCCGTCTCTGGGCAGCGGAATATCCCGGCCGCAATACGCCACGGGCTCGACATACATGTATTCGAACAGGCCGACGGCTGGCAGATACGCGGCGAGTTGCAGCGTCGCCCAGTAGCCGGGGCCGAAATAGGGCGAATGCGGCATCACGCTGCGGCCGAGCGCGGCGGCCTGTTGCGTGACCTTGATGAACTCGCTTACCCCGCCGACCTTGATTACACTGGGCTGAGGGAAGGTCAGGGCAGCAGACAGCCGTGCGAATTCCACCGCCGTGCAGGCATTCTCGCCGGCCGACAGCGCGACGCCGAAGCGGCGGAGCGCCTTGTGCGTTTCGTAATCTTCGGGCGGGAAGATGGGTTCCTCGACCCAGTAGAGATCGAGCGCCTTCATCTTCGGCAGCATCGCCTCGGCCTCGGCGAGGCTCCAGGCGCAGTTCACATCGGTGGTGAGGCGGATATCCGGACCGATGGCCTCGCGCGCGGCGGCAATCGGCTCATAGGCGATTTCATGCAGCTTGATGTCACGGAAGCCCTCCGCCACTGCACGCTTTGTCATGGCGGCGATCGGTTCTGCGCCGCCGTAGCGGACCAGACTGGCATAGGCCGTGATCTCTTCCCGCACCCGGCCGCCGAGATGGGCGGCCAGGTTTTTACCGGCGGCTCTCGCGGCCAGATCCCAAAGCGCGATATCGACGCCCGAAATGGCAAACATCGTGATGCCGTAACGGCCCCAGATGTGCAGATCCTGCTGCAGCTTCAGCGTGAAACCGGCGACGTCGGTAAGATCCTGCCCGACCACCAGCGGCGCGACGGTATCGCGGATCAGCGCGCTGACGGCACTGGCGCAGCCATAGGCAAAGGCCTCGCCCCAGCCGACCAGTCCGTCTTCGGTCTCAATCCGCACCAGCAGAGTGTCGAATTCGGTCCAGCCGCGGCGTTTCGCGCGCGGCCCGTCATAGAGATCGCTGAACGGGATTTTCAGCGTGATCGCTTCGACGCTTTTGATGCGCATCGGTCGCTACCGCTTCTTCAGCTTCTCAAGATCGTTGTTGAATTCTGTACTGCAGAAGGGGGTGCCACCCTGGAAATAGTCGCCGACCGGATCCTTCGGCAGCGTCTTCTGCGCTTCCAGCGCCTCAGCCGCAAAGGCCTCCGACTTGCCGCCCGGCTTGTAGCCCAGCGACAGCGCATGGCTGTTGTCCCACCAGGCGCGCTTGTTGTCGGACATGCCGTAAACCACCTCGTAGGACAGATCGGGCTTTTCCAGGCCGAGGCGGATCAACTGCACCAGGTCGTCGGGACGCAGCCAGATTGCCAGTCGGCGCTCATCCAGCGGCTTGTCGCCGAAATTGCCGATGCGGATCGACAACACGCCGATGCCGTGCTTGTGGGCATAGAGCGAGCCAAGGCCTTCGCCGAACAGCTTGCTGAGGCCATAGCGGGTATCGGGCATCGGCACGGCTTCGATGCCGATCTTCCTCGAGCGCGGATGAAAGCCCATTACATGATTGGAGGAGGCGAAGACGACGCGCCTGACGCCCTTTTTGCGCGCGGCTTCAAACAGATTATAGCAGCCGATGATGTTGGCATTCAGGATGGTTTCCCACGGGCCTTCGACCGAGAAACCGCCGAGATGCACGATGCCTTCGACGCCTTCGCAGGCCGTCTCGACGGCGGCGGCATCGGCCAGGTCGGCCTGTATGAAGGTCTCGTCGCTGCGCAGATCGGCCGGCGCCTTGAGGTCGCTCAGGATCAGTTCGGGGTAGATCGGCTTTAGCAGCTGGCGCAGGCGGGTACCGACCCCACCGCTGGCACCGGTCAGCAGAACGCGCTTCATTGCATTTCCTCCTCGCAAGCCCTTACTGCGGGCCCATCTTGTCGATCAGCGTCTTGAGCATTTTATGCTCTTCTTCGCTGCAGTCGACCAGCGGCGTACGGACCGGGCCGGCATCGTAGCCGACCAGGCGGACGCCGGCCTTGATGATGCTGACAGCGTAACCCGGCCGGCGGTTGCGGATTTTGGAGTAGGGCATGAAGAAGTCGTCGAGGATCTTCGTCCAGGCCGCCGTGTTGTCGGCTGCGATGGCGCGATAGAAATCTATTGCCGTTTTCGGGATGAAGTTGAATACCGCCGAGGAATAGACCGGCACGCCCATCGCCTTGTAGGGCGCGGCGAAGAACTCGGCCGTCGGAAGTCCGCCGAGATAGCTGAAGCGGTCACCCATCTTGCGGCGCACCGCTACCATCAACTCCAGATCGCCGATACCGTCTTTGAAGCCGATCAGGTTCGGGCACTGCTCGGCCAGTCTGGCCAGATGATCCGGGCCAAGGCGGCAGATGCCGCGGTTATAGACGATGACGCCGATTTTCACGCTGTTGCAGATCGCAGCCACATGCCGGCTGATGCCCTCGGCATCGGCCTCGACCAGGTAATGTGGCAGAACCAGAAGCCCGGCCGCGCCCAGCCGCTCGGCTTCCTGAGCGTATTGAATCGCCTGGCGTGTGCCGTAGCCGGTGCCGGCGATGATCGGAACCTTGCCTTTGCAGGTATCGACCGCGGTCTTGATCACGGCGCTGTATTCATCCGGTGCCAGCGAAAAGAATTCGCCGGTGCCGCCGGCGGCGAACAACGCTGTGGCGCCATAGGGCGCCAGCCATTCGAGGCGGCGGCGATAGCCCTTCGGCTCGAAATTACCGGCGGCATCGAAATCGGTCACCGGGAAAGACAGCAGGCCGGACGAGATCGCAGCCTTGAGGGCGGTGGGTTCCATCAAATCACCTCTGGGGGAAGAACAGGCCGGGGGACGGATCAGGCGCTGAGCGGTGACTCCATCGCCTTGCGCAGCCGCTCGCGGCTGTTGCTCAGATGGAGCCGCATGGCGGAGCGGGCGGCATCGCTATCCTGACGCGCGATCGCTTGATAGATGTCTTCATGTTCGCCATTGACGCGGTTGAGATAGGCGGTGCGGTCGTCTGCAAAGAAGCGGAAGGTCTGTACCCGGGCGCGCGGAATCATCAGCGCACCGAGATAGCCGAACAGATGCATGAAATGCGTATTGCCGGTGGCCTCGGCGATGGTCTGGTGGAAATCCAGGTCGGGCGCGATGGCATCTTCGGAGGCCTCGATCGCAGCTGCCATACGGTCAAGCGCGGCACGCATGGCTTCGAGATGCTCAGGCTTGCGCCGCTGCGCCGCCAGGGCCGCGGCTTCGGCTTCCAGGCCAATGCGCAACTCCAGCACATTGATCACTTCCTTGATCAGGTCGAGGCTGTTTTCGTCGATGCGGAAGGGCTGGTTGGCAGCGGCCGCCTGCACGAAAGCGCCGACGCCCTGTTGCGTGGCGACAAGTCCGGCGGCCCGCAGGGATGAGATCGCCTCGCGCACGACCGTGCGGCTGACCCCGAACTGCTCGATCAGTTCCTGTTCGCTCGGCAGCTTGTCACCAGGCTTCAGGCCGCCCTTCACAATCCGCTCGGTCAGCGTCTTGGTCAGCTGCGAAGTCAGTGTTTCGCGTCGGCGCAGTGCCGTCACAGGCAGATCCTCCATCGTTGGATCAGAGGAATATCATTCTTTTACTTGTATGACAACCTACAGGTTACTAATTCCGGAGTAAGTGCCGTGCGCAGTTGGATGCGGCGAAAAATCTCTGGAATCAGCGTATAACCACGGCGGTCTCTAACGGCTTCTTAAATTTTGCTGGAGACGGGGGGCCCGTTGACTCGAATTTTCGGAACTGTTGTATGATGACATGATGATGGCATCAGCGCCCCGCCCAGCGAAGCATGGGTGGTGACGTTCACGCTCTGGCATGCTGGTGGCCGCCTATCTGGTGGCGATCCGGCGCGGTTATCCGTCCGGCACCATCCCGGGCTGGCATGTGGTGCTGCGTTCGGGTGCTGCAGCCGTGCCGGGTTTGTTTGTCGTGGTCATCATCATCACCGGCATTCTTACCGGTGTCTTCACCGCCACCGAGTCCCCCGCTATCGCCGTGGTCTATGCCATCCTGCTGGCGACTCTGCTCTACAAGTCGCTGACTTGGCGCCAGCTGATTAAAGCCGCGGCCAAGGCGGTCAAGACCACGGGTATTGTTCTTTTGCTGATTGGGGTGTCGAACACCTTCGGCTATCTGATCAGCCTCTACAGCGTGGCCGAACTGACCGGCAAGGCACTGGAGGCCGTCACCACCAATCCGTGGATGATGTTCTTCCTGGTCAACCTGATCCTGTTCGTGCTCGGCACCTTTCTCGATATGGCCGCCACGATCCTGATCTGCACGCCAATCTTCCTGCCGATCTGCATGCAATACGGCATGGGGCCGGTGCAGTTCGGTATGCTGATGCTGATCAACTGCGCACTCGGCCACAATACACCGCCGGTCGGCACCACGCAGTTCGTCGGCTGCGCCATCGGCGAGGTCTCGATCGGGCATGTGATGAAGACCATCTGGCCCTTCTACGGCGCCCTGATTGCGGCACTTTTCCTCGTCACCTATGTGCGGCAGTTCTCGCTGTTCCTGCCGAATCTGCTGCTGGGGCCGACGCATTAACACAAAAGCCTTGTGAAAGACTTGGCGCGGATGCTGCTTCTGGCTATGGCTTAGCTCAGCCAGAAGGAATACCGCATGCCTGCCGTTTCGCCTGCCGCCGACAGTGATCGGGCTTGGGTCAATGACGCGCTCCGCCGCATCGAGGCCGATTTCAACCGTTCCGCCGACACGCATCTCTTTCGCCTCGAGTTGCCGGCCTTTCCCGGCCTGACGCTGTATTTCAAGGATGAGTCGAGCCATCCGACCGGCAGCCTGAAGCATCGTCTGGCGCGTTCGCTGTTCCTGTATGGTCTGTGCAACGGCTGGATCGGGCCGAAGACCACCATTGTCGAAGCCTCCTCGGGTTCCACCGC
Organism: Pseudomonadota bacterium; assembly: GCA_023434425.1. Classification (GTDB taxonomy): domain Bacteria; phylum Pseudomonadota; class Alphaproteobacteria; order Ferrovibrionales; family Ferrovibrionaceae; genus Ferrovibrio. The sequence goes on along the minus strand of JAEYSS010000050.1, from coordinate 13,693 downwards.
GGTGTCGGAAGCCTATTTCGCCCGCCTGCTGGGGCTCCCTTTTGTGGCCGTGATGCCAAAGACGACCTCGTCCGAGAAAATCTCGCAGATCGAATTCTACGGCGGTCGCTGTCATCTGGTGGAGCAGGCCGGCCATGTCTATGCCGAGGCCGAGCGGCTGGCGCGCGATTGCGGTGGCCACTACATGGATCAGTTCACCTATTCCGAGCGCGCCACCGACTGGCGCGGCAACAACAACATTGCCGAAGCAATCTTCGAGCAGATGGAACGGGAAGAGCATCCGGAACCGGCCTGGATCGTGGTCGGCGCCGGCACTGGCGGCACATCTGCGACGATCGGCCGCTATCTGCGCTATCATCGCCTGGCGACACAACTCTGCGTCGCCGATGTGGAGAATTCCGTCTTCCACGATTTCTGGCACAGCCGCGATCCCTCGCTGGTACATCCGAAATCCTCCCGCATCGAGGGCATCGGCCGGCCGCGCGTGGAGGCATCCTTCATGCCCGATGTGGTGGACCGCATGATCCGCGTGCCTGATGCCGCCTCGCTGGCGGGTATGCGGCTGCTCTCAAAGCTGCTGGGCCGGCGCGTCGGTGGTTCGACGGGCACGAATTTTGTCGGTGTGCTGACGCTACTCTGCGAACTGAAACAGGCGGGCCAGCAAGGCAGCGTGGTCACGCTGCTTTGCGACAGTGGCGACCGCTATGCCTGCAGTTACTACGACGATGCCTGGGTGGCTGGGCAGGGCATCGACATCGCGCCAGACCTGGCGCGGCTGACCGGCATCGTGAACGACGGCTGCTGGCAGGGCTGAACGGATCGCGTTAATCTCAGGCGCTTCCAAATGAGGTGCGCCGATGTCCGAAGCCGAACTCCCCGATTCCGTCGACATGCTGATCACGCCACGCACGCGCGATCTGGGTGAGGGTTTCGCCGTGCGGCGCGTGCTGCCCTACGCAAAGCGCCGCCACGTGGGGCCCTTTGTCTTTTTCGATCATATGGGGCCGGTGCAGTTCGAACCGGGGCAGGGCCTGGATGTTCGACCGCATCCACATATTGGTCTCGCCACGGTGACGTACCTGTTCGAGGGCGAGATCATGCATCGCGACAGCCTTGGCGTGGTGCAGCCGATCCGGCCCGGCGACGTGAACTGGATGGTCGCTGGCAAGGGGATCGCGCATTCCGAACGTACGCGGCCCGAACTGCGGCAGAACGGCGCGCCGCTGCATGGCATCCAGTCGTGGTTTGCGCTGCCTAAGGCGCATGAGGACACCGAGCCGACATTTCATCACCATCCGGCCAGCAGCCTGCCTGAGATCGAGAAACCGGGCGTTCGCCTGCGCCTGATCGCGGGGAAGGCCTTCGGCGTTGAATCGCCGGCGCAGACGTTCGCGCCAATGTTTTACCTCGATGCGCAGATGAACGATGGCGCAGCATTGCCGCTGCCGGACGGCTATGAAGAGCAGGCCGTCTACGTCGCCATCGGCGAAATTTTGCTCGATGGGGCTGTGTATGGCGAAGGCACCATGCTGGTGCTCAAGCCCAATGCGCGGCCCAGGATTGCCGCGCGCGGTGCGGCCCGGCTGATGCTGCTGGGCGGTGCGCCGCTCGATGGCGAGCGGAATTTATGGTGGAATTTTGTGTCGTCGTCCAAGGGGCGCATCGAACAGGCCAAGATCGACTGGCGGTCTGGGAACTGGCCGAAGGTGCCGGGGGAAACCGAGTTCATTCCCCTGCCTGAGGGAATGTGAGCATGGCGGGACCGGGCGAGAGCTATGCCAGCCAACTCCGCGATCTGCAGATCGAACTGGTACGGCTGCAGCGTCATCTGATCGCGAAGGGTGAAAAGCTGCTGATCCTGCTGGAAGGTCGCGATGGTGCCGGCAAGGATGGTTCCATCAAGGCGATCCTCGAGCATATGAGCCCGCGAGAATCCCGGGTTGTCGCGCTGGGCAAGCCATCGGATCGCGAAGTGACCCAGTGGTATTTCCAGCGCTATGTCGCGCATCTGCCAGCGGCAGGCGAATTCGTGCTGTTCAACAGAAGCTGGTACAATCGCGCCGGCGTCGAGCGCGTGATGGGTTTCTGCAGCAAGGGCGAATGCGAGCGCTTCCTCGAGGATGTTCCGGTCTTCGAGGGGATGCTGGTAAAGTCGGGCATCCGCTTGTTCAAGTATTATCTCGATATCGACAAGGACGAGCAAAAGGCCCGGCTGGACGCCCGCAGGACCGATCCGCTGAAACAGTGGAAAATCAGTCCCATCGATGAGGCCGCGCTGAAGCACTGGGCGGATTACAGCAGGGCCCGCAATATCATGCTGAGCCGTACCAGCACGAAACTCTCGCCCTGGACAGTGGTGGTGGCCAACAACAAGAAGACGGCCCGGCTGAACCTGATCCGCGATCTGCTGAGTCGGTTGGAGTACCGGCAAAAGGGCGAGGCGGTGCAACCGGCGCCAGACGGCAAGGTCGTGTTCCGCTTCACTGCCAAGGCGCTGGAAGGCGGCCGTCTGGCGAAATAGTCGCGGCAAATACGCCCAGCCTCCCACTGGAAGCGGCCCGGGCAGGGCGCTACCTTTCCTGCTTCAAGGAGAGGAGCCGCCGTCATGACTCACATCAAACATGCTGACCTGCTGCGCCGTCAGGCCTATATCGACGGTGCCTGGGTGGGGGCGGATAGCGGCAAGAGCTTCAAGGTCACCAATCCGGCGGATGGCAGCCTGATCGCCGAAGTGCCCGACATGGGCCGGGCCGAGACCAAGCGCGCCATCGCGGCAGCGCAGGCGGCCTGGCCGGCCTGGGCAGCGCAGACGGCCAAGCAGCGCGGCACCATCCTGCGCAGATGGTACGATCTGATCCTGCAGAACCAGGACGATCTCGGCGCCCTGATGACGCTGGAACAGGGCAAGCCCTTCACTGAGGCGAAAGGCGAAGTGGTCTATGGTGCCAGCTTCGTCGAATGGTTCGCCGAGGAAGGCCGCCGCATCTATGGCGATACCATTCCCGGCCATGCGCCGGATAAACGCATTGTCGTGATCAAGCAGCCGATCGGCGTGGTGGCGGCGATCACGCCATGGAATTTCCCGATTGCCATGATCACCCGCAAGGTGGCGCCGGCACTGGCTGCCGGCTGCCCGGTGGTGGTCAAGCCGGCGGAAGACACCCCGCTTTGCGCGCTGGCGCTCGCCTGGCTGGCCGAGCAGGCCGGCATGCCGAAAGGTGTGTTCAACGTTATCACCTCATCGAACGGCCCCGAAGTGGGCGTGGAGCTCACCACCAATCCTATCGTGCGCAAGGTGTCGTTCACCGGTTCGACCGAGGTCGGCAAGATCCTGATGCGGCAGAGTTCGGACACGCTCAAGAAACTGTCGCTCGAACTCGGCGGCAATGCGCCGTTCATCGTTTTCGACGACGCGGATATCGACGCGGCCGTGAACGGCGCGATCATTTCAAAATACCGCAATACCGGACAGACCTGCGTCTGCACCAACCGCTTCTTCGTGCAGGAAAATGTCTACGACGCTTTCGCGCAGAAGCTGACCGAAGCGGTGAAGAAGCTGAAAACTGGCCCTGGTTTCGCGGAAGGGGTCAACCAAGGGCCGCTGATCAACCAGGATGCGCTGGGCAAGGTCGAGCGCCTGGTCGCCGACGCCAAAGCCAAGGGTGCCAGGGTGCTGCTCGGTGGCGAGCGTCACGAACTGGGCGGCACTTTCTATCAGCCCAGCGTGATCGGTGACGCCACCACACAGATGGCTTCCGCGCAGGAGGAAATCTTCGGCCCGGTGGCTTTGCTGTATCGGTTCAAGGATGAAGCCGAGGCGATCAAGCTGGCCAATGACACGCCCTATGGTCTGGCCGCCTATTTCTACAGCCGCGATATCGGCCGGGTCTGGCGTGTGGCTGAGCAACTGGAATACGGCATGGTCGGCATCAACGAGGGCCTGATCTCCACCGCCGAGGCGCCGTTCGGCGGCGTGAAGGAATCAGGCCATGGTCGCGAGGGCTCGAAATACGGCATCGACAGCTTCATCGAGCTGAAATACCTCTGTTTCGGAGGTGTGTGAGGCGGAGGGCGTCATTGCGCCATACCCTGAAGGTATTGGTCGCGTTGCGCCACGATCTCTATAGTCAGGGAACCGACGGCCCGCAGAGGCCGCGGTTACCCAGGCTGAAATGAGGATCGTATGACGAATCGTTTTGACGTGGTGATTATCGGTGGCGGCATCGCCGGTGCTGGTGCGGGCTATGAACTGGCGCGGGCGGGCAAGAAGGTTGTGGTGCTCGAGCGCGAGAGCCAGCCGGGCTATCACACCACCGGCCGTTCGGCGGCCCTGTTCGCCGAGACCTATGGCAATGCGCCGATCCGCGCACTCACCGTGGCCAGCCGCGACTTCCTGATGAACCCGCCGGCCGGCTTCGCCTCCGTACCGATCCTGACCCCGCGTGGCGCGCTGCATATCGGCAACACGGCGCAGTCCGCCGAACTCGATGGAAAATTTGAGGACATGCGCAAGCTGGTGCCGAGCGTGAAGCGGCTCGGTGCGTCCGAGACCCGGGCGCTGATGCCGATCCTGAAGCCTGAGGCCGTCAGCGGCGGCGCCCTGGCCGAGCCCGATGCGATGGATATCGAGGTGCATGCCCTGCATAACGGCCTGCTGCGCGGCATGACCGCTGCGGGAGGTCGGCTGGTCACCGATGCCGAGGTGACCGGCCTGACGCAAAGCGGTGCGGACTGGCAGATAGCGAGCAGTAATGGCGTATTCGCAGCCCCGGTGGTGATCAATGCCGCCGGCGCCTGGAGCGACGTGATCGCCGTTATGGCCGGGGTGAAGCCGGTTGGCCTGAAGCCTAAGCGCCGCACGGCCGTCACCTTCGATCCGCCGAACGGCGTCGACATCCACGCATGGCCGATGGTGATCGACGCCGATGAGCAGTGGTATTTCAAACCCGATGCCGGCCGCATCCTGCTCTCACCCTGCGACGAGACCGATTCCGATCCGACCGATGCACAGCCGGACGAGATGGATATCGCCATCGCCGTCGACCGGCTGGAGACCGTATCCACCCTGCAGGTGCGTCGCCTCGCGGCGAAATGGGCCGGCCTGCGCAGCTTCGTGGAGGACCGCACGGTGGTTTGCGGTTTCGATGCTGGAAAGCCCGGTTTCTTCTGGCTGTCGGCCCAGGGGGGCTATGGCATCCAGACCTCGGCCGCGATGGCGCGGGTTGCCGGGGCGCTGGCGCAGGGCCGCGGTTTGCCGCAGGATGTCGCCGATCTCGGTGTGACCGAGAAAGACCTTAGCCCAGCCCGCCTGAGATAAACGGTGAGATGAACGCTCCTTTCGCCCCCGCCGCCAAGCTCAAGACGCAGACCGGCCACAGCGCCTGCCCGCATGATTGCCCGTCGACCTGCGCGCTGGAAATCGAACTGACGCCCGATGGGCGTATCGGCCGGGTGCGTGGGGCGGAGGAGAACAGCTACACGGCGGGCGTGATCTGCGCCAAGGTGGCGCGCTATGCCGAACGCGCCAATCACAAGGAGCGTCTGCTGCAGCCGCTGCTGCGCACCGGTCCGAAAGGCAGCACGCAGTTTACGCCGATCTCGTGGCAAGAAGCGCTCGACCGCACCGCGGAAGCCTTCATCGCTGCGGAGAAGAAATACGGCAGCGAGACGGTCTGGCCCTACTACTATGCCGGCACGATGGGTCTGGTGCAGCGCGACGGCATCAACCGCCTGCGCCATGTGAAGAAATATTCCGGGCAGCATTCCACGATCTGCGTCACTCTGGCGCGCGCCGGCTATATCGCCGCGACCGGCAGCCTGCATGGCCCGGATCCGCGCGAGATGGCGAAAAGCGATCTCGTGGTGATCTGGGGCACCAACGCGGTGCATACCCAGGTCAACGTGATGACCCATGCGATCCGCGCCCGCAAGGAACGCGATGCGAAGATCGTGGTGGTCGATGCCTATCGTAATGCCACCGCCGAACAGGCCGACATGGCGCTGATCCTGCGGCCGGGCACCGACGGCGCGCTGGCCTGCGCCGTCATGCATGTGCTGTTCCGCGATGGCTATGCCGATCGCGACTACTTGGCGCGGCATACCGACGCGCCGGCCGAACTGGAAGCGCATCTGCAGGACAAGACGCCGGACTGGGCATCTGCCATCACCGGGCTGACAGTCGAGCAGATCACCGATTTCGCCCATATGCTGGGCCGCACGAAAAAGCATTACATCCGGCTCGGCTATGGCTTTGCCCGCAGCCGCAACGGCGCAGTGAATATGCATGCCGCCACCTGCATCGCGAGCGTCACCGGCTCGTGGCAATACGAAGGCGGCGGTGCCTTCCACAATAACGGCGCGATCTTCCACTGGAACAAGACGCTGATCGATGGGCTGGATGCGGTCGATCCCTCGATCCGCATGCTCGACCAGTCGCAGATCGGCCCGGTGCTGACCGGCGATGCGCAGGCGCTGCGGCATGGACCGCCGGTGACGGCGCTGCTGATCCAGAACACCAATCCGATGGAAGTGGCGCCGGAGTCGGAACTGGTGAAGCGCGGCTTCGAACGCGAAGATCTGTTCAGCTGTGTGCATGAGCAGTTCATGACGCCGACCGCGAAGATGGCCGATATCGTGCTGCCGGCCACCATGTTCACCGAACATGACGACATCTATCAGGCCGGCGGGCAGCAGCATATTCTGCTCGGCCCCAAGCTGGTCGAGGCACCGGGGGAGGCGCGCGAAAACCATTATGTGATCAGCGAACTGGCGAAGCGGTTGGGCGCGCAGCATCGTGGTTTCGAGATGAGCGCCATCGAGATGGTCGAGCAGACGCTGAAAGCCTCGGGCTGGCCGGATGTCGCGACCTTGCGGGCGCAGCGCTGGCATGACTGCCAGCCGGATTTCGCCACCGCGCATTACGCCGATGGTTTTGGCTGGCCGGACCGGAAGTTCCGCTTCAAGCCCGACTGGGCGGCGATGGGCCCGGATGCGCAAGGCATGCCGGCGTTGCCGGATCACTGGCTCAGCATCGAGCCGGCGACCGATGAGCATCCCTTCCGCATGATCACCTCGCCGGCGCGCAATTTCCTCAATACCAGTTTCACGGAAACGCCAACATCCGTGAAGCGCGAGGGCCGGCCGACGCTGTTCCTCCATCCTGAGGATGCTGACGCGCTGCAGATCGCCGATGGTGAACTGGTACGGATCGGCAATCGGCGCGGCACTATCCGGATACACGCCAAGCGTTACGGCGGCGTGCAACGCGGTGTGACGGTGGTGGAGAGCATCTGGCCGCATGCCGCCTTTGTCGACGGCATGGGGATCAATGCGTTGACCGGTGCGGATGCCGCGAAGCCCAATGGCGGCGCCGCGTTCCACGACAACGCCATCTGGATCCGCAAGGCCTGACGCCGATACAATCGGGACAATATACCGCTTTGCCGCAATGGGTCGTGCTGGCAGCATCGTGCTATGCTGAAAATCCACGGCCACCCGAATTCGATCAATGTGCGCAAGGTGCTCTGGCTCTGCGCCGAACTCGACCTGCCATACCTGCGCGAGGACTGGGGTGGCTACGGCGAGTTCCGTTCGCTGGACGAGCCGGCCTTCCGTGTGCTTACCCCCGTCGGCATGATCCCGGTGATCGAGGATGACGGTGCAGTGATTTGGGAGTCGAACACCATCCTGCGCTACCTGACTGCGAAGGCCGGACGCACCGACCTGCTGCCGGCCGATCCGGCAGGACGCGCCCGGATTGAAAGCTGGATGGACTGGCAGGTGTCGGATTTCAATGGCAGCTGGCGCGCCTGCTATCAGGGCCTGGTGCGGCGCAACCCCGCCTTCGGCTCCGAGGCCATCGCGGCCTCGCTGCAGCAGTTCAATGCCATGGTCGGTCTGGTGGAGGCGCAGCTGGCAAAGACCGGCGGCCATATCGCCGGCACGGAGTTCACGCTGGCCGATATCCCCATCGGGCTTTCTATTCATCGCTGGTATGCGGTGCCCATGAAGACTGCGCGATCGTCGTATCCGCAGGTCGCGGCCTATTATGACCGCCTCAACGCCCGGCCGGGTTATCGCGCCCATGGCCGGAATGGTGTGCCCTGACGGGCGAGGCGATCAGAAAATCGCCTTGAAGATACCGAGCCAGACCAGCAGGCCGGTGACGAAGACAATGCCGATGATCCAGGCGAGGATTTTCATGCCGAGGTTTCCCCTGGTTGCCGAACAGGAAACGGCTGCAGCGGCGGAGGGTTCCGCTGCACGTGGCCAGATAACGCCGAAATCCGGCGCCCATTGCGCTGTGGCAAGCCTCATGCTCGACTGCGCGGAGCACTGAATCCCATGCCTGTTGCGGCGGAGGAGCCATGGATTTCCAGAATCGTACTGTCATCGTCACCGGCGGCACCGGCGCGCTCGGCCGTGCCGTGGCCGGTGCCCTGCTGGCCGCCGGCGCGCAATGCCGCTTGTCGTATCTGCATGAGAAAGAGGCCGCGAGCTTCCCCTACAAGGATCGAGTCACCCTGATCGGTCCCTGCGATCTGACCAGCGAGCCGGATGTGGCGCGGCTGTATGAGGGTGTCGACCGGCTCTGGGCGTCGGTGCATATCGCCGGTGGTTTTGCGATGAGCAAACTGGAAGATACCGGCAAGAACGACCTGATGGAGATGGTCAACACCAACCTGGTGAGCTGCCACTTGTGCAGCCGGGCGGCGGTGCGGGCTTTCAGGGACGGCGGCCGGATCGTCAATGTCGGCGCCCGCCCGGGGCTGGAGCCGCGTCTCGGTGCCGGCATGAGTGCCTATGCCGCCAGCAAGGCCGCCGTCATCGCGCTGACCCAGGCCATGGCCGCCGAACTGGCGCCGCGGGATATTCTGGTGAATGCGGTGGTGCCCTCGATCATCGACACGCCGGCCAACCGCGCCGGTATGCCCAAGGCTGACCACGACTCCTGGCCCAAACCCGACCAGATCGCTGCCACGATTGTTTTCCTGGCCTCGCCCGACAATCAGGTGACAACCGGCGGCGCGATCCCGGTTTCCGGCCGGGTCTGAGAGCGCTGCGCGGGCCTCAGGGCCTGCGCGTTTTCAGCAGATCGAGCACGTCGTCGAACACATAGGCGCCGGTCGCAATCACCGAAGGATGGCGATATTTTTCGCTGCCGTATTTCAGCGGTGCGCCATCGGCGGTCGTCACCCGGCCGCCGGCCTCGCGCACCAGCAGGTCGGCCGCCACCACATCCCAGTCGCTTTTTTCGGTCAGGCTGATGGCAGCATCGAATTTGCCGGCGGCCACCAGCGCCATGCGATAGGCAATCGAGTTGCGATAGGCGAAATCCGCCTTGGCGGTGCGGGCGAGCCATCCATGCCGCTCGAAGGTGCGGCGCGAGGCGAGAAAGCGCGCTTCCATCAGGCTGGCATGGCCCGAGGCCTGGATCGGCTTGCCATTCAGCCGCGCGCCGCCACCCAGGGTGGCCTCGAACAATTCTTCGCTGGCGGGATTGTAAATCGCGGCGACAACCGGCGCGCCCTCATGCACAAGGGCGACGCAGATGGTGAATTCCGGCTTGCCCTCGATGAAGGCGCGGGTGCCATCGATCGGATCGACGACCCAGCGGGTCGCATTCTGGCCTGCCACGCCGCTTTCCTCGCTCAGCCAGCCGTAGTCGGGCCGCGCGCCGCAAAGCTTTTCCTTCAGCAGGGTATCGACGGCGATATCGGCTTCCGAGACCGGATCGTTCGGCTTCTTATGCCAGGATTTCACGCCGCTGCGGAAATATCGCATCGCAATGGCGCCAGCCTCGCGCGTGGCGGCCAGAGCGAGGTCGTGATCCTGGCGGAAGGGGCCTGCCATCTCAGCGGCCTGCCACCGTCATGCCATCGATGCGCACGGTCGGCGCATCGGTGCCGAAACGGATCGTCAGATCGTTGGCCGGCACCAGATTGGCAAACATCTGTTTCAGGTTGCTGGCAATTGTGATTTCGGCCACCGGTTCCGCCAGTTGGCCGTCGCGGATCAGGAAGCCGGCCGCGCCACGGCTGTAATCACCGGTCACACCGTTGACGCCCATACCGATCAGATGGGTGACATACAGGCCTTCCTTGATATCGGCCATCAATTCGGCCGGCGTCTGCTTGCCGGGCTGCAGATGTACATTGGTCGGTGAGGGCGAGGGCGGCGAAGATGTGCCGCGCGAGGCATGGCCGGTACTCTGCATGTCAAGCTGGCGCGCCGTGGCGCAATCGAGCAGCCAGGTGGTGAGCCGCCCATCCTCGATCAACTCGCGTCGAGGCGCATAAACACCCTCCAGGTCGAACCAGCGCGAGCGAAAACCGCGCCGGCGCAGCGGATCGTCAACAATGCTGATACCCGGCGCGAAGACCATTTCGCCAAGTCGGTCTTTCAGGAAAGATGTGCCGCGCGCGACGCCGGCGCCGTTGATGGCGCCGAGGAAGTGCCCGATCAGGCCCGAGGACACGCGCGGGTCGAAGACGATCGGCATGGCGCCGCTGTCCAGCTTGCGCGGATGGAGCCGCTGCACGGCGCGCTCGCCAGCCTTCCTGCCGATGCTTTCCGGCGAGGGCATGTCGCTCAGCCAGGTGCGCGCTTCGTAATCGTAATCGGTTTCCATGCCGGTATCCTTGCCAGCGATGGCGGAAACCGAAACGCTGTGCCAGCCGATCCAGCCCGCACCGTTGAAGCCGGCCGTGTTGGCATAGGCCGACATGCTGAAGGCGCGGCCGGCGCTGCCGCCCTCGGAATTAGTCACCCCGTTCACCGCCATGGCGGCATCCTCGGCGATTTTGGCGCGCTCCAGCAGTTGCGGCATTTCAAGTTCGACGCCATCGAACAGATCGAAATCCTGCGGCTCTTTCGCCAGCAGGGCTGGGTCGGGCAGGCCGCAGAATTTGTCGTCCGGTGCCACGCGCGCCATGCTGACTGCGCGGTCCACCAGTTCATCCAGCGTGGATTGGGTGAAATCCGTGGTGGAAACACAGGCCTGGCGCTGGCCCAACAGTACGCGCAGACCCAGTTCGCGGCTCTCCGAACTCTCGACATCCTCGGGCTGGCCCAGTCGCACGCCGGCATTCAGCGAACGCGATTCGTGATACAGGGCATCGGCATCCGAGGCACCAGCCTTGCGGGCGGCAGCGATCAGGTCGGCAACGAGGGACTGCGCCGTGGCGGCGCGTTTGGCAGTATCGGACATGAAATGGCTCAGTCTGAAAATCGAGAAAACGGGTCAGGCGTCGATCTTATCGTCCATCCTGTAGGACATATATGCAACGACCGCGACAAAACAACCGACGATCCAGGCGAGCGGTTGCAGCGGTCCGTGCCAATCCTGCCAGTCGCCGCCGGTCAGCTTGGCTACAATCTGGGCTGCCAGATCCAGCGTGATGGCGCCGATGCCGATCCCGAGGGCCGCCGAGAAGGTGAGGTTCCAGGCGCCGCGCAGCAGGCTGGCCGGATGCCACCAAGGCAGCAGATCGCGGTCGGCCGGCGGGGGCTTGCGGAATAGGGAGAGGGGCTGGCGGAAGCGCATGGCTCCAGCAGGCAACAAAGCGCGAGACAGGTCAACGGACGGCTCCACTCCCTTTGGCCCATTTTCGTAATGGCTGGACGTGTTCCGGCCATCCACGCCGTTTGGTGACACGAAAACGTGGATGCCCGGGCCAGGCCCGGGCATGACAGTGTGAGGCGGGATGGGCTGCGGTTAGTGAATGGTAGGCGTCGGCTCGGGCGCATCGGCCTCGGGTGTCAGTGCGGGGCGCGCCAGGATCCACAGTACCATTCGATCGCGCAGGCCGCGGATCGGCTGCGGCTTCAGGGCCACCATATCGCGCACCGCGCCGAGGTCGCCGCGGGTTTCATCATTCAGCTTGTCGACGAAGGCCTGGCTCAGGCAGAGCTGGGCATTCAGGCTGCGCGTCATCTGCTCCAGCCGGTGCGCCACATTCACGGTTTCGCCAATCAGGGCGTATTCTACGCGGGTCTCGTCGCCGATATTGCCGAGCGTCAGCGGGCCGTAGTGGATGCCGACGGCCAGCTGCAGCGGCACCTGGCGCAGCAGCCTGCGCTGCCGGTTGAGGAGATCCATTTCGCGCAGCATGGCGCGCGCCGCCAGCAATGCGGCGGAGGCATCGCGCAGGCCGGCCCGGGGCGTGCCGAAAGAGGCCATGATGCCGTCGCCGAGATATTTGTCCAGTGTGCCGGCATTGTCGGCCACGGCACGCGACAGGCGCTGATGCACCTCGCGCAGGATGCCGATGGTCTGTTCCGGCGTATGGTCGTCGGCAATCTGGGTGAAGCCGACGATATCGGCAAACAGCACCGCGGCGTCGATCTGCTGCACCTGGCCGAGGGCATCGTCCATACGCGACAGTTCCTCGGCAATATGTGGCGAGAAATGGCGCGACAGGTTGCGCCGGGCGCGTTCGCTTTCTACCTGGCGCGCCAGCAATGTACGAGAGCGCGCCACCGCAACCGCCAGCAGCAGGCCGATCAGCCCGATCAGGATCAGGCGTGGCAGGAATTCGCCGACCCGGACATTCCAGGGGTCGAGGATATAGGCGATACGGTCGCCCACCGACATATGCAGGATGTTATCCATGCGGCTGCCGAAGGTGACGTCGGGCTGCATCACGATATACATCGTGCCGAGCGTCCAGCAGATGATGGCGGCCAGCGTGGTGTAGAGCACCGTGCGGGCTGACTGGCCAAGCGCCGACAGTACGACGAACAGCGCGACATACAGGATGGTGTCGAAGCCGAGCCGCATCGGCGGCGGCATCTCGCTGTGATCGAAAGGATTGGGCAGGACGATGGCGGCGGTCAGCAGTGCCATGTCGATGAAGGGGAACAGCCAGTGCATCCACGGCCGGTCGAGATCTGGCTTGCGCAGCAGCAACTGGATATAGGCGGAAAAGGCAAAGGCGCCGAGATAGCCGTAATAATTTAGCGCCAGCGGCCAGCCCATCTCGATGCTGAGGATGGTGGCGACGATGATGCAGACGGCGTAGCGCAGGCCGATGGTCAGCCGCAGCGCCTCGTATTCCTCATGGCGGAAGGCGGCCGACAGACGCTCATTCACGGCGGCAGCCTTGCTGCCTCCGCAAACCTGATCACACAGGTTTTGCCATAACCCGTCCCGCCAAAGCCGCATGGGCCCGGTGCCTCGTCCTGTCCCTGTTGACTGATTGTCGGTGGGGAGGCCGGGCGGCGTCAATCGGCGGCCATGTGACAAAGGTCATAGTTGGAAGAATGGGGTCATAGATGCATGGGTCGGCTACTTCCAGATCGCCTTCCCGCTGCCCGGCAGGCCAAGCCGGGGCCATTTTTCGGTCACCGTGCGGATCACATCCTCGTCCATGCGAATTTTCTCGCCCCACTCTCTTTTTGTTTCGGGCGGCCATTTGTTGGTGGCATCCAGGCCGATCTTGGAGCCCAGACCGGAGTCCGGGCTGGCGAAGTCGAGATAGTCGATCGGCGTGTGTTCGACGAAGGTAATATCGCGCGCCGGATCCATCCGGGTCGACATCGCCCAGATCACGTCCTTCCAGTCGCGCGCATTGATGTCGTCATCCACCACGATGATCCATTTGGTGTACATGAACTGCCGCAGGTAAGACCAGACGCCCATCATCACGCGCTTGGCATGGCCGGGATAGGCCTTCTTCATGCTGACCACGGC
>JAEYSS010000048.1 GCA_023434425.1 Pseudomonadota bacterium | reverse complement strand
CCCTTCCTGCCGCTGGAGGGCCAGTATCGCTTCCGCCTGCTGCCGCCGGGAGAGAAGATCGGCATCAGCATCACTCAGCTGTCGCCGAGCGGGGCGATACAGCTGCTGGCCACGCAGACCGGGCGACGCGAAGACCTGAACGATCACAGTCTGTTGAAGGCCGTCATCCGCCATCCGCTGATGACCGTAAAAGTGATAGCCGGCATCCACTGGGAGGCGCTGCAGCTCTGGCGCAAGGGCGCGGCCTTCTTCCGATGGACGGCGCCGCCGCGCGAGGCAGTGTCGACCGGCCGGCCAGCGAAGAATGCGGGAGTGACGCATGAGTGATGTTTTCGCGGATGGCAAGTCGGCGCTGAATCGCGCGGCCGGTATTGCCATTGAGGCCGCTGCCGATGCGATCAGCCATGCCGGACTGGCGCCACATGCTGCTGCGACCGCCGAACCCCTGCTGCTGCGGACCGCACAGGACGCGCTGCGCCTGCGCAACGTGCCGCGCTGGACGCGCCTGATGCTGGCGCTGGCAGCACGGGTGACGCATGGCAGCCTCACCCTGACGCTGCCCGACGGTCGTGCCCTGCAGGCGCGCGGCGCGCATCCCGGCCCGGACGCGCGACTGGACATCAACCATCACCGTCTGGCCAAACGCCTGCTGCTCGGTGGCAATCTGGCGGTCGGAGAAGCCTATATCGACGGCGATTTCGACAGTCCGGATCTGGCAGCCCTGACCGAATGGGCCTGCCGCAACGGCGAGTTGGACACCACACTGATGGGAAAGCCCTGGCTACGGCTGCTGCGCCGGGCTGGCTTCGCGCTCGCAGCCAACAGCCGGCGCGGCAGTCAGCGCAACATCGCCTACCACTACGACCTCGGCAACGACTTCTATGCCCGCTGGCTCGATCCCGGCATGACCTACTCCGCCGCCTTGTGGCGTGACGAACATCAGACGCTGGAGCAGGCGCAGACGGAGAAATACCGCCGGCTGGCCGGCGAGGTGCTGCAGCTCAGGCCGGGACAGCGCATCCTGGAAATCGGTTGCGGTTGGGGTGGCTTCGCCTGCCTGGCGGCACGCGACTTCGGCGCGCAAGTCCATGCCGTGACGATCAGCCGTGAGCAGCATGACTATGCGAAGGCGCGCGTCCAGCGCGAAGGACTGTCAGACCGCGTACAGATCGAGCTGCGCGACTATCGTGATCTGACTGAGCGCTATGACGCGATCGCCTCCATCGAGATGATCGAAGCGGTGGGCGAGAAATACTGGCCGCGCTATTTCACCCAGTTGCACGACCGGCTGATGCCGCAGGGCCGTGCCGGCATCCAGGCCATCGTGATCGCCGACCGCTATTTCGAGGATTATCGCGGCACGATGGATTTCATCCAGTCGCATGTCTTCCCCGGCGGGATGCTGCTGTCACCGCAGGCGGTTCAGCATCAGGCGGCACGAGCCGACCTGAAGATCACAGATGCCTTCAGCTTTGGAGGTGACTACGCGCGCACGCTGCGTCTGTGGCATCGGAACTTCGAGGCGGCCTGGCCGCAGATCCGCGCGCTGGTCTCGCGCAATAAGCTGGCTTTCGACGAGCGCTTCCGCCGCATGTGGCGTTATTACCTCGCCTATTGCGAGGGCGGCTTCAATGCCGGCACCATCGACGTGCTGCAATACGGCTTCAGGCGCGGTGCCTAACTACGTGTAATCCGGCTGACAAGCGGAAAGTACAGCGGGTAAGGCAACACCTTCAGCAGCTTCAGCAACCAGGCAAAGCGGCGCGGGAACACGATCTCGAAACTACTGCCGGTTTCGAGCGCCCGCCACAGGCGTTCTGCCGCGGCCTCCACCGGCATCAGGAAGGGCATCGGAAACGGATTGCGGTCGGTCAGCGGCGTCTTGACGAAACCAGGCGAGATCAGCCGCATATGAATGCCGCTGCCGTCCAGATCCAGCTTCAGGGCCTCGGCCATGTTGATCAGCGCCGCCTTGCTGGCGCCGTAGGCCGCTGCCGACGGCAGCCCACGGTAACCGGCCAACGAAGCATTGATTGCCACGACACCCTGCCCACGTCCGAGCAGAGCCGGCAGCACGGCGTCCAGCGCATTGGCCACGGTCATGACATTGGCATCGAGCAGCTGGCGCACGGCCTCCGCACGGAACGACCTGCCCGGCGTCGGCATATGCGTGCCGGCATTCAGGACCGCGAGACGGATCGGCCCAAGGTCGGTCTCGATGCGCATCACGACGGCGCGGGTTGCGGCCAGATCCGTGAGGTCGGCTGCAACCGCATGAAACCGGCTGCCGGTCTGACCTGCTTCGGCCTTCAGGCTTTCCAAAGTTTCCACCCGCCGTGCCGTGCCCGCCACGACGGCGCCGGCCCGCAGATACCGCAGCGCCAGTGCGCGGCCGATGCCCGAGCCCGCGCCAGTGATCCATACGACACCATCGCCGCCGGTTGTCATTGCAGCAGGTATTCGATCCGCGAGCCGTCGCGGGCCTTGAAAGCCGTCTTTACCCAGTACCCGTCGCGGCCATACCACAAAGAAAGCTGGACATCGCCAGCCAGGTCGTAACGCTGCGCCGGCACGTCATCCCTTGCGGCGCTGGCCAGTTCATACTGCTGGGGGCGGATGGTGAGAGCGAGAGGCCGGCCGTTCTGGCTGTCCATGATCGTGGCGCGGCGCACGAAGTCCGGGCGCCAGTAGCTTGTGGGCATGGTATCGGCCGGCAGCAGGCCGCTGTAGCGGGATCCATCCACCTGCAGGCCACCGGCACCAGCCCGCGCATTGAGGTATTCCTGCCGGCCGTCGTTGTCGGTGGTGGACCGCAGGCTGACCAGGCGGTCGCCCTCCCAGATTTCACGCGACTGGTGGAGATAGCGGTAGAGCGTGAGAAAGCCGGCCGCCTTCACGCGCAACTCGATGTCGACCGCGACCTCGCTGCGTGCTCCCTCACGGCGCACGGTAACCCTGTGATGTCCGATCGGGGTGCCATCGCGCAGCACCTGGAAATCGTAACTTTCTCGGGGCGCGGGCATGCCGGCCTGCGTTGCCCATGGCAACGTCAGCGCCAGCAGCAGTGCGCTCAGGCGGAAAACCGTGCCCATTGATTGAAGAACCAGCCGAGTGCGCCGCTGAAGCGCAGCGGTGAATCCGCGATCGCCAGACAGATGCAGGGCTGGTCCAGCATAGCGAGCGGACGATGCTCCACCGCGCCGTCAGCGATCTCGACATCGCCACGGCGGAAGGCGATGTCGCCAGCGGTATAGCCGCCGCTGAGCACCAGGGTGATTTCATCGCCTGTATGCGTGTGCAGCGGAAGGCCGGCGCCGGGCGCGACTTTAAGCAGGCTGACCATGCCGCCCTTCTTCTTCCCGACGGGCAGCGCGAAGGACTGCAGACCCGCCCCGCTCCAGCGCCATCGGATGCTCCTCAGGCCGCCATTGAGATGCCGGCGCAGCGGCAGCGGCAGGCCATCGGGATCGGCAGGCTGGGTCCGGCGGACCGGCATCCGCTCCTGCGGACCCAGTCGGCCGGCCACGGCCGCGAAGCCGCTCGCGGAAACCGGCTGCGGCGCGATCTCCTCCACCATGCGGCCGGCTGCCGACTCGATGGTCCCCAGTGCATGACGGCAATGCGGGCAAAGCGTCAAATGGCACGCGACCGCCAGCGACCAGGCCTCGTCCAGCGTGCCGGTGGCGTAATCCAGCAGCAACTCGGGCGGGATATGATGAACCGGCCCGCTTGCAGCAGACTCGGTCGAGGCAGACTCGGTATGTACGGCCAAATCGGTCACAGCCATGATCTTTGCGAAGTTTCGTTCGCTGCTCTACAGGGTATTGTACGCTTCCACTCGTAATCTGGATCAATCCCCAGACCGGTCAAGATTGCTCGCTATGGTGTATTTTTTCTACGGCACGCTGTGCGATGCCGATGTATTGCAGCTGGTACTCGGTTATCGCCCCGGCCCTGGCCAGCTTCAGCCGGCCAGTCTGCCCGGTTATCGCCGGAAACGGGCCCGCGACCGCAGCTATCCGGTGCTGCTGCGTGCGCCGGGTTGCCAGGTGGACGGCCTGCTGTTCCGCCCCGCCCGTGCCAGTGACACGACGCGCCTGACCGCCTATGAGGGCCCGGAATACGTGACCCGCAGCCTGCCGGTTCGTCGCGGCAGCGCCGGCGCAGCCGGCCGGGCCCGGGTCTTCCTGCCGACCGGCGCAGCCCAGGGTACGCGCCTGGCCGCGGGCTTCGACGACTGGGCCCTGCCGCGCTGGCAACGGCGCGACAAGGCCGCCTTCCTCCATTCTTTGCAAGATCAGGGCCCGATGCCATGCGCAAACCGCTAGACACTTCCCGGCAACCTTATGCGGTCGAGATCGTAAGCCATGAGCGGGTCTACGACCGGCATCTGAAAGTGGATGAACTGTTGCTGCGCCACGGCCTGTTCCGCGGCGGCATGACGCCCGTGATCAGCCGTGAGGTGGTGGGACGTGGCGACGCTGTCTGCGTCCTGCCTTACGATCCGGTGCGCGACGAGGTGGTGCTGGCCGAGCAATTCCGCACCTCTGCGCTGTTGAACGGCGACCGTGCCTGGATGACCGAAATCGTCGCCGGCCTGATCGAGGACGGCGAAAGCCTGGAAGATGTGGCCCTGCGGGAGATGAAGGAGGAAAGCGGCCTGGAACCGGTCGGACCGCTGATCTTCATCAACACGGTTTATGCCACGCCGGGCTTCTGCAGCGAACGCTACCACCTGTTCTGCGCGCCGGTCGATGCCGGCAAGGCCGGCGGTGTCCATGGCCTGGGCGAGGAGGCCGAGGATATCCGCGTCTTCGCCCTGCCCTTCGCAGACGCATTTGCACGCTGGGATGCTGGGGAAATCCCCAATCCACCGGCCACTTTCGCGCTGCTCTGGCTCGCCCTGCACCGCGACAAACTGCGCCAGAACTGGGCCGATCCGCGCGGGTTGCGACCCTAACCCCCCCTCGGTATAGGATGGAGGCATGGATTGCCCGGGAAAGCGCGCTATATGGCCGCGCTCCCCCTGATTTGAGAGCGTTATGGATATCAGAAAAGACTTCATCGACAGCATCGGCCGCACCCCGCTGATCCGCCTGCGCCGCGCCTCCGAACTGACCGGCTGCGAGATCTACGGCAAGGCCGAATTCATGAATCCGGGTGGTTCCGTCAAAGACCGTGCAGCATTGTACATCGTGCAGGATGCGCTGAAACGCGGCCAGCTGCGTCCCGGCGGCACCATCGTCGAAGGCACCGCCGGCAATACCGGTATCGGCCTCGCCCTGGTCGGCAATGCGCTCGGTTTCAGGACCGTGATCGTGATGCCCGAGACGCAGAGCCAGGAGAAGAAGGACTTCCTGCGCCTGTGCGGCGCCGATCTGCGGCTGGTGCCGGCGGTCCCCTACAAGGATCCGAACAACTACGTGAAATTCTCCGGCCGCCTCGCCGAAGAGCTGGCGAAGACCGAACCCAACGGTGCGATCTGGGCCAATCAGTTCGACAATGTGGCCAACCGCGAGGCGCATTACCATACGACAGGTCCGGAAATCTGGGAGCAGACCGGCGGCAAGGTTGATGGCTTCACCTGCGCCGTCGGCTCGGGCGGGACTTTCGCGGGCGTACTGCTGGCGCTGAAAGAGCGCAATCCGAAAATCCAGGTCGCGCTGGCCGATCCGATGGGTGCCGCGCTGTATCACTTCTACAAGCATGGCGAACTGAAGGCCGAGGGCAGTTCGATCACCGAAGGCATCGGCCAGGGTCGCATCACCGCCAACCTGGAAGGCATCACGCCCGATGACGCCTTCCAGATCCCGGACGAGGAAGCCCTGCCGGTGGTGTTCGATCTGATCCAGCATGAGGGCCTGGTGCTGGGCGGCTCCAGCGGCATCAATATCGCCGCCGCGATCCGGCTGGCAAAGAAGATGGGCCCCGGCCACACGATCGTAACCGTGCTGTGCGACGGCGGCGCGCGCTACCAGAGCAAGATGTTCAATCCGGAATTCCTGCGTGAAAAGAACCTGCCGGTTCCAGCCTGGATGAGTTAAAGCCCCGATGACCAACTTCCTGTTTCGCGACGACGCCTATCTGAAATCCTGCGATGCCATCGTCACGGCCATCGACGAGCGCGGCTTCCAGACCGACGCCACCGTCTTCTACCCGACCGGCGGCGGCCAGCCCGGCGATACCGGCCGCTTCGTGCTGGAGAGCGGCGAGACAGTTGAGATCAGCGACACGCGTAAAGGCGACGGGCCGGATGGCATCGTGCATGTTCCGGCCGGCGGCTCGGCGGCACTGAAAGTCGGCGCGAAAGGCCGGCTGGACCTCGACTGGGACCGCCGCCATCGCCTGATGCGCATGCATACCTGCCTGCATCTGCTGTCTGTGCTGGTGCCGTTTCCGGTGACCGGCGGCCAGGTCAGCGACGGGAAAGGCCGGCTCGATTTCGACATGGCCGACAGCATCCCGGACAAGGATACGCTGACCGCAAAGCTGAACGAGCTGATCACCGGCGACCATGCGGTGACGGCGCGCTGGATCACCGACGAGGAGTTGCTGAACAGCCCGGATCTGGTGAAGACCATGGCGGTGAAGCCGCCGATGGGCCTGGGCCGAGTGCGCCTGATCGAGGTGGCCGGACTGGATAAACCGCTCGACCTGCAGGCCTGCGGCGGAACTCACGTGGGCCGCACCGGAGAGATCGGCCCGGTCGCCGTCATCAAGATCGAGAACAAGGGCAAGCAGAACCGCCGTGTGAATATCGCCTTTGCGGCTCAGGAAGTTTGATCAGGGAGCAACAGATGTCGTATGTGAATCCGGATGCGCTGGTTTCGACCGAATGGCTGGCCGATCACCTGAAGGCGCCCGACCTGCGCATCGTCGACGCGTCCTGGTACCTGCCGACCATGAGCCGTAACGGCAAGGCGGAATATAACGACGCCCACATCCCCGGCGCGGTGTTCTTCGACATCGACGAGATCGCCGATACCGACGTACCGCTGCCGCATATGCTGCCCAGCCCGGAAAAGTTTGCTGCGCGCATGCGCCGCCTCGGCATTGGCGACGGCAACCGCATCGTGGTCTATGACGGTTCCGACAATCACCTCTCCGCCCCGCGCGCCTGGTGGATGTTCCGCGTCTTCGGCCACACAGACGTTGCCGTGCTGAATGGCGGCTTCAAGAAGTGGAAAGCCGAGGGGCTTCCGGTGGAGGATCTGCCACCGCTGCCGCGCGAACGGCATTTCACTGCGCGACGCAACGACCTACTGGTGCGCGACGTGGAACAGGTCCGCGCCAATCTTTCGAGCGGCCGCGAACAGGTGCTGGACGCGCGCAGCAAGGGGCGCTTCGACGGCACCGAGCCCGAGCCGCGCGCCGGCCTGCGCGGCGGCCATATCCCCAGTTCCAAATGCCTGCCGGCTGCCGCCCTCACCGATCCGGCCACCGGCCTGTTCCGCAATGGCCCGGAACTGAAAGCGCTGTTCCAGGATGCCGGCATCGACATGTCGAAGCCGGTGATCACCAGCTGCGGCTCGGGCGTTTCGGCCTGCTCGCTCACGCTGGCGCTGCATCTGCTCGGCCATCGCCAGGTTTCAGTCTACGACGGCTCGTGGACCGAATGGGGCGGCCGTTCCGACCTGCCGGTGGAAGTCGCCCGAGGTTGATGCTTGGCCGAGGCGCGCGACACCAGTTCCTCTGAAACGGTTGCGCCGGCGATCTTCCGGCTGCCGCCCGCCACCCTGCTGGATGACGGTCGCTACAACGTCACGGTCGTCTATCTGGAAATGACCCGGACACCACCGGAGACGGCAAACCTGCCGCCACTGGTGCCGAAGCTGGCACTGCTGAAACTCGACAAGCCGACCACCGGCTTTTACCGCTATCTCTACGATGCGGTCGGCCGCCCCTGGCACTGGGTCGACCGCCATCGCATGACCGACCTTGCGCTCGGCAGCATCATTGCCGATCCGCTGGTGGAAATCTGGGTGCCCTATGTCGGCGGCGTGCCGGCCGGCTATATCGAACTCGACCGCCGCAATACCGACGCCGACGAGCGCAGGACCGTCAACATCGCCTACTTCGGGCTGACGCCGGAATTCTTCGGCCGCGGCATCGGGCCGTGGCTGCTGCGCGCCGGCATCCGCCAGGCCTGGGTCCACGGCATCGACCGGCTGACGGTGAATACCTGCAACCTCGATCATCCGGCCGCGCTGCCGCTGTATCAGAAATGCGGCTTCCGCCCCTACCAGACGCGCGACGCCCTGTTCGATCCGCGACGTTAAAACTTTACGCCTTGTGCTTCTGATAATGCCGTCGCGCCTTGGCACGGTTGCCGCAGCTTTCCATCGAACACCAGCGGCGGCGTTTGTTCGGACTGGTGTCGTGGAACAGCCAGCCGCAGCCCGGCCCGGCGCAGCAGCGAATGCTGGCAGGGCCCGCCGTCACCAGCAGATCGGCGCCGACACGCGCCATGGCGCCCAGCGGCGAGCCGAGTTCCAACCCGTCGCCATGCGCCTTCCAGCCGAGCCGCGTGCCGCCACTGACGCTGGCGATCACCCTGCCCTCGGGGTAGCGCAGCAGGCAGCGATTCAGCACCTCGAGATCGGCCGGCTTCGCCGTCCTACCCTGACGCGCGGTCTGGGCCAGGCGATACAGCGCCTCGCGCAGAGCGAGCGCCTCGGCCAGCACGGCGGTTGCCTGCGCCGGCTGCTGTGCCGCGACACGCTCCAGCTCCGCCTGCGTGGCGGCGCCGATGATGTCGAGCCGGCGCCAGGCGGCCAGCAGAGCGCGGTAGGACACCAGCATGTCCTCCGGCCCGCCTTCCGCGGCGGGGCGGGCACGCCAGTCCAGCGTATTGACGAAATCGAGCGCCGGATGGCCGCCATGCAGTCCGGTGGTTTCTATGCGAAGCGGCTCTGCCATATAACCATCATACCGGTTGACTGAAGCGAGGCCAATCCCTAGTTTTCCGCCCATGGACTCCCCCCCCGACAAAGCCGGTCCGGCCAGCTTCACGCGCGCCGGCGTCCTGCATGGCATGAAGCTGACCGCGCCCTACAGCGTCAGCGCGCTTCCCTTCGGCATCGCGTTCGGTGCGGCCGCGCTTGGCGTCGGCATGACGCCCGGCGAAGCCATCCTGATGAGCGCCGCCACCTTTGCCGGCAGTGCGCAGTTCGCCGTGCTGGCACTGTGGTCTGCCCTGCCGCTGCCGGTGGCGGCGATCATCCTGACCGGCTTCCTGGTCAATGCCCGCCATATCGTGATGGGTGCTGCGCTCTACCCCTATATCTCCAACCTGCCGCTGCGCCAGGTGCTGCCGGTTTCGGCGGGCATGACCGATGCCGGCTGGGCCATCACGCTGCAGGCGATGATGAACGGCCGGCGCGATCTCGGCATCCTGCTCGGCACCGTCATCATGCAATGGCCGGTCTGGGTCGGTGGCACCGCCGTCGGCGCGCTGCTCAGCAGCGGCGGCCTGGATGTGAAACGCTGGGGTCTGGATGTACTGATCGCCGGCGTCTTCGCCACATCTGTCGTCGGGCTGTATCGCGGCAAGGACGACATCTGGCCATGGATCGCCGCCGTGGCCGGCACGGCCGGCGCGCTGCTCTGGCTGCCGGGCAACTGGTACATCCTGATCGGCGGCATCTGCGCCGGCCTGGCTGGCCTGATCACCAGCCGCGATGCGGAGACAGCGGCATGATCGAGGGCCTGACGACATTCGACACCGCAGCGGTCATCGCCATCCTCGGCATGGGCGTCGCCACCTATGCGACGCGCGCTGGCGGATTCTGGATGATGGGCTATGTCACCCTGTCGCCGCGCCTGGAACGCTTCCTGCGCCAGACGGCCGGGGGCGTGCTGGTGGCCATCGTGGTGGCCGCCGTGATGAAGGGCGATCCGGCCATGTGGGCCGGCCTTACGGCCGCCGTCGGCTTCATGATCGTGCTGCGCAAGTCGATGACCGCGATCCTGATCGGCATGGCACTTGCCGTCGGCATCCGCTACTTCGTCGGATAGGAACATTCAGGTCATCGCGCCACCGGCTGCGGATGCTGGCCCGGCGGCGACTGCCAGTCCATCACCTGCCACCGGCCATTCATCTGCCGCAGGCGATACTGTGTCGGCGGCGCCGGCGTGGTGAAGCAGTCGGGTTCGCCGCTCTGCAAGCCGCACATGCGACCGGCCACGGCGATCAGCACCTCGCCCGCCGCCTGCTGTTCGACTGCGGCGATGCGGTAGCTCCACCAATAGCGGGAGTTCTGCTGCTTCATCAGGAAGCCGGCCGCGCCCTCGCCGCCCGACCAGACCGCACGGCAGAGATCCGCGTCGCGGCGCGCGAAACATGCCAGCAGGGTTTCCACGGCGCAGAGGGGTGTATCCGGCCGACCGATGCAGCGGCTGTCGCTGCGGTCAGCGGGGCCGATCAGGCGATACTGGTTTACGGGATCCACGTCGGGCAGTTGCGCCCAGACCGGAGACGTAACCGCGAGACTCAGAAGAACGGCGGTTGCCATGCGCATGACGATCCTCCCATCTGTTCTGGGAGGAGCGTAGCATGGTTTTGGATGCAGGCGTCTCAAGCAAAAAATCGCCATCCCCGCGAAAGCGGGGATCCAGTTTAGATAAAGGCTGGATTCCCGCTTTCGCGGGAATGACGGCTATGAGATTCAGTGCAGAATCTGGCTCAGGAACAGCTTGGTGCGGTCGTTCTGCGGATTTGAGAAGAACTCGTCCGGCGTGTTCTGCTCAATGATCTCGCCGCGATCCATGAAGATCACCCGGTCGGCCACCTTGCGGGCAAAACCCATTTCATGGGTGACGCAGAGCATGGTCATGCCGCCTTCCTGGGCCAGCCCGATCATCACATCCAGCACTTCCTTGACCATTTCCGGATCGAGCGCCGAGGTCGGCTCATCGAACAACATGATCTTCGGGTTCATGCACAGCGAGCGCGCAATGGCGACGCGCTGCTGCTGGCCGCCGGAGAGCTGGCCGGGAAACTTGGCGGCCTGTTCCGGAATGCGTACCCGGTTCAGGTACTTCATCGCGGTTTCCTCAGCCTCGGCCTTGGGCTTCTTGAGCACCCAGATCGGACCGAGCGTGAGGTTTTCCAGCACGGTCAGGTGCGGGAACAGATTGAAGTGCTGGAACACCATGCCGACCTCGCGCCGGATGGCGTCGATATTCTTCAGGTCGTTGGTCAGTTCGGTGCCGTCGACGACGATATGACCCTTCTGGTGCTCTTCCAGCCGGTTGATGCAGCGGATCATCGTCGACTTACCCGAGCCTGACGGCCCGCAGATGACGATGCGCTCACCCTTCCTGACACTGAGGTTGATATTCCGCAGCACGTGGAACTCGCCGTACCACTTGTTGACGCTCTGCAGTTCGATGACCGACTCAGCCATGATGATCTGGCCCCCTTAGCGCTTATGTCCGGTTGCCAGACGGTTTTCGAGATTCTGGCTGTATTTCGACATGGAGTAACAGAAGATGAAGTAGATCGCCGAGACGAAGACATAGGCTTCGATCGAGAAGCCACGCCACGCCGGATCGGTCAGCGATACCTTGGTGGATTGCATCAGGTCGTAGATGCCGATGATGACTACCAGCGAGGTATCCTTGAACACGGCGATGAACAGGCTGCAGAGCGGCGGGATCACGATCTTCAGTGCCTGCGGCAGGATCACGAAGCCCATCTTCTGTGCGTAGGACAGACCGAGGGAGTCTGCGCCCTCATACTGCCCCTTGGGAATCGCCTGCAGACCGCCACGTACCACCTCCGCCAGATAGGCGGCGGCAAACATGATGATGGCAATCTGGGCGCGCAGCAGCTTGTCGATGCTGAAACCTTCCGGCAGGAACAGCGGCAGCATCACCGACGACATGAACAGCATCGAGATCAGCGGCACGCCACGGATCAGCTCGATGTAGAGCACACAGAGCGTCTTGATCGCCGGCATCTTCGAGCGTCGGCCGAGCGCCAGCAGAACCCCGAATGGAAAAGCCAGCGCGATGCCGAAGGTGGACAAAATCAGCGTGAGCGGCAGGCCGCCCCACTGCGTATCCTCGACATAGCGGAGCCCGAAAATCCCGCCCCACATCAGCACGGCAACGGCAATCAGCCCGCCAACCCAGATGAACAGCAGGCTCATGTTCCAGAAGCGCTGCATGCCACTGGCGATGATCATACCGATCATGATGATCGCGGCGATCAGCGGACGCCATTGCTCGTCATACGGATACAGGCCGAACAGCATCAGGCGGTATTTCTGCCCGATGAAGGCCCAGCAGGCGCCACCACCGGCACGACACTCCTGAGACGTATTGGCCGTGAAGTGCGCCTTGATCAGCGCCCATTCGATGAAGGGCGGCAGACTCATCAGCACCAGCCATACCGCCAGAACGGTCAGGATGATGTTCAGCGGCGAGGAAAACAGCCGCTCCTTCACCCAGGCGACCGGCCCGGTGGCGGAGGACGGCGGCGGCAGAGATTCGGTCGCTGTCGTCATCTTACCGCTCCACCAGCGCAATATGCTTGTTGTACCAGTTCATGAAGAACGAGATCGACAGGCTGATACTGAGATACACCGCCATGATGATCAGGATGCCTTCAATGGCCTGGCCGGTCTGGTTCAGCGTCGTATTGGCAATGGAGACGATGTCGGGATAGCCGATCGCCACCGCGAGCGAGCTGTTCTTGGTCAGATTCAGATACTGGCTGGTCATCGGCGGGATGATCACCCGCAGCGACTGCGGCAGCACGATCAGGCGCAGCGTCTGGCTGCGACTGAGCCCCAGCGCACTCGCTGCCTCCCACTGGCCGTAATTGACCGCCTGAATGCCCGACCGCACCACTTCAGCGATGAAGCCCGCCGTGTAGAGCACCAGTCCGAATAGCAGGGCGGCGAATTCCGGAGTCAGCGTGGCGCCACCGACAAAGTTGAAGCCCTGCAGCTTCGGGATATCGAGTTCCCAGGGGGCGCCGCCAATCAGCCAGCCGAGCAGCGGCATGCCGATCAGGAGCAGAAGGCCGCCCCGATAGACCGGGAAGGCCTTGCCGGTGGCGTCCTGCCGCTTCTTGGCCAGGTTGACCATGATGAAGATCAGAACGAAGGCCAGCAGGAAACCGATGGCCGCGAGATCGAAGGCGAAATGCTCGGTCGGCGCCGGCACCTTGATGCCGCGGTTCGACATGAACACGCCGGGCATGACATTCAGTGCCTGGCGCGGGCCGGGCAGCATTTCGGTGATGATCGCATACCAGAAGAACAACTGCAGCAGCAGCGGCACGTTCCGGATCACCTCGACATAGATCATCGACAGCTTGGCGACGAGCCAGTTCTTCGACAGGCGCGCGATACCGATGATGGTGCCGATGATGGTGGCGAGGATGACGCCGATCGCCGCGACGCGGATGGTGTTGAGGACACCGACCAGAATGGCGCGGGCGTAAGTGTTTTCCGGGCCGAATTCGATCGGCGATTCGCCGATGGCAAAGCCCGATTCGCGGCTGAGAAAATCGAAGCCGGTCGAGATGTTGCGGACGGAAAGATTGTGCAGCGTGTTGCTGACGAGGAACCAGCCGACAATGCCTACCAGCGCAACAGCGACAACCTGATAGACGACAGAACGAACATCCGGATCATTCCAACTCAGACGCCGGGGCGGCGCGGATGCGCCGTCTACTCTCGGATCTGCCATGTGCCCCCCATGGCTAAGAGAAACTAAATACGCGTCGGAAAGCGATGGGCAGGCGGCGCCCTGTACACCGCCTGCCCTGCTTTACCCTTAGCGGATCGGCCAGGCGTACATCAGGCCGCCGTTGGTCCACAGCGCGTTCACGCCACGCTCCAGCTTGAGCGGGCTGCCCTTGCCGACGTTGCGCTCGAAGCTTTCGCCGTAATTGCCGACCTGCTTGATGATGTTGTAGGCCCACTTCTCGTCGAGGCCAAGCGCCTTGCCGCCGCCCGGGGTGACGCCCAGGATGCGCTTGACGTTCGGATTGTCGCTCTTGAGCATCTCGTCGACATTCTTCGAGGTGATGCCGTATTCCTCGGCCTCGATCATGGCGTTGAGGGTCCAGCGCACCACGACCAGCCAGGTGTCGTCGCCCTGGCGAACCATCGGGCCGAGCGGCTCCTTGGAGATCACTTCCGGCAGGATCACATGATCGTCCGGATTCTGCAGCTGCGTCGCGCGCGTCGAGGCGAGACCCGAGATGTCCGTGGTGTAGACGTCGCAGCGGCCGGCCGCATAGGCGGCAACCACTTCATCCAGCTTTTCGATGACGACCGGCTTGAAGGTCAGCTTGTTGGCGCGGAAATAGTCGGCCAGGTTCAGCTCGGTGGTGGTGCCGGGCTGCACGCAGACGGTGGCGCCGTTCAGCTCCTTGGCGCTTTTGACGCCAAGCTTCTTGGTCACGATGAAGCCCTGACCGTCATAGTAGTTCACACCGGCGCCGATCAGGCCCAGCGACGCATCTCGGGTCAGGGTCTGCGTGGTGTTGCGGGCGAGCAGGTCGACCTCGCCCGACTGCAGAGCGGTGAAACGCTGCTGCGCAGTCAGCGGGGTATGCTTGACCTTGTTGGCATCGCCGAACATCGCGGCGGCGACGGCGCGGCACAGATCAACGTCGATGCCCTTCATTTCGCCCTTGGCGTCCGGCGCGCCGAAACCGCCGACGCTGCCATTCATGCCGCACTGAACGAAGCCCTTGGACTTCACGGCGTCGAAGGTGGCGCCAGCCTGAGCGCCCTGTGCGACGAACACAAGCGCCGCTGCGGCAGCGGCCGTTGCAAGAAGTTTCATTGGTATTACCCTTCCCTGTTGTGACTGGTTCCGCGTTGGGCAGAACTGACTAAAATTATCACGACGCTGTAAAAATCGGCAAGACAAGCTCAGTTATCCACAGGACGGCCGCATACCGGGCCGCCTTGCCGATAGTGACCACTATCAAAAATCGGGCCAGAGGATAGCGCAGCGCCCCGGCGGCGAAGGTCAGGGGGTCGCCGACCACAGGAATCCAGGAGAAAAGCAGGATCCAGCCACCCCAGCGGGCGAAGCGGCCCCTGGCTTTCTGCAACTGCACGGGTGTGACCGGAAACCAGCGCCGGTGCTGAAAACGCAGGCACCACAGCCCCAGCAGCCAGTTCACGAGTGCGCCGCACACATTGCCGCCTGTGGCTACGGCAAAGAGAATCAGCGGCGGGGCAGCCGCCATCGCATGCGCGGCCGACAGCGCCACTTCCGACGAAACCGGAATCAGCGTAGACGCGAGAAACGACCACAGGAACAGGCCGCCGAGCGGGCCGACGTGTGTGAATGCCTGTTCTATCACTGCGTCAGACTGTGAATGAATTCATCCTACGACGGAAAGACTGTGGCATCCGGCTCGCCGAGATCCCAGAGCAGGCCGGCCATCATCGCCAGTCCCTCGCGCATCACCGGCAGCAGGATATGCTCGTTCGGCGCATGCTGCGAACAGGCGGCATAGGAATGCGGCATCCACACGGTCGGCAGGCCCAGCGTTTCGGCAAACACCTCGTTGGGCAGCGAACCGCCCAGATTGGGCAGCAGCGCCGGCCGACGGCCCATGGTCTTCTCGACCGAGGCGACCGCGAAATGCACGTAGGGATGATCGGGGTCGAGCCGCGTGGCGGTGAAAATTTCCGCCCGCGCCTGCTTCACATCGACCTGCGGGAACCCGTGGCGATCGAGATGACGCCGCAGGGCTGGCAGGAACTGCGACGAATCCGGCCCGACCACGAAACGGATCTGGCAATGCGCCGTGGCAACGCCCGGAATTGCGTTGACCGGAAATTCCGGATTGCCGGTCTTGAAGGCCAGCACGTCGAAACTGCACCAGCCATACACACGCTCGGCCGGCGTCAGGCCCGGCTCGCCCCACCAGGTATCGATGCGGGGCCCGTCGCTGCCGCCGCCGACTTCGCAATCGGCCAGGGCGCGCTTCACGCCGGCCGGCAGTTCCTTCGGTACCCATTCGGGAATGCGGATCTGGCCGGTAGGCCCGGCGATGCTGGCGATGGCATGGGCCAGGATGATGCCCGGATCGGCCAGCAGCCCGCCCCAGTTGCCCGAGTGATGCGCGCCCTCGCGCAGGTTCACGGTCAGATCGAAATTCAGCGCACCGCGCGCGCCGCAATAGAGCGTCGGCCGTTCCGGCGACAGGCGCGGGCCATCCGAGGCGAGGAACAGGTTGGCTTTCCAGTTGTCTTTCTGTGATCTGCAGAATGCATCGAGACCCGGCGAGCCGACTTCTTCCCCGGTCTCGATCAGCAGCACCACATTGAAACCGAGCTTGCCGTTGCGCGCCTTCAGCACGGCGGCAAGGGCTGCGATGTTGACGGTATGCTGGCCCTTGTTGTCGGCGGTGCCGCGGCCGTAAAGCTTCTCGCCTTCCTGCACGATCTGCCACGGCGACAGACCGCTGCGCCATTGCGCATCCTGACCTCGGATCACGTCGCCATGACCATAGGAGAACACGGTCTTGGTCGCGCCGGCTTCACGGCGGATCGCCACCAGGAAAGGCCCGCCCTTTGGCGAAGGGTTGGGATGGATGCTGCAGTCGAAACCCAGCGCCTCCAGGCTGCCGCGCATTTCCTTTTCCAGATAGTCACCGAGCGCACCGGCGCGGTCGGGATTCTGGCTCTCGGTCGGGATGGCGACACGCCGGCTGAGATCGGCAAGGAAACCGCCTTCATCGAGATAGGCTGTGGCGGCGTGAATGGCGGCGGCGCGGGTCATCGACTGGTCTCCAAAGCAATCCGCGGGTGCGGAACCGCATAACTCTCGTGGGCCAAGTCTTCTCTTTGACGGGAGCCTTTGCAATAGTCTGACTCCAGATTGGAGCCTGCCATGAAAGACGAAACCAAGCTTGCCGTACTTGGCCGCGACCCCGAGGGCCATAACGGCGCCGTCAATATTCCGGTCTATCGCGCCTCGACCATTCTGCAACCGAGCCTCAAGGCCCTGCACGACACCTATTCTGCGCGCGCGCAGGACGAGCAGGTGACGACCTACGGCCGTGTTGGCACGCCGCTGACCTACGCCTTCGAGAATACCGTGGCGGAACTGGAAGGCGGTTATCGCGCCATGGCTTACCCTTCGGGTCTTGCCGCCTGTTCCGGCGCCATTCTGAGCGTGGTGAAATCCGGCGACCACATCCTGGTGATCGACAACATCTACGGGCCGACACGGCAATTCTGCGACACGGTGCTGAAGCGGCTCGGCGTCGAGACCGAATATTTCCGGACCGGGATCGATCCGGCCTCGCTGGACGCGCTGATGCGGCCCAATACCTCGCTGGTCTTCATTGAGTCGCCGGGTTCGCTGACCTTCGAAATGCTGGATGTGCCGGCGATTGCCGACGTTGTGCACAAGCATGGCGCCAAGCTGCTGATGGACAATACCTGGGGCACGCCGCTGTATTTCAAGAGCTTCAGCCATGGTGTCGATCTCTCGGTGCATGCCGCGACGAAATATATTGTCGGCCATTCCGATGCGATGCTGGGCATCGTGATCGCCAACAAGGACACTTGGCCCGCCCTGCGCGACACCGCGCGCACCATCGGCGCCAATGCCGGCCCGGACGAAGTCTATCTGGGCCTGCGCGGCATCCGCACGATGGCGGTCAGGTTGCCGCGCCACATGGAAAGCGGCCTGAAAGTGGCCGACTGGCTGCGCAGCCGCGACGAAGTGACCGGCGTGCGCCATCCCGGCCTGCCGCAGGACCCGGGCCATGCGATCTGGAAACGCGACTTCCACGGCGCCTGCGGACTCTTTGCGTTCGAACTGGACAGGAAATACAGCGAAGCGGCGGTCGCCGAATTCGTCGATCATCTGGAATATTTCGGCATCGGTTTTTCCTGGGGCGGCTACGAGAGCCTCATTTCGGTGCCGAGCATTGCCAACGTCCGCACCGCCGAAAAATGGCATGGCCATGGCCAGCTGATCCGGCTGCATATCGGACTTGAAGACGTGAATGATCTGATCGACGACCTGAAGGCGGGCTTCGAGCGACTGAACAAGGCGCAGGGGTAAGATCATGTCAGCCCGCCTGCTGACGCCCGACGACCAGCCACAGCTCGACGCCTTTCTCCGCGAGCATGTCGCCGAGGCGATGTTCGTGCGCTTCAATCTGGCGCAGAGCGGCATCGTCGAGGGCAGCGACGCCTATCGCGGCCGCTATGCCGCCGCCTTCGACGGCAAACGGATCGTCGGTGTCGCGGCCCGTTACTGGAACGATCTGCTGGTGGTCTGCGCACCGAAGCATGCCGCGCAGCTGGCGCCTCTGGCGACCGGCCACCGGCGGCTGGCCGGCATCCTGGGGCCCTGGCAGCAGGCGCTCGACGCGCAGGAAGCACTTGGGCTCGATGGTGCGCATCACAAACTGCGCTCGCGCGAAGTGCTGATGTCCCTGCGGCTCGGCAACCTCACACTGCCGGCGCCGATGCTGCAGGGCCAGACGCTGCGGTGCCGCCTCGCCACCGCAGACGACCAGGGCCTGCTGGCCGAGTGGCGGCAGGAATTCAGCTACGAGAGCCTCGGCGAGACACCCTCGCAGGCGCTGGCGCAGCAGGCCGCCGAAGAAGTGGCGCGCTGGATCGCCGAAAACAGCCAGTTCATCCTGACCGACGACAACCGGCCGGTTGCGGGCTGCTGCTTCAATGCCCACCTGCCCGATGCGGTGCAGATCGGCAATGTCTGGACCCCGCCGCAATACCGCAGTCGCGGCTATGCCCGTGCGGTGGTGGCCGGGGCGCTGGATCATGCCCGCCGTCAGGGCGCGGCACTGGGCGTGTTGTTCACGCCCGAAAACAACGCGGCAGCGCTGACGGCTTACGCTGCGGTAGGCTTCACCCCTGTCGGCGACTATGCCATCCTGCTGTTCGACGACTAGGGAGCAGCATCGATGAGCGACATTCTCACCACCCAGGCTGGCGGCGTCCTGACCATCGCCTTCAACCGGCCAGAGAAGAAGAATGCGCTGACCTCGGCGATGTATGCCACGCTGGCCGATGCGCTGGAGGCCGCGGACACCGACCCGGCCGTGCGCGTGATCCTGTTCACCGGCAATGGCGGCGCCTTCACCTCGGGCAACGACCTGCAGGACTTTCTCAACAATCCGCCGCAGGGCGACAACACCCTGGTCTTCCGTTTCCTGCGCGCGATCAGCACGGCATCCAAGCCGATGGTCGCCGCCGTCAGCGGCGTGGCGGTCGGCGTCGGCACCACGATGCTGCTGCATTGCGACCTGGTCTATGCCGGCGAGAGCGCCAAACTCTCCCTGCCCTTCGTCAATCTGGCGCTGGTGCCCGAGGCAGCATCTTCGCTGCTGCTGCCCGCCATGGTCGGGCATCATCGCGCCGCCGAACTCTTCATGCTGGGCGAGGCCTTCACGCCTGTGACCGCGAAGGAGTATGGCATCGTCAATGCGATTTACCCTGACGACAGGCTGCTGGCCGAAGCCACTGCGGTCGCCGTCAAACTCGCCGCCAAGCCGCCGACCGCGATGCGCCTGACCAAGCAGCTGTTGAAGCGGACCAAGGGCGATGTCGCCGGCCAGATGGCGGCGGAGGGCGAGCATTTCCGCAGCCAGCTGACGTCGGCCGAGGCACGCGAGGCGATGACGGCATTCTTCGAAAAGCGGCCGCCGAAGTTCGGCTGAAACTCCCGTCCCGTTACAGCCCATTTCGTCCGATTCGGCGGCCCGTTTCGTCCCGTTCGAGGCCAGTTCCGGCCTGTTAGGGCCCATTCCATCCCGTTTGAGCCGGTTTTGACCCGTTAAAGCCAACCTAAGTCCTTGGCGTTATGTGCCAAGGCATTGATTTCCCGATCCACGATGTCCAACAGCGATGGCATTTCCGGTCCGTGAGTGCCTCTTCACATATTCACGCGAACATATGTTCTCACAGTAGGAATATTAGCCCAATTATATACTTGACTGAACGGAACGGGCTTGGTACAAATCCCCTCAGAGGATAAGCCCATGACCGACCTGACCAATCCCATCTACACCAATGAAGAAGCCGCCCGCGCCCATCTGGAGGCTATTCGCTGGCCGGAAGGGCCGGTCTGCCCCTATTGCGGCGTGACCGACGAGTCCAAGGCGCTGGGCGGTCAGAGCATGGGTGACGGCTGGTTTCATTGCTCTGCCTGCCGCAAGAAGTACACCGTCCGCGTGGGCACCGTTTACGAGCGCAGCCATGTCCCGCTGCATAAGTGGGTACTGGCGACGCACCTGCTGTGCGCCAGCAAGAAGGGCATGTCAGCCCACCAGCTGCACCGCATGCTGGGCGTCACCTACAAGACGGCGTGGTTCATGGCCCATCGCATCCGAGAGTCCATGCGCGACACCAATCCCGGCCCTCTGGGCGGTAACGGTCCGGTTGAAGCCGACGAAACCTACATCGGCCGCAAGAAGGAACCGAAGATCACAAAGAGCAACGGGACCAAGTTTATTAAGTCCGGCAAAGCCGCTCAGAAACTGGCCGTTGTCTCGCTGGTAGAGCGCGGCGGCAACGTCCGCTCATTTCATGTCCAACGTGCCGACAAGGTCACTGTGACCGCTATCGTGAACGAGAATATCGTCCGCGAAGCGACGCTCTATACCGACGAAAGCCGCCTCTACACCGACGCCAAGAAGCTGGTTGCCGAGCATGACATGGTGCATCACTCCAGCAAGGAATATGCTCGCGGCCCCGTGCATACCAACACGGTTGAAGGCTATTTCTCCATCTTCAAGCGCGGCATGCGTGGCGTGTACCAGCACTGCCAAGAGAAGCACCTGCACCGCTACCTCGCGGAATTCGATTTCCGCTACAACGGCCGTTCCGTTGACGACGACGCCCGCGCGGTACTCTCACACAAGGGCGCTGAAGGCAAGCGCCTGACCTATCGGCGGACTCACAGCGCCTAAGCCGATTGATCCGGCTACGGTGCGACGCGCGATTTATTACGCTTTGGCCGTCCAGCTTTTGAAACGCTCGCGGGACTCTTAGCCGCATTCCCCTTAGGCTTATGCGGGGTCGGTGGGGTCTGAAGCATCCGCTTCAGTACCTCATCGCGCTTTGCATCATCGGGGGATTTTGGCATTGCAAGTCGATCCATTGCGAAGCTCAAAAGCGAAGATCAAGCGGGCCAATCAGCACGTCGCTAATATCCAGCCTTTGCTTCACGATTTCATTTTCACTAAGCCTCACCCCATTGTCCATTTCCAGCAAGTCAATGCGGCAGGCACGGAAGAATCCATCATAGTCAAACTGGTTCGACCGTTGCCCGACGATATCTATGTCACGGTCGGCGACGCTATCAACAACCTCCGGAATGCTCTGGACAATCTCGCTTGCAGCCTCGCCATTGCGAACGGTGCAACGAATGTCTCGCAAGTGTATTTCCCCTTCGCTGGGAGCGTGAATGAATTTGAAGGAAAGGGTCCACAAGGAAAAATAAAGCTTCTTCACCCAGACGCCAAGGCCATGATTGCGGCCCTGAAACCTTACAAGGGAGGGAATGATTTTCTTTGGGCGCTGGGCAGACTTGCCGTCAAAGACAAACACCAATCCCTGGTGGCCCTTGCTACCCTTAGCGGGAACAGGGCCGGCGAGATATCCTTCCAAGCCTCGCGCGGCGGAGACTACACTTTCAGTGTGCCGCAGTGGGTCTCGCTTAATGAACACGGTACCGCCATCATGACATACCCCACAGGGGAGGATGTCGATTACGATTTCACAATCGGCGCCAGCATAGCGTTCGGCGATGCGGAGGTGGTTCAAAACCAGCCTGTTATCGCAACCCTCCACCAGTTTTCGAATCTGGTAGAGGGCATTGTTCTGGCTTTCGAGAACAGGTTTTTTAAGTAGAGTGCCGGCTTGTCCGTTGCATTGTTCACGTTTGTTCATGTTCAGTCAAGTATATAATTGGGAATATTAGCATTACGGAATCGAAAGACAAGACCGGCGCCACCTCGGAACATCACGGACTGCGGCGGGGTTGATGGGGTCAACCAGGAAGGAAGCCCATCATGCCCAATCGCAATCCAAGACAGGCCAACGCGCAGCCGCCGCCCATGCCGGGCCGCAGCGACGTCGGCAAGGACACCGACGCCGATGGCCGGGTGGTTCAGCCGGGCCATGTGGCCGGAGACGTCGACGGAGATCGCCAGAGAAAAGCCCAGCACGGCGGTTCTGTCGGCCCGGATACTGATGGTGACGGCCGTGTTGTGCAGCCGGGGCGCAAGCCCGGCGAGATCGACGGCGGCCGGCAGAGACAGAAACACTGACGATATTGCGTCGTGAGTGAAAAAAAGGCCCGCCCTTGAGGCGGGCCTTTTCGTTAATGCGCGACGCTGATCTGCGCGTGTCTTGCTTCCGGCATCAGACGGCGGAAATCCTCGCCCTTCACATGCACCAGCGTGCAATGGTCGCCGCCTTCGAAATAGAGATCCTCCATCGCATCCAGGCGGCGGTCGATCACCACTTCCACACCATAGGCGTCGCCCAATGGCGGCAACGCGCCGCGCGCGCAATCGGTGAACAGCGTCATGATGTCACCTTCGCTGGCCAGACTGACCGGCCGCTTCACCGCCTTCGACAGCCTGGCCAGTTCGACATCGCAGGAGGCCGGCACTGCGGCCAGCATGAAGCCGTCGTCATCCTCGAGCAGAACCGCTTTCACCACGCAGGTTTCCGGCAGACCGGCGCCATGCGCCGCCTCGCGCATCGTGGCCGCCCCCGGATGTTCGACGAGTTTGTACGGAACGGACTGCCGCTCCAGAAACTGCTGAAGACTGTTTGCAAGTGCCATTGACACCCTCCTCTGGCAAGGGTGACGGCCGCCGGCCAAAAACCGGACTGTTTCCCCCGGCGGTGCCGCCGATTGCCCTCAGGCTAGCCGGTGATGCCGGCCATACCTAATGACAAAATAGAGACTTGGCTTTTTAGCGGATTACAGCGTCAGGTCTTACAGGGCGCGGCAGTCGCGGCAGACGCCGACCACTTCGATGGTCTGGCGTTCGACCTGGAAGCCCAGCGCGCGTGCATCCTGCTGGATGCGGGTGCCGAGTTCGGGATCGTTGATCTCGGTGGCCACACCGCACTGGCGGCAGATAAAGATTTCCTGCTGCACGGCATGGCCCGGTTCGATGCAGCCGATGAAGGCATTGAGGCTTTCGACCCGATGCACCAGCCCCTGCTCCACCAGGAAATCCAGCGCGCGGTAGACAGTGGGCGGTGCCGCCTTCTGACCGTCGCTGCCAAGCTGCGCCAGCAGGTCATAGGCGCCGGCCGGTTTGTGGCTCTGCCAGATCAGTTCCAGCACGCGGCGACGGATCGGCGTCAGCTTGGCGCCGGTGGCCTGGCAATGATTCTCGGCCGCCGCCAGCGCATCGGCGATGCAGGTGGCGTGGTCGTGACCATGATGATGGGCGTGCTGGTGGGCGTGGCTGGACATAGCCATCAGTATAGGGCGGCCCATCCGGGCCGCCAATGGTGCGCTATGTCAGGATTCCGCCAGGAATTGTGCGATCAGCGCGATCTGCTCGGGCGTATCCAGCGCCGGGGCATGGCCGATGCCCTGAATATCGACGCGGCGCGCCTTCGGGCCACGGCGGGTCATCTCGGCGGCGGTGTCCGCGGTCAGCAGGTCGGAAACCGCGCCGCGCAGCAGCAGCGTCTTCGCCGCGATCTGATCGTACAACGGCCAGGCGTCACCGGTGGCAGCGGCCGTCTGCCGGCCCAGCACGGCGGCAATCTGCGGATCGTAATGCGGGGTCAGCCGGCCATCCGGCAGCCGGCGCGCCGATGTCTCGGCCAGTTTGCGCCAGCCGGCATCGCTGCTGATCCCGAACGGCGCATAGACGGTGCGGAAATACTGTTCCAGTTCCGGCAGGCTGGCAAACGACGGCGGCGACCCGGCATAGGTGAGGATGCGGCTGACCGCACCCGGCGCGATGGCCGGGCCGACATCGTTGAGCACCAGATGGCTGATGCGATCCTTCAGCACCGTGGCGGCCGCCACCATGCCGATCAGGCCACCCATCGAAGTGCCAACCCAGCGCGAGGTTGTCAGCTCCAGCTGCGTGAACAGCTCGACAGCCTGTCGCGCATAGAACGGCACGGTGTATTCCGCGTCTGGGTCCGGGCTCCATTCGCTCAGCCCCCGTCCGATGGTATCGACCGCCAGCAGGCGATACTGGCTGCCGAGCGCCGCGGCCAGATCGTCGAAATCATGCGCATTGCGGGCAAAGCCGTGCCACAGGATCACGACGGGCGCATTCGCCCTGCCCCAGTCGAGCAGATGGACGCTGCGACCCGCCAGCGTGAGGTAGCGCGAGACCGGGTTCATTTACGCAGCTGCCGCAGCTTGCCGACGATGCCGACCGGGAAGAAATAGACGCTGAGCACGAACAGGATGCCGAGCCAGAGCAGCCAGCGGTCGGCATGGAACAGGTTGGGCAGCAGCGGGATACCCGCAGCCTCCAGCATGCCGCTGAACTTGCCCATCAGAACCTGCAGGTAATTCTGCGCCAGGATGAAGATCGCGGCCCCCAGCACCGCGCCATAGAGCGTGCCCATGCCGCCGATCACCACCATCAGCAGGATATCGATCATGATGGCGAAGCTGAGTGTGGTATCCGGCCCGGTATAGCGCAGCCACAGCGCCATCAGCACACCGGCCAGGGTCGCCATGCCGGCCGAGAGACAGTTGGCAATGGAGCGATAAACCACCACGCGATAGCCCAGCGCCTCGGCACGGAAATCGTTCTCGCGGATCGCCTGCAGCACGCGGCCGAAGGGCGAATTGACGACGCGCAGGGCGAGCAGGAACAGGATCAGCGCCGAGAGGAAGATCAGATAATAGGTGAGGATACGGCCGTTGATCATGACACCCATGACCGGCTCGTCGAACAGCCGGAACGCCGGCCGCAGCATTTCCGGAATCCGGTAGCTGCGGCCATCTTCGCCGCCAGTGATCTCGTTGAGCTGCGAGGCCAGGATGGCAAAGGCCGAGGCAACCGCGAGCGTGATCATGGCAAAAAAGATCGCGCGGACACGCAGGCTGAACAGCCCGATCAGCAGGGCCAGCAGGATCGCCAGCACCAGGGCCACAACGATGCCCGTGCCGAGCGCCAGCCAGGTGGGGCTGAAATTGTACATGGCAATCGCCACGCCATAGCCGCCGATGCCGTAGAACATCGTATGGGCAAAGGAGACGATGCCGGTATAGCCGAGCAGCAGGTCGTAGCTGGCGACGAGAATGACGAAGACGCAGATCTTGGCCGCGACATTGAGCGGCTGGCTGCCCGGGAACAGGAAAGGCGCGAAGGCCAGGCAGACCAGCACGACAGACAGCACGGCGCCCAGCACGCGCGAGCGCGGATAGTCGCCGGACAGCAGACTGTGAATGGGATTGTTCGGCAGCATATCCGCAGCCTCCCCTTACCGCTTGGCCACCGGATAGAGGCCCTGCGGCCGCCACAGCAGGATGGCCACCATCAGCAGGATGCTGCTGCCGAGTGCCAGCTTGGGCGCCAGGAAGCCGGTATAGTTGGCGACCAGCGCCACCAGGATAGCGCCGATGAAGCAGCCCCCGACGGAGCCCAGGCCGCCGATGATGATGACGATGAAGATCAGCACGTTGACTTCCATACCCATGCCGGCGGTCAAGGTCTGACGATAGAAGGCCCAGAGTACGCCACCCAGGCCGGCCAGCGCCGAACCGGCGATGAAGACGCCGACGAACAGGCGACGGATCCTGTAGCCCAGCGCCTCGACCATTTCGGCATTTTCGACACCTGCGCGGATCAGCAGCCCGATCTTGGTGCGGTTCAGCACCAGATGCATGGCGCCGAAGACCAGCAGCCCCAGCACCACGGCGATCACGCGGTATTTTTCCATCGCCGCGTCGCCGATCACGATGGCGCCGCGCAGGCCTTCCGGCAGGCGCAACGGGATTGGGCTGGCGCCCCAGATGACATGGATCATCTGCTCAGCCACGATCATGCCGCCCATGGTGATCAGGATCTGCTTGAGATGCTGGCCATAGACCGGACGGATCACCACGCGCTCGAAGGCGTAGCCCAGCGCACCGGTCACCAGCATCGCGACCAGGATACAGGCCAGCAGGGCGCCGACATTGAGCCAGAGATTGGTGCTTTCGACCCAGCCGGCCAGTGGCCCCAGTGCGATCAGGCTGACATAGGCGCCGAACGAGATGAACACGCCATGGCCGAAATTCAGCACGTCCATCAGGCCAAAGACCAGCGTGAGGCCGGACGCCATCAGGAAGATCATCATGCCCATGGCAAGGGCCGCCACGGTGAGCGTGACCCAGGTGGAGAAACTTCCGACCAGCGGCAAAGCCACCAGCATCAGGATCGGCACCAGCAACACCGGCAGATAGTCGACGCGTACCCTGGGCAGCGCGACGGTGGCGGCGGTCTCAGTGGCTGTGCTCATTGATGCGCATCCATGCTCAGGCCGAGCAGTTTCTGCTGCAGGGCGGCATCCCCGGCCAGGTCGGCCATTGCGCCGCGATGCACGACGCGGCCATCGTCCATCACCGCGACATGATCGCCCAGCAGC
Source organism: Pseudomonadota bacterium (assembly GCA_023434425.1). Lineage (GTDB taxonomy): Bacteria > Pseudomonadota > Alphaproteobacteria > Ferrovibrionales > Ferrovibrionaceae > Ferrovibrio. Next base: position 179 of record JAEYSS010000048.1, on the reverse strand, counting down.
TTTGCGGCAAGGAAATTCTGTTCCACCAGCAGGATGGTGGCGCCGGTGGACTTCAGCTCTTTGAAAGCCTGCACCATGTTCATGATGATGGCGGGCGCCAGGCCCTTGGTCGGTTCGTCGATCAGCAGCAGGTCGCGCGGCTCGACGATGGCGCGGGCAATCGCCAGCATCTGCTTCTG
>JAEYSS010000273.1 GCA_023434425.1 Pseudomonadota bacterium | reverse complement strand
GATAGCCCACCGCCGAAGGAATACGGCCGAGCAGCGCCGACATTTCCGAACCCGCCTGGGTGAAACGGAAGATGTTGTCGACGAAGAACAGCACGTCCTGGCCTTCCTGGTCGCGGAAATATTCCGCCAGCGTCAGACCGGTCAGCGCGACGCGGGCGCGGGCGCCAGGCGGCTCGTTCATCTGGCCGTACACCAGCGCGACCTTCGAGCCCGGGCCGTCGGTCTTGATGACGCCCGATTCCATCATTTCGTGATAGAGGTCGTTGCCTTCACGGGTACGCTCGCCGACACCGGCGAACACCGAGTAGCCGCCGTGGGTCTTCGCGATGTTGTTGATCAGCTCCATGATCAGCACGGTCTTGCCGACGCCGGCGCCGCCGAACAGGCCGATCTTGCCGCCCTTCGAGTAGGGCGCGAGCAGGTCGACGACCTTGATGCCGGTGACCAGCACCTTCTGCTCGGTCGACTGGTCGACATAGTCAGGCGCCGGGGCATGGATCGGGGCAGCCTGCTTGGCATTGACCGGGCCGCGCTCGTCGATCGGCTGGCCGATCACGTTGATGATGCGGCCGAGCGTCTCCTGGCCGACCGGCACCGAGATCGGGCTGCCGGTGTCGGTGACTTCCATGCCGCGGACCAGACCGTCGGTCGAGTCCATCGCGATGGTGCGCACGGTGTTTTCGCCCAGATGCTGCGCCACTTCGAGCACCAGGTGGTTGCCCTGGTTGGTGCAATGCAGGGCGTTCAGGATGGCCGGCAGGTAGCCGTCGAACTGAACGTCGACAACCGCGCCGATGACCTGGGTAATGCGACCGGTCTTGTTCGTGGACATGATGCTGCTCCGCTCTCTCTTTTCCGTCTCGTCCAGCGCGCGGTCTTAGACCGCCTCGGCGCCGGAGATGATTTCGATAAGTTCTTTGGTGATCTGGGCCTGACGCGACCGGTTGTAGACGGTCGTGAGCTTCTTGATCATCTCGCCGGCATTGCGCGTCGCATTGTCCATCGCGGACATGCGGGCGCCCTGTTCGGAGGCCGCATTCTCCAGCAGCGCGCGGTAGACCTGCATCGACAGGTTCCGCGGCAGCAGCTGGTCGAGAATGGTTTCCTCGTCCGGCTCGAATTCGTAGATCGCGCCCTTCAGGTCCGGACCGGCATTGGCGACATCGCCGGCGACCATGGCCGGGATCAGCTGCTGCGCGGTCGGGATCTGGCTGATCACCGACTTGAAGTTGTTGTAGAAGATGTGCGCGACATCGAATTCGCCGGCCTCGAACATCGCCAGCACGCGGTCGGCGATTTCCTGGGCCTCGGCGAAGCCGATCTTCTTCGACTTCGACAGATCGACGGTATCGGCGATCTTCGACGCATGGTCGCGACGCAGCTGGTCGCGGCCCTTCTTGCCGACGCAGAGGATCTTCACCGTCTTGCCCTGGGCGGTCAGCTCGTCGATCTTGCGACGCGCCAACTTGACGATGGACGAGTTGAAGGCACCGCACAGGCCGCGTTCGGCGGTGGCAACGATCAGGAGATGAACCTGATCCTTGCCGGTGCCGATCATCAGCCGGGGTGCGGTATCGGAGCCCGTCTGGGCCGCCGACAGCGACGCCATGATGCTGGCCATACGCTCGGCGTAAGGACGCGCGGCTTCGGCGGCCTCCTGGGCGCGGCGCAGCTTGCTGGCTGCCACCATCTTCATCGCTTTCGTGATCTTCTGGGTCGATTTGACCGAGTTGATCCGAACGCGCAGTGACTTGAGGCTAGGCATTATGCGCTACCCTTGGTTCAGGCGTTCAGGCGAAAGTCTTGGCGAGCTCTTCGAGCACGGCCTTCAGCTTGGCTTCCAGATCCGGCGTCAGAGCCTGCTGCTCACGGATGCCCGACAGGATATCCGCATGCTTCGACTTGATGGTGCTGAGCAGGGTCTGCTCGAAGCGGCCGACCTGGGCGACCGGCAGCTTGTCGAGATAGCCCTTCACACCGGAATAGATCGAGACGACCTGCTCTTCGACCGGCAGCGGCTGGTACTGCGGCTGCTTCAGCAGCTCGGTCAGGCGCGCGCCGCGGTTCAGCAGGCGCTGGGTCGCCGGATCGAGATCCGAACCGAACTGGGCGAAGGCGGCCATTTCGCGATACTGCGCGAGTTCCAGCTTGATCGAGCCGGCCACCTGCTTCATCGCCTTGATCTGGGCGGCCGAACCGACGCGCGACACCGCCAGGCCGACGTTGATGGCCGGACGGATGCCCTTATAGAAGAGTTCGGTTTCCAGGAAGATCTGGCCGTCGGTGATCGAGATGACGTTGGTCGGGATGTAGGCCGACACGTCGCCCGCCTGGGTCTCGATGACCGGCAGGGCGGTCAGCGAACCGGCGCCCATCTTGTCGTTCATCTTGGCGGCGCGCTCAAGCAGGCGCGAGTGGATGTAGAAGACGTCGCCCGGATAGGCTTCGCGGCCCGGCGGACGGCGCAGCAGCAGCGACATCTGGCGGTAGGCGACGGCCTGCTTGGACAGATCGTCATACACGATCACGGCATGCATGCCGTTGTCGCGGAAGAACTCGCCCATGGCGCAGCCGGTATAGGGCGCGAGGAACTGCAGCGGCGCCGGCTCGGACGCGGTGGCGGCCACCACGATCGAGTATTCCATGGCGCCGGCTTCTTCCAGGGTCTTCACGACCTGGGCAACCGTCGAACGCTTCTGGCCGACCGCGACGTAGATGCAGAAGAGCTTCTTCTTCTCGTCGCCGCTGTTGGTGGCCTTCTGGTTCAGGATGGCGTCGATCGCCACGGCGGTCTTGCCGGTCTGGCGATCGCCGATGATCAGTTCGCGCTGGCCGCGGCCGACGGGCACCAGGGCGTCGAGCGCCTTCAGGCCGGTCTGCATCGGCTCATGCACCGACTTGCGCGGGATGATGCCCGGCGCCTTCACTTCCACGCGGGCGCGCTTGACGTCGGTCAGCGGGCCCTTGCCGTCGATGGGATTGCCGAGCGCGTCGACGACGCGGCCCAGCAGGCCCTTGCCGACCGGCACGTCCACGATGGCGCCGGTGCGCTTGACGGTGTCGCCTTCCTTGATGCCGCGGTCTTCGCCGAAGATCACGACGCCGACATTGTCGGTTTCCAGGTTCAGGGCCATGCCCTTCACGCCGCCGGGGAATTCGACCATCTCGCCGGCCTGGACCTTGTCGAGGCCATGGACGCGGGCGATGCCGTCACCGATGGACAGAACCTGACCGACTTCCGAAACCTCGGCTTCGGCGCCGAAATTCTTGATCTGGCTCTTCAGGATTTCAGAAATCTCTGCGGCGCGGATATCCATCACGCAACACCTTTCATGGCGGTCTTCAGATTATTGAGCTTGGTGAGGACCGACGCATCGATCATGCGCGATCCGAATTTGACGATCAGGCCGCCGATCAGCGAGGGATCGACCTTGGCGTTGATCACGACATTGCCGGCGGTGGCCGACGACAACGAAGACTTGATCTGGGCGAGCTGCGCGTCGTTCAGCGGCACCGCCGAGACGACTTCGGCCAGCGCTTCGCCGCGATGATGGCTGAGCAGCTTTTTGAAGCCGGCGATCACATCGGCCAGCACGAAGAGGCGGCGGTTGGCAGCCACGACACCGAGGAAGCGGCGGACCAGATCGCTCATGCCGGCCTTTTCGGCGACGGCGGCGATGGCGCGGGCCTGCTCGTCGCGGGAAAACACCGGCGAGCGGACCAGGCGAACGAGATCGGCCGACCCGGCCAGCATGGCCGAGAGCTGATCGAGATCCTTGGCGACGGCATCGAGCTGGCCGCCGTCACGCGCCAGATCGAACAGCGCGGTCGCGTAGCGGCCGGCAATGCCGGTAACGAGCGAGGTTTCCTGAGCCACGAAAGCCCCTTCTTCTTCATGGACCGGAGCGTCGGGACCGGACTCGCCGCATGCAGTTGCGGCCAGCCCTCCGGCGCTCCTCTTAAGACATTGACCGACTTAAGGAATTTTCGGGGAGACTATAGCTTTTTTACGGCCCCCCCGGCGCGAAAGCCGCGTTTAGTTAGCATACGGGTATTAGCGGCGCAACGGGCAGGCCCGGGCGGCGGAACACGCCTTTTGTCGCAGTGCATCCAATGCCTGCCCCGAGCCAGTTTCGTCCCGTTTCGACCTGTTGAACGACCTATTTCGTCCCGTTCGAGGCCCGTTGCATCCCGTTTCATCCCGTTCCGGCCCGTTACGTCCCGTTTCGGCCCGTTTCGGCCAGCATTTGCGCCGGTTTGCGGCGCCCGGGCGGGCGCGCGGCCTCGGCCAACTGCTCGCCCAGCGTGGCCTGCTCATGGTTTTGCGTGATTTTTTCGCCCAGCCACTTCAGCAGGCGGGGATCCTGTCCCTGAAGCGTGCGACGGCGCATCTCGCGGGTCGCAGCATCGCCGAGCGCGGCGAAGCGCAGCCGGGCCGCCAACTGCAGGCGCTCGACGGCGCGGTCGATCCGGTGCCGGAACCTGGCCGAGCGGCGCAGGTTGCGCAGAATGCGGTCCGGCGCGCAGCCCAGCACCGCCGCGACGGCCTCGACCGTGCCGCCCTGGGCGATCAGTTCGGCAGCTTTGCCCCAGTCGATGGTTTTCCAGTGCTGGCGTGAGCCAGTCCGGCCGGGCCGATCCGGCGCGGATGCTACAGGATTGTCGTGTTCGGTCAGAGGATTGGTTGAGTTCGTCATGATCTGGCGCTCCCTGTGGCTGTGGCGGGCCACGGAAGTATAGCAGAAAATTAGAACAATTGTAGTACAATAAGATTAATATCCGAATCCCCCATGCCCCCACCGTCATGGCCGGGCTTGACCCGGCCATCCACGCGGCTGGACCGGAGCATGATCTGTCGATTTCGTGAAGGCGGGTGGACGTGGATGGCCGGGTCAAGCCCGGCCATGACACAGAAATAAAGGAAGGCCGCGCCCTAACGTCAAAAGGAGCACTGCCCTCCTCTCTCTCGTCATCCTCGGGCCTGACCCGAGGATCTTTCGCAGTTCTGCGCGAGATGGTCGGGTCAGGCCCGACATGACGTCGAGAGGCGCTACTTCGTCAGCACGCGGCTGACCGCCTTCTGCCAGCCGGCATAAAGCTGGGCGCGGGTCGAGGCATTCATGCGCGGCTCGAAACGGCGTTCGCACTGCCAGCCATAGGCGACGGCATCCAGCCCGGCATAGACGCCGGTGGCGAGCCCGGCCAGATAGGCCGCACCCAGCGCTGTCGTCTCGATCACGCGCGGACGTTCGACCGCGACATCGAGCATGTCGGCGAGGAACTGGCAGAGCCAGTCGTTCGCCACCATGCCGCCATCGACGCGGATCGCCGCCGGGGCCGGCGCGCCATCGGCCTTCATCGCCGTGGTGAGATCGCGCGTCTGGTAGCCGACCGATTCCAGCGTGGCGCGCGCGATATGGGCACGGCCGGCATCCAGCGTGAGGCCGAGAATGGCGGCGCGCGCATCGGGATCCCAGTAGGGCGCGCCCAGGCCGACAAACGCCGGCACCAGATAGACGCCGTGATTTTCCGGCACCTGTGCCGCCAAGGTCGCGGTCTCGGCGGCGCCGTCGACGATCTTCAATCCGTCGCGCAGCCATTTCACCGCGGCGCCGGC
>JAEYSS010000269.1 GCA_023434425.1 Pseudomonadota bacterium | reverse complement strand
TGACGGTATCGCGGATCGCCTGGTCCTCCGGCGTGCCATGCGAGACGGTGGACTGGTCGAGAACGGAGAGCGCGAGCTTGGGCTGGGTCATGGCAGCGATTTAGGACAGCCGGGCTGTGCTGGCAACTACCCGTTCAGCCCATCACCCATTCAGCGCCGCCCACATCTGCTGGTCGCGTTCCGCCGTCCAGATGCGCGGATGATCGAGGCCCATCGCCTCGTCATAGGCGCGCGCCACGTTGAACGGCTGGCAGTGCTCGAAGATGGCGAAATTGCCGAAGCGCGGCCGCATCGCGTCGTTGCAGCGGTCGAAGGCTTCCTTCAACGACAGGCCTTTCGCCGCCGATTCCGACACCGAGCCGTATAAAGTCGTGAGGAAATCGCGGGTCAGCTGCAACCCGTCGCCGACCTCCTTCGGATTGCCCAGCGCATCGCCACGCCCGGGCACCAGGGCGCGCGGGTTGAACTCGGCGATCGCATCCAGCGTCTTCGGCCAGTCCCTGAAATGCGCATCGCCGCAATAGCAGGCCGAGTGGTATTCGACCAGGTCGCCCGAGAACAGCACGCCGGCATCGGGCACCCAGGCGACCGTATCGCCCGCGGTATGGCCGCGACCCAGATGCATGATCTCGACCCGGCGCTTGCCCATGTAGAGGGTGAATTTCTGCGGGAAGGTCATGGTCGGCCAGGTCAGGCCGGGAATGCTTTCGGCCGAACGGAACAGGCGCGGGAAGCGGCCGTATTCCGAATCCCAATCCTCTTTGCCGCGCTCCACAATAAGGCTGCGCGTGGCCTCGGAGGCCAGCACCTGCTGCGGCTGGTAGGCCGAGGCGCCGAGCACGCGCACAGCGTGGTAATGCGTCAGCAACACATATTTGATCGGCTTGTCGGTCACCTTGCGGATGTAGTCGATCACCTGGCTGGCCATCTTCGGCGTCGCCTGGGTATCGATCACCATTACGCCGTCGTCACCGACGATCACGCCGGTATTGGGATCGCCCTGGGCGGTGAAGGCATACAGGCCTTCTCCGAGCTGGCTGAAGCTGACAACCTTGTCTTCGGTATCGGCGGTGGATGCAAATTTGGGGGCGGACATGCTGGTTTCCTTCCCGTCGGGGCTTTTATCCCGACAGGATAGGAGATGCGCCAACCGGGCTGCAATGCCTTATCAGTGCCGTGACTGCATGTCGCCGAAGGTATCGCCGCGACTGCTGACGGACTCGTAGCCCATCGTGCGCGCCACGGCCTGCCGCGCCCGCGCCAGCCGGCTTTTCACCGTGCCGATATTCACGCGCTGCAGGCGCGCCACCTGTTTATACGACATGCCCTGCGCGCCGATCAGGATCATCGCCTCGCGCTGTGCCGGCGACAGATCCTCCATCGCCTCGGTCACCTCGCGCAGCTCGATCTTGCCGGTCTGCGCCGCAGGCACGCGCAGGGTCGCCGTCAGCGCCCCGTCGGGATCGGGCACTTCACGGCGGCGCTGCCGCAGATGGTTGAAATAGGTGTTGCGCAGGATGCGGTAGAGCCAGGCCCGCATATTGGTGCCGCGGGCGAAGCTGCCGCGATTGGCCCAAGCCTTGACCAGGGTTTCCTGCATCATGTCCTCGGCCAGGCTGGGATTGCGGCACAGCACGTAGGACCAACGCCGCACCACAGGCATTTCACGCACCAGATGCGACCGGAAATAACGCTCGAAATTCATGACGCCTCATCGCTTGGATGCACGCTACTGACATCCAACCGAACGGACCCTTCGGCGGCAGGGTTCCGGTCTCGGGCCGCTTGTCACAGCCCTGCTGCGTATTCCGCATATGCGGACGGCAAGTCGTGGTTTTGCGCCACGGCCTGCCGTCGGCTGTGCCGGAATTCGGACGTGATTAGTGCTGCCCGCCCTTGCGACCGGCCGCAGCGGCGCGCTCGCGGTCATGCGCGAAGTTGCCGCCGCTCTCCTGGCCGCCCTTGCGGCCGGCAGCCGCCGCCAGTTCGCGATTCTGCGAGAAACTGCGCTTCTCGTCAGGAACCGAGCGGCCACCCTTGCGGGCAATCTCGCGCTGGCGTTCGGGGTCCATCGCCGCAAAGCCACGGCCTGAACGGGCGGGTTTGGCGGCGGGCTGACGGGCCTCGGTCTGCCCATCCCCATTCTGCGAGCCGTAGGATTGCGGGCTCGTCTGGGACGGGGCCTGCTGATACGGCGGCGAATTCGGGTTCTCAGCCATTTCGGTGCTCCTTTTCATCTCTCGACCCAGTCCAAACACCCCAGAGCGCCACCTGTTCCGCTTGGGCCGGTGTAAAAGCGACGCAAAAAAAATTGGCGGATGCCGAAACATCCGCCGAGTTGGGGGGAAGGACCTACAGAGGAAAAGCTACGCGTACTGGTAATTTCGGGCCGTCACACCGTGGGTGGCCGGCGACCGGTGATCAGATGCGCGATCAGGCTGATCACGAAGACCACCAGGAAGATAAAGAACAGAATCTGGGCGATGCTGGCCGAGGCTGCGGCAATGCCGCCGAACCCGAACAGGCCGGCAATCAGCGCCAGAACGAAGAAAATCAGGGCCCAATAGAGCATGACGGCTCTCCTTTTTGATTGGCCGGTGCAGACCGCAATCACGCGGGGGGAGGGACGCTTGCGACCTGCACCGGCCGTGCAGTCGGGAAAGAAACGGGCCGGGCCGGCTTCGGTTCGGCACCGAACCGCTAGAAAACCGCGAGAAAGCTGTGACCGGGAATGTCACAGCCGCGTCAACGCGCCGCCTAAATAGCGCGGTTTTCCTGCAAAATCCCAGCGCAGCAGGGCTGTGATCAGCCCTTGAGGATGGTTTCCACCACGCGCTGGACCTCGGCGGCTTCAGACAACGTGGCGAGATCCTGATCGCTGCCGCGGGTCAGCGCCGCCACCTTGTCGAGCTGGCGCTTCAGCACCAGCGGCCGCATCTTTTCATTCGGCAGGGCATCCGGCGCCTCGCGCCAGCTGCCGTCCGCCTCCTGCTTTTCCGCAATCGACCAGTCGCGCAGCCGGATCGCGCCCCTGGGGCCGGCGATGCGGAAGATATTGTGATCGGGCTTGTCGGTCTCGCCCACCGTGCCGCTGAGCGACACGGGCAACGCGCCCGCCGTCAGCATGGCGGCGATGCTGCGTTCGGATTTGCCGGTTTCGGGATAGGCGACGCTGTGGCTCTGCAGCTGCAGCGGCCCGAACAGGCGGCGCGCCAGGAACAGGAAATGCGAGCCGACTTCGCGCGTGAAGCCGCCCTGGGCGCGCGCATCGAGCCAGCTGGCGGCATCGACCTGCCAGGGCCGCGGCCAGGCGGCGAAGCCGATCTCGATATCGATGCGCTGCGCCTCACCGACCAGGCCGTCGCTCATCCAGGCGCGCAGCTGGTCGACCGCGAAAGAGGAGGCGAAGGGGAAGTTGACGCCGCCGCGCGCCTTGCTCTTCGCAGCCTCAGTGATGAAGGCCTCGGCCTCCGCGACATCGACGGCCAGCGGCTTTTCGCAGAAGACCGCAAGCCCTTTGCCGAAAGCCGCGCGCGCATAGCCCAGATGCGAGGCCGGCGGCGACGCGATGTAGAGGCAGTCGCTGGCGGCGATCACCGCATCGGCGGAGGCAAGCTGCGCCACCTGCGGCAGGTCGCTTTTCAGCCGCGCCATCGCCGGCGCCGACGGATCCCACACGCCGGCCACCGTCAGCACCGCCGGATCGTGGTTCAGCGCGGCGCGCAGCAGGCGCTCGCCCATGATGCCGTAACCGATGAAACCAAGACGCACGGGAGCAGACGACATGCAGATACTTTCCGACTGAACTGTTATCGGCGGGAGACCGAAGCGGCGCATTATATGCAGCAACGCAATGGTCCAGGCGAGTTGGTTCAGCCCGGTTTCGATGCTTCACCGCGAACGGTCGTGCTGAGATGCCGGACGATCTGCAACTTCTGGGAAACATACGTGCGGTGAGGCGCCTAACAATTTCCCCGGAATACCGGGATGAAATATCTCGGCGATGGGGCTTAATCTTAAGTATGCGCTAGGCGCATACCCGCTTGGCGATCTTTGCAAGTGCAAAAAAGGGCCGTGTGCGGCATAACGCCCTCGCCGCAGCCTACGATTGCGCGGCGCTTTCCCGCGGGAAGGGGAAGTCTCCAACGACCGCTGCCGCGCCGATGCAGTGCTACCGGCATCGCCCACTTGCGCGGCGGTCATCCAATCCAGACCGGACTCGAACGCCGCCCGGGCCGTGCCGCCCGCGCGCACAGGAGACTTTTCGCTATGCGTCGCCGCCTTCTCTCGTGGCTCAAAATCGGCCCCCGTATTTACCTCGTCATCGCCATCATGGCGGCTCTCACCGTCGGCATCGGCGGGATGGGCGTCTACTCGATGGATCGCTACCAGACCCAGAACGGTCAGATGCATATCATGACCGAGCGTGCACTGCTCAGCGAGCGCGTACTCGCCCATATCATCAACACCCGCGCCATCACGCTCGACATCTATGCCGCCAGCAGCGGCGCTGAACTGTCCAAGCATATCGATACGATGGAAGCCGAGATCGCCATGATCGAGAAGCTGCTGGCGGAATGGGAAAGCATCGTCCCGGCCGACACCAAGCAGGCTTTCCAGGATAACGTGACGAAGCCGATGCAGGCCTATTTTGCCAGCCGCAGTGCGGTGGCTGCCGCCGCACAGGAAGGCGGTTCGGAAGCTGCCAAGGCTGTCGGTCGCAGACCGGGCATGGTGAAGAGTCGCGACGACCTGATCGCCGTCCTGCGCGACGCCGCTGAACGCAACGCGCAGCAGGTCGCCAAGATGGGCGCCCAGCTGACCGATTTCTACAACGCGCAGCGTCCGGCCATGATCTGGACCACGGTGATCGGCCTGCTGATCGCCATCCTGCTGGCGGCACTGATCGTGGTGCTAACCATCACCCGTCCGATCACGCGCATCACCGGCACCATGGGCAAGCTGGCCGAGGGCGATCTGAAGGTGGCTGTCGGCGGCGCTGACCGCACTGACGAAATCGGTGCCATGGCCAAGACCGTGCAGGTGTTCAAGGACAACATGGTGGCCCGCGCCGAGGCCGAGGCCCAGATCGAGTCCGATCGCCAGAAGCAGGCCGCCGACCGCGAGGCCCGTGAGGCTCGCGAACGCGCCGCCATCGCCGAAATCTCCGATCTCTGCGACACCATGGCTGCCGGCGACCTGGAAAAGCGTCTGAACGAAAGCGACAAGGACGGCTTCCTGCTGACCATGAGCCAGAAGCTGAACGGCCTGGCCGGCATGCTGCAGGCGATGACCGGCGAACTGGCCACCATCACCACGGCGCTGGCCGATGGCGACGTGACCAAGCAAGTGGAAGGCAATTATGCCGGTGTGTTCGGCACGCTGAAGGACAGCGTCAACCGCATGGCCGACACGCTGAAGGATTTCGCCGGCCGTCTGCGCAATGCCTCCTCGGCGGTGCGCGATGCGTCGGGCGAGATTTCTGCCGGCAGCCAGGATCTGGCGCAGCGCACGGAATCGCAGGCGGCTTCGATTGAAGAGACTGCCGCCTCGATGCACGAGATCACCGCCACCGTGAAGCAGAATGCCGACAATGCACAGGCGGCCAACCAGCTGGCCGGCGCGGCGCGGCAGACTGCCGAAAAGGGCGGGCGCATCGTCACCGATGCCGTCACCGCGATGAACGGCATCGAGCAGAGCGCGCAGAAGATCAGCGACATCGTCGGGCTGATCGACGAGATCGCCTTCCAGACCAACCTTCTGGCACTCAACGCCAGCGTCGAAGCGGCCCGCGCCGGTGAAGCCGGCAAGGGCTTTGCCGTCGTCGCCCAGGAAGTGCGGGCGCTGGCGCAACGCTCGGCCTCGGCCTCGAAGGACATCAAGGGCCTGATCCAGGAATCCAATGCGCAGGTGCGCAGCGGCGCCGGACTGGTGCAGCAGACTGGGTCGAGCCTGGACGAGATCGTCGGTGCCGTGAAGAAGGTGGCCGATATCGTCGCCGAGATCGCGGCGGCCTCGCGCGAGCAGGCCACCGGCCTCGACCAGATCAACACCGCCGTCGCCAGCATGGACGAGACCACGCAGCGCAACGGTGCGCTGGTGGAGGAGACCTCGGCCGCCGCGCAGGCGCTGTCGGGCCAGGCGCATGAACTGAACGAACTGGTCGGCTTCTTCCGCACCGGCGAGATCACGACTGCCAACAGCAATGCGGTCGCCAAGGCCGCGCCTGTGGTGCTGAAACCGGCCACAGCGAAGCCAGTCGCGGCGAAGGCCGCCGCGCGCAGGCTGCCGCCGCCTGTCGTGGGCAACACGGCGCTGAAAGCCGATGCCGACACCTGGGAGGAATTCTGAGATGCAGCGCGAATATCTCACCTTCGCCATCGCCGGCCAGGATTACGGCGTCGATATCCTGAGCGTGCGCGAGATCCGCGGCTGGACCAGGGAAACGCCCCTGCCCAGCACCGCGGGCGGCGTGCGCGGCGTGGTCAACCTGCGCGGCCAGGTCATTCCGATCTTCGACCTGCGCGTCCGGCTCAATGCCGAGGCGACGCCGCCGACCGCCAATCACGTGGTGATCATCGTCGAGGCGCAGGCCGGGATCTATGGCCTGCTGGTCGACTCGGTCTCCGATATCGTGTCGCTGGACGAAGCTGACCTGCAGCCGGTGCCGGAAACGGTGGCGGATGCCGGACAGGGCTTCCTCACCGCGCTGGCCGCGCGCAACGAACGCATGGTGTCGCTGCTCGATCTCAACCACCTGGTCGAGGGCCGCACGGTGACGGCGCTGACCGCACCTGAAACACCATTGCTGGATGCCGCCTGAGTAGAGTCAGTACAGAGTAGAGTAGCGTAGAGTCCGAGTTCAGTACCGCGTACCGGCATCCGGCGGGCGGGCGTCATGTTACGGCGCCCGCCCTTTTTCTGCCGTGTGAGCCGATATGTGATGAAACATGGAAACTGAAAATCCACGCCACATGATCCGGCTTTGATCCGCTTCGGTACAGTAATGGAACTGGCAGGCCCGCACCTCCCCGCATGACCATGCCGCGATTGCATCGCGCGAAATGGATGATCATGCAGAATTCAATTCCGATCTGGACCCTGCTGGGTTTTACGGCCTGGACCCTGCTGGTGCTGATTGCCGGTGTCGGCATCCGGCGCTGGGCATTGATCCTCACCGGCCGGGCCGCGATCACAGCATTCCCGCCCGACAGTCCACACGGCAGCCCGGCCTATCGCAACGCCATGCGCGCGCATGCCAATTGCGTTGAGAATCTGCCGGTTTATGCCGCGGTGGTGCTCAGCGCCGCGCAGCTTGGCATTCGCTCGCCGATGCTGGATCTGCTGGCCATTGTCTTCATCATTGCCCGCATATTGCAATCGCTCGTGCATCTTCTGCTGGCGCAGACACCGACGGTCGTGGCTTTACGTTTCAGCTTCTTCCTGTCGCAGGTGATCTGCGTCCTGGCGATGATCGGTGTGATCGCGACCGGCTGACCCGCAGCGCGCCCTTTTTCTGCCTTGTCCGTCGCGTAAAGCCGGAGCATGCTGCGTCGCCTCGCCTGGCTTGCCGTTGTCGCGCTGATCCTCGGTTCGGCCTTCCTCGGCTATGCTTATCTGCCGCGCGCCTACAATCCCATCGCACCGCTGCATGTCGGCGATCCGCTGACGGCGATGACAAAATTCAAGCTGCGCCGGCTGCGCGGCGATGCCGGGACTTGCGCGGCGGCGCTGGCCACCGCGCCGCTGCGCACGGTGCCCCGCCCCGATGCCGGCAGCGCGGCCTGCCCGCTGCCCGACGCCGTGCAGGTGCAGTCGGCCGTCATTCCGCTCAGCAGCTCATTCCTCGCCAGCTGTCCGCTCGCGGTGTCCTATGCGCTGTGGGAAAGCCATGTGCTGCAGCCACTGGCGCAGCAGCATTTCGGCCAGAGCGTGCGCCGCGTGACGCATCTGGGCAGCTATGCCTGCCGCAACGTGCGCGGCGGCAGCCGGCAGAGCGAACATGCCACGGCCAGTGCCATCGACATCAGTGCGATTGCGCTGGCAGACGGCCGCAGCATCGGCGTGGAGACACACTGGAGCGATAACGGCGCGGCGGGGGCTTTCTTACGCGCGCTGCACAAACAGAGCTGCGGCGTTTTCACCATGGCGCTCGGCCCGGCTTACGACGCCGCGCATCACAACCATTTCCATTTTGGCATGGGCGGCAGATTCGGGTTGTGCCGGTAGCCGGCGGCTATTTCACCCGGAACGGCAGGTTCGCCGTGGCCGCTGCACCCTTGCCGTCACGCGCGGTGACGAACAGGCGGTAGTGGCCCGGCTGCAGGCCGGCGATGGTCGCGCCCTTCGGGCCTGCATCGCGCACCGCCTGCGGAAAGACCGGCGGCGCCTGTTCGGCATCGCCAAAGGTCTTGAGGTCGGTGCTTTCCGCCATCACCTGCCAGACCACGCCGAAGGGATCGCCATCGGGATCGTCGACGGCGATCTCGGCGCGCACCGTCTGGTCGCGGTTCCATTCATTGCCCTGCGGCAGGCGGAACAGCGCGATGCGCGGCGCGCGGTTGCCCTGCGGCGTGTTGCCGCCCCAGGCCGCCGCCATCGCCTCGGCGGTTCGGGTATATTCACCGCCCTGCAGCAGCAGGCTGTGCCAGGTCGGCGTCACTTCCTGCTTCTGGCCCCAGTAGAACACGATATAGCCCTGCACCCTGGGCTGCAGCGCGCTGAACCAGCGCGACAGCATCGCCGCCTTCTCGTCGCTGCTCGGTTCGATCGCGGCACCCCAGGCTGTGCGCGGCGCCTGCCACTGGCCGATCGGCCCCATCTCGGTGACGATCAGCGGACCCTTCCACCCTTGCGCGCGCACGCGATCCGGCAGCGACGGCAGCGCCTCGCCATAGGAGTTGATGCCGAGCACCTGGATGCTGGGCGCGTGGCGGCGGAAGCGCACGATCTTGTCGTTGCCGGCCTCGGCCAGCACGGCCATGGTGGGATGGTTCGGATCGAGCCGGCGCACCACCTTCGCGGCCTCTTCGATGCCGGTCCAGACATGCGCGTCGTCGGCCACCTCGGCCTCGACCTCGTTGCCCAGACCCCACATCAGCAGCGCGGGATGATTCTTGTGGCGGTTGACGAATTCAGTGAGGCGCTGCAGCTGCGGTCCCACTTTGGCGAGGTCCGTGTAGCTGAAGCCGCGGCGCGGATGCTCGAGCCAGAAACCGGCGATCACCTTCAGCCCGGCCTTCTGCGCCTCATCCAGCACAAACCCCGTCTCGTCGCCGTAGGTACGGACGGTCGTGGCGCCGAGCTGTTTGAGCAGGCCGAAGCGGGTCTGCCCGGCCGCGCCGACCGCGGCAAAGGGTTTGCCGTCGACCAGGAGTCGATCGCCCTGCACCTCCACCGTGGCGGCGGCGGCAGGCGCGGCAGCCGGCACAATGGCGGCGGCCGAGAGGATGAACAGACAGGCGGCAAAAGCGGTGCGGAGCATGGCGTGACTCATGCCGGGAAGCCCCGGCGCATGCAAGCGCTTTGGAGGCGACAAGCGCGTGACCGGTGTGGATAAGCCGACGAGACGGCGGGATTGGTCCGGCCGGTCGCCCGGACACAGGCAACGCCGGAACCATGCCAAAGGGCGAGGCCGCGCCGGATCAGCTGCGAAACTCTGCAAAAATACCACCGCTGCACCGGCTGCACTGGTGGGGCCACGCCGCTTCGGCTAGCTTCCCGCGAGACACGAACCGGAGTTTCGCCATGCTGCTGTTCCTTGAACGCGTGACCGAGCGCACCCTTTTCGCCAGCCGCTGGATCATGGCGCCCTTCTATCTGGGCCTGGCCGTGGCGCTGATCCTGCTGCTGGTCAAGTTCATGCAGGAGCTCTTCCATACCGTGCCGAATGTCTTCGCGCTGAGCGAGGCACAGCTGGTGCTCTCCATCCTGTCGCTGATCGACCTGTCGCTGGCCGGCAATCTGCTGCTGCTGGTGATCTTCTCCGGCTACGAGAATTTCGTCTCCAAGATGGACGAGGCCGATCACCGCGACCGCCCGGAATGGATGGGCAAGATCGACTATTCCGGCATGAAGCTGAAGCTGGTGGCCAGCATCGTCGCCATTTCCGCCATCCAGCTGCTGCGCGCCTTCATGAATATCGAGGACCGCGACAATGTCGAGCTGGCCTGGCTGGTCGGCATCCATCTCACCTTCGTGATCTCCGGCGTGCTGCTGGCCCTGATGGACCGGCTGACCGAATCCGCCGAGGGCCATGGCAAGGATCCGCATATCCCGCAGGATACGGATGTGAAGGACGGCACGGTGATCGAGCAAGACGACAAGCCGGTCGGCAAGAGCCGCGGCAAGAAGGACTGATCGCCCCGCCATGCAGGAGCGCGGCATGAAGGTATTGCTGCTCGGCCTTCTGCTGCCCGGTTGTCTGTGTCTGGCGCTGGCCGGCTGCGCCAGCGATCCCTTTGCCGGTTACGCGCCGCTCGACGGTGCAATCCAGAGCCCGCATCCGGCAGGCTCCTCTCTTGGGGTGCCGCAGGCCACGCGCGAGGGCGAGATCCTGCCGGGCTACGATCCGGCACGCTCCTTCTTTCCGCTCGCGCTGAGCGGCGCGCTGGTCGACCACAGTCGCGGCGCATCAAATGTGTCCGGACGCGGTTACAACGCCGCGCTGATGGCCGATTTCAATGCGGTCACCGCAGATCCCGACCAGCCGCTGGAGGCCCAGCTGAACGCCGCCGACGGCTCGCGGCTGCAGCTGCTGCGCGCCACCCCCGATAACTGGGGCAAATTGCAGCATGCCGCCCTGCTGGATGCCAGCGACATCGCCGTGGTGGCGATGCCGCGCGGCGCAGATGGCCGCGACGCTTTTGCGCGCAGCGTGCGCCAGCATGCGGGACGCCCGGTCTGGGCTTTACTCCCGGCCAGCGCGCGCACCGGCAATGGCGAAATGCTGCCCGAACCGGCGGAGGCGCAGGCGATGGCCTTTGCCGCAGTGATGGCCGGCGCCACCGGGCTGATCTGGCATGGCGAGGACAATTACGCCGCGCGCAATGCCGGCATGCTGGGCATCGCACCGGCGCCGCAATCGGATTACGGCATCCAGACCGGCGACGGCCTGCCGGCGCTGAAGGCCACGCCGGGCGACGTCGCGGCCGCGCGCCGGCTGTGGCAGGCGGTGATGCAGCTGAACCGCCGCATCGCGCGGCTGGTGCCGGCGCTGCTGCAGCCCGATGCGCCGGACCGCTACACGGTTGCCGTCGGCATGGCGCGACGACAGACCGCACCGCCGCGCCTGCGCAGCCTGCTGAAACCCGGCAGCGATGGCGGGCTGCTGCTGATCCTGCTGAACGAGGGCATGCAGGCGGAAGACATCCGCATCGGCTTTTCGCGCGCCATCCGCGCCCTGAACCGGCTCGACGACGCCGCGCCTGTACAGGCCGACATGGAACGCGGCCTGTTCCGCGACAGTATCCCCGCGCAGGGCCTGCGGCTCTACAGGATCACCCTGTCGCGTTGACGCGACAAAGCGTCACGTCCGGGGCAGGATAGCGCCGCACAGCGCCTCGACCGCGTCGTCATCCCGGCCGCTCACGACATAGCTGCAGGCCGCGCGGTCGGCCGCGGTCACCGTGACGGCAACGCCGCGCTTCGGACAGATGCCGAGGCAGCGCACGCGCGCCACCCGCACGTCTTTCTTGTGGCCCGCCGCTTTCACGCTGTCCTTCAGCGTCTGCGTCAGCCCGACGCCACGGCCGCCGTCACATTCCGAACACACCAGCACCAGCGCGGTCGACCACGGCTGGTCGGCAGCTTCGAGAACGGATTTTTTCGAGGACATGAATGAGAGCCGGAAAAGAGCGGTGAACCAGGCTTCCTGACTTAGGGCACCGTCGCGCTTCGCTCAAGAGTGTTGCGAAAATACCATGGCCAAGTTTGTCGTGACGGATCGGCGCCGGATGCCATGTTTCTGCCCTGAAGCAGGGCCCATCTATGCAGCGATCGCCCGGCTGCACAACACAGCACAACAGGGCGACACCCCCGCCTCGTCAAACTTGTGTCAGGAGTCAACAGCATGATCCGCTTCGCCACTGCCACCACCATCGCCGCTGCTGCGGCTGCACTGCTCGCCTCGACTGCGCTTGTCCCCACCGCGCAGGCCCAGGACAACCGCCTGAACTACGGTTCGTATGGCGGCATCACCGGCGGCTATCTGATGCCGCAGGATACCGACCGCTCGGGCGGCGGCTATCTGGAACGCGACCAGGGTTACGGCATTTCCGGCCAGTACGGCCATCGCTTCCGCAACAATCTGCGCCTGGAAGGCGAACTGGGTTACGGCGCGCTCGACAACGACAGCTACCACGCCAATGGCGGCCGCACCGGTGTCGGCGGCGATACCGACCAGTTCTCGCTGACCGGCGCCGCCTATTACGACATCGCCACCGGCACGCCGCTGACGCCGTATTTCGGCGGCGGCGCCGGCATCATGCACCAGCGCCACGACCGCCCGGCCGTCACCTCGAACGGCTCGACACTCGGCGGCAACGACGGCAACGACACCGACTTCACCGCCTTCGGCGAGATCGGTGTCGGCTACAAGGTGTCGGACGGGCTCGAAATCGTGCCGAGCTATCGCTACCAGTGGATCAACGACGGCGCCCAGGGGCTGGACGACAGCACGCAGCATGTCGCCCGCGTCGGCTTCCGCAGCTGGTTCTGAT
>JAEYSS010000115.1 GCA_023434425.1 Pseudomonadota bacterium | reverse complement strand
CTCGTCATCCCCGCGAAAGCGGGGATCCAGACCACAGGCGAGATTGATCAGATGGCCTCTGGATCCCCGCTTTCGCGGGGACGACGATGAGACTTTGGCTACAGCATCACCAATCACAGACAGAGGGTGAGGGCCTTACGGCACTTCCGAAATCTCACATGCAACCGGGCGCGATGCGGTTTTTCCGCTTCCCATGAAACCATTGGCGGTTTGCGGCCTTTATTCCGTATGACCGATCTCAGCGCCTTTTTCGAACGCTTTGCCGCCGAACTGCAATGGGTGCCGGACTGGGCCATCAGCCTGATTATCCTCGGCCTGGCGCCTTTCCTCGCACATCTGCTGCACCGTTTCCTGTTCCGCCTCGTCACCACCTGGGTGGCGCGGATGGATCTGCTGTGGCGGGCGCTGGTGGCGCGCACCGAGGGGCCGACGCGGCTGGCCTTCCTGATCGCGGGTTTGAGCCTGGCCGCCAGCATCGCGCCGCTGCCGCCGGGCTGGGCGCCGATCATCCGCAACATCCTGTCGGTCGGCTTCGTCGCCCTGCTCGGCTGGATCGCGCTGACCGCCTTCCATGTCTGGATGGTGGTGCATCTGCGCCGCTTCAAGCTGGATGCCGCCGACAACCTGATGGCCCGCAAGCATGTGACGCAGACCCGCATGCTGCAGCGCGTGGTGAATGTGCTGATCATCGTGATCACTGCCTCGATCGCGCTGATGACGTTCGACAGCGTGCGGCAATATGGCGTGTCGCTGCTGGCCTCGGCCGGCGCCGCGGGCCTGATCGTCGGTCTCGCCCTGCAGCCGGTGCTGAAGAACCTGATTGCCGGCATCCAGCTGGCGATCACCCAGCCGATCCGCATCGACGATGCCCTGATCGTGGAAAACGAGTGGGGCAATGTCGAGGAGATCACCTCGACCTACGTGGTCGTGCGGCTGTGGGACTGGCGCCGTCTGATACTGCCGCTCAGCTATTTCATCGAGAAGCCGTTCCAGAACTGGACGCGCGACAATGCCGACCTGATCGGCACGGTGATGCTGTATCTCGACCATACCGCGCCGGTCGAGGCGATTCGTGCGAAGACACAGGAGATTCTCGCTGCCTCGCCGTTATGGGACAGGCGCGTGGTCGCCGTGCAGGTAACCGATTTCAAACAGACCACGATGGAAGTGCGCATCCTGGCCAGCGCTGCTTCGGCGCCACGTGCCTTCGATCTGCGCTGCGAAATCCGCGAGAAAGTCATCGCCTTCCTGCAGCAGGAGCATCCACATGCCCTGCCGCGTTTCCGCACTGATCTGCCCGATGCCTCTCGTCGTTCCCGCGAAAGCGGGAACCCAGGGGCCAACGCCTGAGCCTATAACTCTGGATCCCCGCTTTCGCGGGGATGACGATAAGGGTAAGGGCCCTATTCCTTCACATTCGTATAGCTGGCATTGCCCAGCCCGGTGCCGATGGTGAGCACGGCCCAGCGCTTCACATCCTGCATGCGAAAGGTTTCACTCAGTCCCTGCACCACCGCGTCGTTATGCAGCGCCACACTGATGCTGCGACCGCCGATGCGCGGCAGGCGTTCGTGCAGCGCCTCGGTCAGGTTGAAGTCTTCGCCTTCCCAGTTACCCGGCAGGTTCTGCGCGCCGCGCTTGATCCATCCGTCACCGGCGATCACGCCGGGGCAGCCGACGGCAATCACCGGCGCAAGCTGAAGCTTTTTCTTGTCCGCCCGCGCGGTCAGTTCGCGCATCATGCCGCCGAGGTGATCCAGCACGGCTTCGCGGCCGAGCCGCTCGTCGCGATGCCGCCAGTGCAGCAGGCGCTCGACCCTGGCGCTGTCGCCCAGCCGGTCCTTGCGGCGGATGGTGACGATGCCGCAGCGGATATTGGTGCCACCGATGTCAATGGCGATAAAGCCGTCATGGTCGCGCATCGCGTCGGGCGCCAGCAGCTGCAGACCGCCGAGCAGGCCGGCTTCATCGGGATGGTGGCCGAGCGGCCACATCTCCACATCGAGATCGGCCTGCCGCAGCAGAATGGCGGCACGCAGGATGGCGATCTCGCCGGCCCGGCTGCGCCGCAGCCCGCCGCCGACGACAATGCGCTGCACGCCCTTCCAGGATTGCTGGCGCAGGAAACGCTGCGCGACCGCAGCCAGATTCTGTGCGAATTCCTCGATGGCGCCCTGCACGATGGCGGCGGCACCCAGATCGTCGCCGGTCAGAACGGCATCGAGTTCGGATTTCGACATATCGCGCGTCGGTGCCATGTCGGTGTCGGTCGTGCCCCTGGCGTCCCGGCGGATGTCTTCCAGCAGCTTGCGGAAGGCGCGGCCGCTGGCCTTGTCGCCGATGAAGCCCTCGGCATCGCGCAGTTCGAGATTGTAGCTGTCGACATGCACATGCGGCAGATCGGCGGCCCCGTGATAGGGCAATGCCACGGCCTCGGGGTCGCGGCCATCGCCGCGCATCTGCTGTCCTGCCATGGAAGCCGTCACATCGCCCTCGCAATCCACCGGCAGCGGGGAATGCGCGGCCGGCGTGGAGTCAACGTTCGATGCGGGCCAGCAGTGCCATCAGAAGATAGGCGACCAGGGCAAAGCCGAGACCGGGCAGCAGGATGCTGGAGGCCACGAAGCCCCAGTCGACGCCGCAGGTGGTGGGAATGCCGCTGCCGCGGCTCATGTCGATGGGGATATGCCCCTGCGCGGCCGGCACCGGGCGGCACAGGCCCATCGGTTCATAGCCATGGGTGCGCAGCAGCAGGATGCCATACAGCAGGACCGGCAGGCCGAGGCCGGCCACCAGGCTGGTTGCAATCCGGCCGGCAACGCTGCGGGGCCGGATCAGGCGGGATAGGCGCGACAGCACATCTGTCTCCACAATCGGGGAGGCCCTGATAGCAGGACAAACGGCCAGAAGCCAGATGCGGCGCTCAGCCGGCCGACAGTGCCTGCCGCGCCCGCGCCAGTGTCGCGGCCCGGTCGCCGGCGGCGTCGACGGAGGTCCAGCCGGACTCGGCCGCACCCGGCGGCTGCAAATGTTGCAGTTGCCAGCGCACGACCGCGGCATCTGCATCGGAGGCATCGCCCTGCCGCGCGCTAACACGGCCAACCAGCACCTCGGGCGGCGCCCCGAGCCAGAGGCCGCTGAAACCGACATTGGTGCTTTCGGCAACGGCAGCCGCCGCCCTGCGCTCCTGCGCCTGGCCAAAGACGGCATCCAGCACAACGCTGCTGCCGGCCCGCAGCAGCATTTCTGCGCCGTTCAGCAGCGCCGCATAGGTCTGCCGGCTCGCCGCAGCGGTGTAGCTTTCCGGCGGCAGGCGCTGCGTCAGCGCCCGGCCCTGCAGCTGCTTGCGCATGACGTCGCTGCGCAGCACCACCGCGCCCCAGGGATAGCCACCGAGTCCGGCCGCCAGCTCGCGCGCCACGGTGGTTTTTCCCGTGCCGGAATAGCCGCCCACAGCCAGCAGCCGCGCACCTTCGGATCGCAGCGCACGCTGCGCCAGCGCCAGATACTCGCCTGCCTCCTGCCGTCCGGCCGGCGTCATCGCGGCGATATGACAGCGGATGGCAGCGCGGAGCGCGACATACAGCGGCAGCAGCGGCAGGCCGTCGTAGTCGCCGCCCGCTTCGAGATAGCGGTTCAGCGCCCGGTTGGCGAGATCTCTGCAGCCATGATGCAGCAGATCCATCAGCAGGAAAGCGAAGTCGTACAGCGTGTCGATTTCGGCCAGACCGTCGTCGAATTCCAGGCAGTCGAACAGCGTCGGCCTGCCATCGATCAATGCGATGTTGCGCAGATGCAGATCGCCATGGCCGTGCCGCATGCGGCCTGCCGATCTGCGTGTCGCCAGCAACGGCCGCTGGCGCTCAAACTCGGTCTGCAGCGCCGCGCGGAAGGCAATCAGCTCGGCATCGGCCAGGCAATCCGGCGCACGGCGCTCGAAGGCGGCGTCGTTGAATGTCAGAGTCTGGGTGACGGTGTCTGTCGCCCCGGCGTCGACCGTTTCGGCTTTCGCATGAAAAGCTGCAATCGTGTCGGCCAGCGTTTCGATCAGCACCGCGTCCAGCTTTCGCGCCGCGGCGAGATGGTCGAAGGTCGCATCGGATGGAAACCGCCGCATCTCGATCAGCCATTCCACCGGCTCGCCCTGCGCCGTGAGGCTGAGCCGGCCAGAGGCATCGCGACAGACCGCGCGGCAACCCAGATAAAGTTCAGGTGCCGTGCGCCGGTTCAACTCGACCTCGCGCTCGCAGGCGGTGCGCCGCTGCTGCAGGGTCGCGAAATCGAGATAGGGCAGCGTGAGCGCCTTTTTCAGCTTCCAGGCCCGGTCGCCGGTCAGGAAGATGCGGGACACATGCGTCTCCGCCACCTGCAAAGGTGGGTCGAACAGCCGGTCGATATCGGTCGGGTTTGGGTCTGTCATGCCGGCAGTCTAACCCGGCAGGCGCGGCAGATGTTTGACCGAACGCAAAGCAGCCGTCAGCGCCCGGGCGCCTGTATCTGGCGGTCGTGCCAGCGCGACAGCAGCAGGGCGGCCAAAGCCCCGATCAGGGCCATGAACATGTCGGACTGCGTGTCCCACTGGTCGCCCTGCGTGCCGAGGAACTCGTCGGCGCCCTGCCCCAGGCTGAGCGCGGCGGCCCATTCGATCAGTTCATACACCGCGCTGATTGCCAGGCAGATGCAGACGACCAGGAAGCCGGTCAGCTTGCGGCCTTCGATGCGAAAGACGCGGATCAGCAATTCGCGCGCGACAATCGCCGGCACGAAACCCTGCGCCAGATGGCCGATGCGGTCGTATGGGTTGCGCTCGAGCGCCAGCCAGTCCTGCAGCCAGAAGCCGAGCGGCACACGGGCATAGGTATAGGCGCCGCCGAGCATGAGGATCAGGCCATGCAGCGTGATCAGCGCCATCGCCAGATCCGTGAAGCGGAAACGCGGTCGCATATACAGCAGAATCGGCCAGGCGATGATCGCCGGCAGCACTTCCATCAGCCAGGTCAGCCGATCGGACGGCCCGAAACCGCTCAGGATCAGGCCAGCGGCCCAGAGCGCCGTCAGCAGCCAGAACATCCCGTTTGCTATGCGGCTTTCGACCAGCTGCGGTCCACCAGAGCCACGATGGCACGCATGATCTGGGTCAGGTCGTAATCCTTCGGCGTGAAGACGCCGGCGATGCCCGAAGCCTTCAGCCGCGCTTCGTCCTCGGGCGGAATGATGCCGCCGACCACCACCGGCACGCTGCCGATGCCCTCGGACCGCATGCGATGAATCACATCGGTGGCCAGCTCGACATGGCTGCCAGAGAGAATGGAAAGCCCGACGAGATGCACGCCTTCTTCCAGCGCGGCGGCCACGATCTGCTCGGGCGTCAGGCGGATGCCCTCATAGACCACTTCCATGCCGCAATCGCGCGCCTTCACGGCAATCTGCTCGGCGCCGTTGGAATGGCCGTCGAGGCCAGGCTTGCCGACCAGTAATTTAAGCGGACGGCCCAGCCGCTTGGCGACCGCCTTCACTTCCTCGCGCAGCTCGTCCATGCCGTCATTGCTCAAGGCACCGCTGGCGGCCGAGACTCCGGTCGGCGCGCGGTATTCGCCGAATACCCTGCGTAGGCACGCCGCCCACTCTCCCGTGGTGACGCCGGCCTTGGCAGCCGTGATGCTGGGTTCCATGATGTTGCGGCCGTCGCGGGCGGCGGCTTCGAGATCCTTCAGCGCGGCATCCACCGCTGTCTGGTCGCGCTGAGCGCGCCATTGCTTCAGCCGCTCGATCTGTTCGGCTTCGGCGGCCGGATCGACCGTCATGATCGCACCGCCCTCGGTCCCGACCAGCGGCGAGGGTGCGCTTTCGGTGAACTTGTTGACGCCGACCACGGTGATCGCGCCGGTCTCGATGCCGCGCACACGCGCGGTGTTGCTTTCGACCAGGGCCTGCTTGAGATAGCCGCTCTCGACCGCCTGGATCGCGCCACCCATCGCCTCGATGCGTTTCAGTTCGG
Source organism: Pseudomonadota bacterium (assembly GCA_023434425.1). GTDB lineage: Bacteria > Pseudomonadota > Alphaproteobacteria > Ferrovibrionales > Ferrovibrionaceae > Ferrovibrio. The sequence continues at coordinate 2,788 of JAEYSS010000115.1, read as the reverse complement.
CGCGGGCCGCGTCCTTCAGCTCATTCACCTTGGCATCGATGGCCGGATTGCCGTCGAACAGGTCGCCGTATTCGAGCAGGTCGGTTTCATAGGCGACGATCTGCTGCAGGCGCAGCGACCACTGCTGGTCCCAGGGACGAGGTAAACCTAATGCCTCGTTCCAGGCCGGCAGCTGCACGGCGCGGGCGCGGGCTTTCTTGGACAGCACCACCGCCAGCATTTCGAGCAGGATGCGGTAGACGTTGTTTTCCGGCTGCGGCTCGGTCAGGCCGAGCGAATTGACCTGCACGCCATAGCGGAACATCAGCGCCTTCGGGTCGGTGACGCCGTAACGCTCACGACCGATCTCTTCCCACAGGTCGACGAAGGCGCGCATCTTGCAGATTTCGGTCACGAACCGGATCCCGGCATTCACAAAAAAGCTGATGCGGCCGAAGGCCTGGGCGAAATCTTCCGGTGGCACCTGGCCCGAGGCCTTCACGGCATCCAGCACGGCAATCGCGGTGGCCAGCGCATAGGCCAGTTCCTGCACCGGGGTCGCGCCGGCTTCCTGCAGGTGATAGCTGCAGACGTTGGTGGGATTCCATTTCGGCAGATCGCGATAGGTGAAGGCGATCACATCGGTGATCAGCCGCATTGAGGCCGCCGGCGGGAATATGTAAGTGCCGCGCGACAGATATTCCTTGATGATGTCGTTCTGCACCGTGCCGTTCAGGTCGGACCGTTTCGCGCCCTGCTCCTCGGCGACGGCGATATACATCGCCAGCAACCAGGCGGCCGGCGCATTGATCGTCATCGAGGTGTTCATCTGCGCCAGCGGAATCTGGTCGAACAGCACCCGCATATCGCCCAGGTGGCTGACCGGCACGCCGACCTTGCCCACCTCGCCGCGCGCCAGCACATGATCGCTGTCGTAACCGGTCTGGGTCGGCAGATCGAAGGCCACCGACAGACCGGTCTGGCCGCGGCCCAGATTGGTCCGGTACAGCTCATTCGAGGCCGTGGCAGAGGAATGACCCGAATAGGTCCGGAACAACCAGGGCTTTTCCCGGTTATTGTCTGGCTCCTTTTCGCGATTGCGAAGGGATCGGGCTTGAAGAGCGTCCGTCGGGCGAGTCGCAGACATAATTTTATTCCGAGTCAAGTTGACGTTAGGATATTTAGTTTCTCGTTGCGTCAGGCTTGAGAAATATCATAACCTGTGTTGCATTGCAAAATGATCTTGCCATTTTTTCGCCACTGCAAAAAGATAGGCTAAGGTCTTGTTGAGTACCGTCTCGCGGCGCTGCACAAGGCTAATCCCGGCCAGGGCGGCCCAACAAGACCAGAAATGACGCTTCCGGTGACAACCGTGAGCGTAACAGGGAAACAACGAGGGAGTTTCGTCATGTCGAATGCGGGTGGATCTGTCGTCGCGCTGCCGACCGCCCAGGCCCAGGCTGCACAAGCTGCTGCCAAGGCCCAGGCGGCGACCGGTGCCGTGAAGGATCTCTACGAAGTCGGCGAAATTCCGCCGGTCGGCCATGTGCCGAAGCAGATGTATGCCTGGGCGATCCGTCGCGAGCGCCACGGCCCGCCGGAAGAGTCGATGCAGCTGGAAGTGCTGCCGACACCGGAGATTGATGCCGACGAGGTGCTCATCCTCGTGATGGCCGCCGGCGTCAACTACAACGGCGTCTGGGCCGGTCTCGGCGTGCCGATCTCGCCCTTCGACGTGCACAAGGCCGAATATCATATTGCCGGCTCGGATGCCTCGGGCATCGTCTACAAGGTCGGCCGCCGCGTGAAGCGCTGGAAGGTCGGCGACGAAGTCATCGTCCACTGCAACCAGGATGACGGCGACGACGAGGAGTGCAACGGCGGCGATCCGATGAATTCGCCGACGCAGCGCATCTGGGGCTACGAGACGCCGGATGGCAGCTTCGCGCAGTTTGCCCGCGTGCAGTCGCGCCAGCTGATGCCGCGGCCCAAACACCTGACCTGGGAAGAAAGCGCCTGCTACACGCTGACGCTCGCCACCGCCTATCGCATGCTGTTCGGCCATCGTCCGCATATCCTGCGGCCGGGCCAGAATGTGCTGGTCTGGGGCGCCGCTGGCGGCCTCGGCTCGATGGCGATCCAGCTGATTGCCATCTCCGGCGCCAATGCCATTGGCATCATCTCTGACGAATCGAAACGCGATTTCGTCATGAGCCTGGGCGCCAAGGGCGTGATCAACCGCAACAACTTCGATTGCTGGGGTCAGCTGCCGCCGGTGATGGATACCGAGAAATACGGCGCCTACATGAAGAAGTGCCGCGAATTCGGCAAGGCGATCTGGGACATCACCGGCAAAGGGAACGATGTCGATTTCGTCTTCGAGCATCCGGGCGAGCAGACCTTCCCGGTTTCCTGCTTCGTCGTGAAGCGCGGCGGCATGGTGGTGTTCTGCGCCGGCACCACCGGGTTCAACATCACCTTCGACGCACGCTTCGTGTGGATGCGCCAGAAGCGCATCCAGGGCAGCCACTTCGCCAACCTGCTGCAGGCCAGCCAGGCCAACCAGCTGGTGATCGAACGCCGCCTCGATCCCTGCATGTCGGAAGTGTTCAGCTGGGCCGATATCCCGCGCGCCCATACCAAGATGTGGAAGAACCAGCACAAGCCCGGCAACATGGCCGTGCTGGTCAGCGCCAAGATCCCCGGCCTGCGCACGCTTGAAGATGCGGTCGAAGCGGGCAACTCATAAACGCCCCTCGATGCTGACCGGCTGGGGGGGGTAATACCGCCAGCCGGGATTTGGTTTGGG
>JAEYSS010000151.1 GCA_023434425.1 Pseudomonadota bacterium | reverse complement strand
GATCAGTCCTGCAGGCGCAGGATGACGTCGACGCGGGCGATCTTCGCCCCGGCCGGTGCGGGCGGCAGACGGGAAACCGCAACCTCCGCTTCCGGGATGTCGCGCAATTCGCCGCTGCGCTCGTAATAGAAATGATGATGCGGCGAAAGATTCGTGTCGAAATAGGCGCGGCCGGCATCCACCGTCACCATGCGCAGCAGCCCGGCGGCAGTGAACTGGTGCAGGCAGTTGTAGACGGTGGCCAGCGACAGCCGGGCGCCGCGCTCGGCCGCTTCGGTGAACAGGCTTTCGGCCGTCACATGGCGATGACCCTGGCCGAACAGGATTTCGGCCAGCACCAGCCGCTGCCGCGTGGTGCGCAGCCCGGCCGCCCTGAGCTGCGCGGCGGCAACCTCGGAATGGGGTTCGATCATCTTTGCCATTGGTTTCGATATATAGCAGAGCGCGAAGCAGGGCCACAGGAATGTCATCTGGCACGATTCTACCTGTATTCACAAATACTTGAGCATCTGCACCGTCTGGTGGCGGCGACCCGGGGGCGACGCCGCTCGCGTGTTTGTAACAAGATGCAACGAAACTGTTGCGACTGGGCCGCGGATCACTACATTGTCCCCGGAAGGCAAAGGCAGCTCCGCGACTTAACGGTATCTGGCCACCCGGTCGGACGCCCGGCGCGCCCATCGCCTGGGGGATAATGTCACTGCCGCAACGGCCAGGCCTCGAAGGGGCAGCAGGCGCGGCGCAACGGGGTTTTGAGGATTTCACGCCAGTGGAACAGAAGATCGTGGAACAGAAGAACAGTTACAGCTACGAGGATCTGCTGGCTTGCGCGCACGGCAAGCTGTTCGGCGAGGGCAATGCCCGCCTGCCGCTGCCCCCCATGCTGATGATCGACCGCATCGTGAAAATCGTCAGCGACGGCGGCAAATACGGCAAGGGCGAAATCGAAGCCGAACTCGACATCAAGCCGAACCTCTGGTTCTTCCCCTGCCATTTCGAAAACGACCCGATCATGCCGGGCTGCCTCGGTCTCGACGGCATGTGGCAGCTGGTCGGCTTTTTCCTCGGCTGGACCAGGGCGCCGGGCCGTGGCCGCGCGCTCAGCGTCGGCGAAGTGAAATTCTCCGACATGGTGACGCCGGCCGCCAGAAAGATCACCTACAAGATCGATATCAAGAAGCTGCTGCTGCGCAAGTTCGGCATCGCGATCGCCGACGGCACGATGTATATCGACGGCAAGCCGGCCTATGAATGCAAGGACATGCGGGTTGGCGTTTTCCCCGATGGCCTTGCCCCGGCCGCGGCCTGATATCTGCCGCCCGGATCGCGGCAACGAACTGTAACGGTTCCAGCGTAATGGTTGTGGCCCGGACACATGGTCCGGCCCGCATTTGAGGAGTCTCACGCCCATGCGTCGCGTCGTCGTCACCGGTCTCGGCATCACCTCTTCGATCGGCAACACTGTCGAGGAAGTGGCCGACAGCCTGAAAGCCGGCCGCTCCGGCATCGTGTTTTCCGAGGAATATGCCAAGCTCGGCTTCCGCAGCCAGGTGCATGGCACGGTGAAGATCGACCTCGAAGCCGCCATCGACCGCCGGCAGAAGCGCTTCATGGGCGACGGCGCCGCCTATGCCTATCTGGCGATGGAGCAGGCGATTACCGACAGCGGCCTGGAAGCCGGCGACATCATCAACCCGCGCACCGGGCTGATCGTCGGGTCCGGTGGCGCCAGCACGCGCAACATCGTGCAGGCCGCCGACATCACCCGTGAAAAGGGCGGCCCGCGCAAGATCGGCCCCTTCTTCGTGCCGCGCGCCATGTCGAGCACCTGCTCGGCCGTGCTGAGCACTGCCTTCAAGATCAAGGGCGTCAACTATTCGATCTCGTCCGCCTGCTCGACCTCGGCGCATTGCATCGGCAATGCCGCCGAACTGATCCAGCTCGGCAAGCAGGATGTCATCTTCGCCGGCGGTGGCGAGGAACTGGACTGGACGCTGAGCAACCTGTTCGACGCCATGCCGGCGATGAGCAGCAGCTACAACGACACCCCGACCCGCGCCAGCCGCGCCTATGACAAGGACCGCGACGGTTTTGTGATTGCCGGCGGTGGCGGCATCGTGGTGATGGAAGAACTGGAACATGCCAAGGCGCGCGGCGCCAGGATCTATGCCGAACTGGTCGGCTATGGCGCGACCTCGGACGGTGCCGACATGGTGGCGCCGTCGGGTGAAGGCGCCGTGCGCTGCATGCAGCTGGCGCTGTCCGAAGCCGGCGGCCACGGCCACAACGCGCCGATCGACTATATCAACACGCATGGCACGTCTACTCCGGCCGGCGACATCACCGAACTGAACGCGATCCGCGACGTCTTCGGCGACAAGGTGCCGGCGATCAGCTCGACCAAGTCGCTGACCGGACATTCGCTCGGCGCCGCCGGCGTGCAGGAATCGATCTATTCGATCCTGATGATGCGCGACAATTTCATTGCCGCCTCCGCCAATATCGAGACCCTCGATCCCGGCGCGGAAGGCTTCGATATCGTGCGCAGCCGCCGCGACAACGTGACGCTCAACCGCGTGATGTCGAATTCCTTCGGCTTCGGCGGCACCAATGCGTCGCTGATCTTCCAGCGCTACGCCGCCTGAACCCACCCGCCTTTGCAGATAAAGAACGATAAAACATGACCGACACGCGCGCATTGATGAGCGGCAAGCGCGGCCTCATCATGGGGGTTGCCAACGACCACTCGATCGCTTGGGGCATCGCCTCGATGCTGCACCAGCATGGCGCCGAACTGGCCTTCACCTACCAGGGCGAGGCGTTTGAACGCCGCGTCCGCCCGCTGGCCGACAGCGTCGGCGCCAAAGCCGTTGTGCCCTGCGACGTGGAAGACGAAGCCTCGATGAAGGCGACCTTCGATACGGTCGCAAAATCATTCGGCGGCCAGATCGACTTCGTGGTGCATGCCATCGCCTATTCCGACAAGGAAGAGCTGAAGGGCCGCTACCTCAACACCACGCGCGGCAATTTCAGCCGCTCGATGCTGATCAGCTGCTATTCCTTCACCGAAGTGGCGCGGCTGGCGCAGCCCTATATGGCGCAGGGCGGTTCGCTGATCACGCTGACCTATGAAGGCAGCACGCGCGTGATGCCGAACTACAATGTGATGGGCGTCGCCAAGGCCGCGCTGGAAGCCAGCGTGCGCTACCTCGCCGTCGATCTCGGCCCGCAGAAGATCCGCGTCAATGCCGTGTCGCCCGGCCCGATGCGCACGCTCGCCGGTTCGGCCATCGGCTCGGCCCGCGCCACCTTCAAATTCACCGCCCAGCACAGCCCGCTGCGCCGCAACGCGTCTTTGGAAGAGGTCGGCGGCTGCGCGCTGTTCCTGCTGTCGGATCTCGGCGCCGGCGTCACCGGCGAGATCATCCATGTCGACAGCGGATTCCATGCGCTCGGCATGCCGAACCCCGCCGATCTCAATGGGAATGGGAACGGCGAAGGCTGATGTAGCCTGACAATTCTGCGCTTAATGCAAAAGGCCCGGATGGCTATGCTGTCCGGGCCTTTTGCTTTCCAGGTGCCGCCCATGCTCAATCTCTTCTATGCCGCCCATACCTGCGCGCTCGCCTCGCATATCGCGCTGGAAGAAGCCGGCGCCGAGTACACGACGACGCGGATCCGCTTTGCCGGCAACGAGCAGCGCCAGCCGGAATACCTCGCGATCAATCCCAAGGGCCGCGTGCCGGCGCTGGTGACGGATCGCGGCGTGCTGACCGAGACGCCGGCGATGCTGGCCTTTATCGCGCAAAGTTATCCGCAGGCGAGGCTGGCGCCGCTGGAGGATGCGTTTGCCTTCGCGCAGGCGCAGGCCTTCAACAGCTATCTCTGCTCCACCGTGCATGTCTCGCATGCCCATCGCATGCGCGGATCTCGCTGGGTCGAGGCCGACGACACCCATTCCATCGAAGCGATGCAGAAGAAGGTGCCGCAGAGCGTCTACGAAGGCTTCGCGCTGGTCGAACAGCATATGCTGGCCGGGCCCTGGGTGCTGGGCGACAGCTACAGCATCTGCGACGCCTATCTCTTCACCCTGGCGCAATGGCTGGAAGCCGATGGCGTCGACCCGGCCCGGCTGCCG
>JAEYSS010000142.1 GCA_023434425.1 Pseudomonadota bacterium | reverse complement strand
CCGACTGGCGCCGCTGAACTTCAAAGGACGTCCAGCGGCGCCAGTCGGTCGGTACTGCGTCGCAAAATGGCGGCTCTGTGTTTCGAGCCACATTTCTGGTTGTATTTGTTGACCGGCTACTGCACCTTCCACATTTAGACCTGTTCAGGTTGAATATGGGAAGTGTCCATTCCAGTGGTGGACTTGCGGCAAGCGGGGGGCAATGCAGGCCGGAGTTGCGGGAGTCACAGCATTTTATGCGTGTGTGAGTATGATATGTGCGGCTGCGGCCTCGACGCGCGCGGCCGATCTGCCGACCGGGGGGCAGGTTGTCTCCGGCGCCGGCAGCATCAGCCAGACCGGCAGCGTCATGACAGTCACCCAGGCGACCGCGAAGCTGGGTATCGACTGGCAGAGTTTTTCGATCGGCCAGGGCCACACCGTCAATTTCGTTCAGCCGTCCAGCAGTTCGATCGCGCTCAACCGGGTGCTCGGCGGCAATGTCTCGGTCATTCAGGGCGCCCTGAATGCCAACGGCCAGCTCTTTCTGGTCAATCCGAACGGTATTCTGTTCACGCCCAGCGCCCAGGTGAATGTCGGGGCTCTGGTCGCGTCTGCGCATAACATCCGGAACGAAGATTTCCTCTCCGGCACCTATTCTTTCGAAGGCAGCAGCACGGCTGCCGTCACCAACCGGGGCGCGATCCAGGCGACGCCGGGCGGCACGGTGGCGCTGGTCGCGGCCACCATCGTCAACGAGGGCAGCATTACGGCCGAGGGCGGCAGTGTGCTGATGGGCGCCGGCAACAAGGTGACGCTGGATATGGGCGGCCCGGTCAGGCTGCAGGTCGACGAAGGCGCGCTGGAAACGCTGATCGAGCAGAAGGGTGCGATCCGTGCCGATGGCGGCCGGATTTACCTGACGGCGCGCGCGGCCGGCGAGCTGTCCACCAGCGTGATCAATCATACGGGCATCAGCGAGGCGAAGGCCCTGGCGACGGGCGAAAAAGGCGAGATCGTGCTGCTCGGCGATATGTCGCGCGGACGCACCGCCGTATCCGGCAGGCTCGATGCCTCGGCGCCGGTCGCCGGCGATGGCGGCTTCATCGAAACCAGTGCCGCTTTTGTCGATATTGCAACCGACACCACGATTACCGCAGGCGCGGCACAGGGGCGCGGCGGCACCTGGCTGATCGATCCCTTCGACTACATCATCGATGCCACGGCGGCGGGCAATATTGCCGGCGCGCTCAATACCGGAACCAGCGTTACGATCGACACCGTGTCGAACAACACGACCTATGGCGGCACCGGCAGCGGCGTGAATGGCGACATCACGGTGAATTCAGGCATCACCAAGTCGGCCGGCGGAGAAGCCACCCTGACCCTGCAGGCCGCCAACACCATCGTCCTCAACGCCGAAATCAAGAGCACATCGAACAAGCTCAACCTGCTGCTGGATGCCGACAACGATAATGGCAGCCGTGACGGCGGCGGCGTGATCATTGCCAACAAGGGCGTCAGCCTGAATGGCGGCAATCTGGATTTCGGCACCGGCGCGACCATCAACATCAGTGGCACCATGACCATGGTGGGCGGCGATCTTTACATCGGCGGCACCGAGAAGGTGGTTTTCGCCACCGGCGGCGGCAATATCAATCTGCACGGCGAACTGATGATCGCGAATACCGAGGGCGTCGGTTTCACGTCCGGAAACGGCGACATCAGTTTCAACGGCATCATCAATTCCGGCAACCGGTACGAAAGGTTTCACCGCAGCACCGGGTTTTACACCTGGCCGGAAGCCTTCAACGATGCGAAAAACGGTACCGCGGGCGGCAGTGCGGTCGGCGACAGCTATCTGGCGACCGTGACATCCCGTCTGGAAAATTCCGTCATCGTCTATACCGGAAGCTTTCCGGCGCCGACCGGCAACAACATCACCGATCTTTCCAACGGTGCCTGGCTGGGCGGCGCCAGAACCAACGGGGTCTGGAGCTGGCGCAGCGGGCCTGAAGGCGAAGAGAATAGCGGTGCCGGCCTGACCTTCATGAACAACAACGTTGCCGTCAGCGGCGTGTTCAACAACTGGAAGCCCGGCGAACCGAATGGCGGTACGGGCGGGGATGGCGAAAACCACCTGCAGATCGGCGATGCACGCGGCCGCTGGAACGACCTGCTCATCGACGGTGGCGACGTCCACGTGAAAACCTATATCCGCGAAACCAATCTCAACAGCGCCAATCTGGAAGTCGACGCGGGGTCGGGCACGGTCACCTTCGCCGAGGATATCGGCGGCCTGAAGACGATCAATTACAAGGCCTACGATGCCAGCAATCCGCGGCCGGCCACCGCATCCACCACCACCACAACAACATCGGTCTCGCAGACCAGCGCGGTCGCATCCGTCCAGGCCTCGGCCTCCGCGACAGCCATGAGCGGTCCCGCCGCCACTGCAAATACCCCCACCAGTCTTGCGTCATCCTTCGGCGCCATTCCGGCCGGCGGACAGCCCGCAGGCGCGGTTGCCGGACAGGGGCGCGGCGTCGTATCGATCGGCTCGATGGATATCGTCCGGATTCGCAGCGCCGATCTTGCCGCAACGCCGGCGGCGGCGGCCCCCGGCGCGGCGAGCGGCGGCGAAGCGCCTGCGCAGGATGCGCAATTGCCGGAAATCGTCGCACTGACCGCCCAGGCCAGCCTGGCCGGCCCGACCAGGGTTTTCGTCGTCGATGGGGGCGTGCGCCTGCCCAGTGAGGCGGAGTAGCCGTGATGACACCGAAGCTGAAATCCATGTGCCGGTCGGTCCGGCTGCTGGCATCTGCAACGGCGCTCGGCGCGGCATTTGGTTTTCCTGCCGCCGCTCTGTCCCAGGAAAGGCCGAATGCGGGGCAGATTCTGCAGCAGTTGCGCGAGGCGCCGGCACCGCCGCGCCTGTCGCCCTCCATTCTGCCCTCGGCGCCTGACTCCCAGCCGGCTGCGCCCGGCGGTCCGCGCGTCACGGTGCGGAGCCTGGCTTTCGATGGCAATGCGGTGATCTCCGATGCGGTGTTGATGCGGGAACTGGCCGGCGTGCCGGGGCAGGATTTCGATCTGGCCGGCCTGAAGGATCTGGCCGACCGCATCACCGATCTGTATCACCGCAATGGCTTTCCCTTCGCGCGCGCCTTCATCCCGGAGCAATCCATGACCGGCGGTGCATTGACCATCGCGGTGGTCGAAGGCCGGTACGGCGATGTCAGAGTGGTCGGTCCGGACGACAGGGCCGCGCAGGCGCAGGCCTTTCTGTCCGGCCTGGAACGCGGCACCGTCATTCGCGGCGAGACGCTGGAGCGCGCCAGCCTGATCCTCGACGATCAGCCCGGCTACAAATTCGTCCCGATCATCCGGCCGGGTCAGGAGCTGGGGGCCGGCGATCTGGTCTACCGGATGGATCGCGACCGGCGGTTCGGCGGCAGCGTGCAGATCGACAATCACGGCAACCGCTATACCGGCCGGCATCGCAGCCAGGCCGGCTTCTATGCCAACAGTCCTTTCATGCTCGGCGATCAGCTCAACCTGACGGGTATCTACAGCGAAGAAGACATGTGGTCGGGCTCTGTCGGCTATAATCTGCCGCTGGGATATTCGGGGCTGCGCGGCACGCTCGGCTACGTCCACACCTATTACGAACTGGGCGAGGAGTTCTCGTCGCTGGATGCCTACGGTACCGCGGATGTGGTGACGGCGGGCCTGAGCTATCCCCTGATCCGCTCGCAAACCGCCAATCTCTCGCTCTCCGCCAACTACCAGCATAAATGGCTGACCGACGAGCAGGGTGCGGCAGGAACCGTCAACCGGAAATCCAGCAATTCAATCCCGGTTACACTGGGCTTCGACCGGCGCGACAGTTTCGGCGGCGGCGGTGTGACCTACGGGTCGCTGAGCTGGACGCACGGTATTCTGCGGCTGGATGCGGGGCTGCAGGCATCGGATCGCACCACGGCGCAGTCGGATGGCAGTTTCGACAAGGTCAATCTGGATATCGTCCGCCTGCAGTCGCTGCCGGTCGACAACATGACCCTCTATGCCAGGGGGTCGTATCAGATGGCGTTCGACAATCTGGATTCCTCGGAGGATTTCGGCCTGGGCGGACCGGAGGGCGTGCGGGCCTATCCGACCGGCGAGGCTTATGGCGACGAAGGCGCTTTCGCGCAGATCGAACTGCGCTACGCACTGGGTTGGGCCGCGCCGTATATGTTCTACGACTATGGCTACAGCCGGGCCAACCACGATCCCTGGACGGCGGGCGATAACCGCCGCGCACTCGGCGGCGGCGGTGCCGGTCTGCGGGTCTCGTACGAAGGCTGGTCGGCCAATCTGGCGGTGGCCTGGCGCCATATCGGCGGCGAGCCGACCTCCGACAACCAGGCCGACGATCCGATGTGGTGGTTCAGTCTCGGCTACCAGTTCTGAAGCGGCGCCAAACCGGCCGGAGTCTCAGATCGGGAAAATGAGACAGGTGGTGGTGCCGGTGGCGAGGATCTTGCCGCTGGCATCGACGATGCGGCCTTCGGCGGTGCCGACGCGGCTGCCGACCTGGATCGCGTTGCCTTCGGCATAGACGGTGCCGGTCTTGTCGCTGATGCCGCGCACCAGGCTGACCTTGTATTCCAGCGTGGTGTAGCCCATGCCCCTGGGCAGCATCGACTGCACGGCGCAGGACATGCAGCTGTCGAGCATGGTGCCGGCATAGCCGCCATGCACGCTGCCGATCGGATTGTAATGCTGCAGCTCGGGCCGGCCGGCGAAGACCACGCGGCCGGGCTCGGCCTCGAAGATCCACATATTCATCAGCTCGGCGATCGGCGCGCCGGGCAGCTCGCCGCGCATGACGCCGCGGAACAGCTCGATGCCGTCCAGTTCGCGGAGCTGCTCCAGCGGCACCGGCGCGTAGCGGCCACCGCTCGGCGGCTGCAGGTCGGCGGAGCGGGCAGCGGCATTGTCATTGGGGGCGGCGGACATCGGAGGCTCCTGAGAGGCGGGGCTGTGCCGGCAGCGGCTTGCCGGCCGGTTACATGTCGTGTATATACACGTTATGAGCCTTCCGCCGCAAGCCCCGGGTCAGCCCGGCTTCGTGCTGCCGCCGCCGATGCCGGACGGCACCGAATTCTGCCTCTGCTTCCAGCTGCGGGCGGCGGCCAGACGCGCCAGCGCGCTCTACACCGAGCGGCTGGCGCCCATCGGGCTCGGCCTGCCGCAATACACCCTGGTCGGCATGGCCTGGGCCTGCGAGAAGCAGAACGGCCGCCCGCCCAGCATCACCGAGCTGGCCACCGCACTCGATCTCGACCGCACCACGCTCAGCCGCAACCTGAAGCCGATGATCGCCGCCGGCCTGGTCGAGGTGGCACCGAGCGGCCATGGCCGTGCCAGGCTGGTGCGGGCGACCCGCGACGGCCGCGCCGCCTATCGCGCCGGCGTGGCGCTGTGGCGCGCGGCGCAGGATGAGGCGCATGCCGCCCTGGGCGGTCAGTTCGACAGCCTGATGCAGGGGCTCGACGCCACCATCGCCGGACTGCCTGCGGCAGCCGGTCGCACCGTCGCCAACGATCTCTGACAGCCGGGAATTTCGGCGCGTCTGCCGCGACTTAAGCGCAAACCGGGCTATGCTTTGGTCGAAAGCCGGGGCGGCCCGCCTTGTTCCCGTACCGCCTTGCGGGCATCATTGCCGCCATTGGGGAAAACGCCCGCCGGATGCGGTGGCCAGACAGCGGTCTGGCGGCCCAGGCCGGCTGAATCACGCGGGAAGGAGCCGACGTCATGGCTGAGAATGAACTGTTTCCGGTCGCCGCCGACTGGGCCAAGCGCGCCTGGGCCGATGCCGGCAAATACAAGGCGATGTACGAGCAGTCGGTGCAGGATCCGGCCGCCTTCTGGGGCGAGCAGGGCAAGCGCGTCGACTGGATCAAGCCCTACAGCCAGGTCAAGGACGTCTCCTTCGACAAGAAGGATCTGCATATCCGCTGGTTCGCCGACGGCCAGCTGAATGTCGCGGCCAACTGCATCGACCGCCATCTGTCCAGGCGCGCCAGCCAGACCGCGATCGTCTGGGAAGGCGACGATCCCAGCAAATCGGAAAACATCACCTACCAGCAGCTGCATGACGAAGTCTGCCGCATGGCCAATGTGATGAAGGCGAAGGGCGTCAAGAAGGGCGACCGCGTCACCATCTACCTGCCGATGATCCCGGCTGCGGCCTATGCGATGCTGGCCTGCGCGCGTATCGGCGCCGTCCATTCCATCGTGTTCGGCGGCTTCTCGCCCGACAGCCTCGCCAACCGCATCCAGGACTGCGACAGCCAGTTCCTGATCACTGCCGACGAGGGCCTGCGCGGCGGCCGCGGCGTGCCGCTCAAGGCCAATGCCGATGCGGCGCTGAAAACCTGCCCCGGCGTGAAGACCGTGCTGGTGGTCAGGCATACCGGCGGCAAGATCGACATGACGGCCGGCCGCGATGTCTGGTACCACGATGAAGCCGCCAAGGTGCCGGCCACCTGCGCGCCGGAGCCGATGAATGCGGAAGACCCGCTGTTCATCCTCTATACCTCGGGCTCGACCGGCAAGCCGAAGGGCGTGCTGCACACCACCGGCGGCTATCTGGTCTTCGCCGCGATGACGCACCAGTATGTCTTCGACTATCACGACGGCGACATCTACTGGTGCACCGCCGATGTGGGCTGGGTCACCGGCCACAGCTACATCGTCTACGGGCCGCTGGCCAACGGCGCCACCACCCTGATGTTCGAAGGCGTGCCGAACTATCCGGATGCCTCGCGCTTCTGGCAGGTGATCGACAAGCACAAGGTCAACATCTTCTACACCGCGCCGACCGCGATCCGCGCCCTGATGCGCGAAGGCGAGGCGCCGGTGAAGAAGACCAGCCGCGCCAGCCTGCGCCTGCTCGGCTCGGTCGGCGAGCCGATCAATCCGGAAGCCTGGCTGTGGTATCACCGCGTGGTCGGCGATGGCCGCTGCCCGATCGTCGATACCTGGTGGCAGACCGAAACCGGCGGCATCCTGATCACGCCGCTGCCCGGCGCCATCGCGCAGAAGCCGGGCTCGGCGACGCTGCCCTTCTTCGGCGTCAAACCCGAGCTGGTCGACGGCGAGGGCAAGGTGCTGGAGGGCGCCACCGAGGGCAACCTCTGCATCGCCGACAGCTGGCCGGGCCAGATGCGCACCGTCTATGGCGATCACCAGCGTTTCATCGACACGTATTTCAGCACCTTCCCCGGCAAGTATTTCACCGGTGACGGCTGCCGCCGCGATGCCGATGGCTATTACTGGATCACCGGCCGCGTCGATGACGTGATCAACGTGTCGGGCCATCGCATGGGCACCGCCGAAGTGGAAAGCGCGCTGGTGGCGCATGCCAAGGTGGCCGAGGCCGCCGTGGTGGGCTATCCGCACAACATCAAGGGCCAGGGCATCTATGCCTATGTCACGCTGAAGACCGGCATCCAGGCGACCGAAGAACTGCGCAAGGAGCTGGTGCAGCATGTGCGTACGTTGATCGGCCCGATTGCCTCGCCCGATCTGATCCAGTGGGCGCCCGGCCTGCCCAAGACGCGCTCGGGCAAGATCATGCGTCGCATCCTGCGCAAGATCGCCGAGAACGAATATTCGGCACTGGGCGACACCAGCACGCTGGCCGATCCCAGCGTGGTCGACGATCTGGTGAATAACCGCATGAATCGCGGTTAAGCTTCAGCGAAACTGAACCACATCAAAGGGCGTCCGGAGCGATCCGGGCGCCCTTTCCGATTCCACGATCAGGCTGGAACCCTCGGCGCCGTCAGGCCTTTTCCATAGGAGAGAAGCCATCAGCGGAGATGCCCGATGCCAGCCCAGTCGCAATACGGTCCGAAGGAACGCGCGGAATACGACACCAAGGAACGCGTGGTGCCGACCCAGAAGGCGCGCAGCGGCATCGAGCTGCATCGCATGCGCTATGTGCTCGGCTTCGGCGTCGCCGGCGTGGTGATCGCCTTTTTCCTCGCCTGGTATTTCATGTTCCGCGTTTAAGCGGGTAAGGATTCGGCGCAACCATCAGCCCTGCCGCCAGATCGCTGATCTGCCGGGCCACCGCTTCGGTCTGCTGCAGGCGCTGCATCAACGCCGCTGTCATCTGCCACTGACCGCGGCCATCCGGCACCGGCGCATCCTTCGCAGGTGCCGCGCCGGTCTCGCCGCCCAGCAATCCGATCAGCACCGGCCGGTGCCGCGCCAGCAGGGTTTCAGCGGTGTTGGGATCGAGGTCGCGACCGCGCATGCGCAGCAGCACATGCAGCGCGGCAAGCTGCGCCATCATCCGGTAATTGGCGGACAGAAACGCCTGCAGCCGCGCCATGTCGGTGTCGCGATGACCGGGCTCGTTGGCCAGCCGGCGCAGCGCACCGGCGAAATCGGCGCCGGCATCGAACAGATCCTTGCGCGCCAGGCGATAGCTCTGGTCGGGCGGATTGCGCTTCAGCGCCTGCCGCGCATATTTGCGGCTGGCGCGCAGCAGGGCGGCGGACAGTTGCGGCAGGCTCTGGCGTTCCCAGTAGGGCAGCAGGAAGCTGAACAGGGCGGCAATCGCTGCGCCCAGTCCGGTATCCAGCAGGCGCTCGGCCAGCAACGAGCCCCCCGCCGGACTGAGGAAATGCATCATCAGCAGGGCCATCACGCAGGCGGCAATCGAGGTGATCAGGTAGCGCACCGGGGCATAGGCATGCGCCAGCGCAATACTGGTGAAATAGAGGGCGAGCAGCGCAGGATCGGGCAGCAGATGCAGGGCCAGTGCCGCCAGCACGCAGCCGATCAGGTTGCCGATCAGGCGGTCCTTCTGGCGCTGGCGGGTGGCGCTGTAACTGGCGCGCATGATCACGGCCACGGTCAGCAGGATCCAGCTGCCATGGTTGAAATATCGGGTCAGTGCCGCCGACAGCGCAAAGGCGCAGAGCATCGCTGCGGTCAGGCGCAGCGCGTAGCGGAAGATCGGCGAACTGAGGCGCAGATGCCGGCGGACCAGGCGCAGACGATACGGCCGCGGTGGCAGGAACTCGTCCAGCCTGATCGCGCCCAGCAGGTCTTCGGCCGCGTCGGGCGTGCGGATCACGGCCTGCAGCCGGTCGACCGCATCGACGGCATGGCCGATGCGGTCCAGCACGGCGCGCAGTTCCAGCAGGGCCGCACCGTGTTCGGTCGCGGCATCGTTGCCGTCATCCAGCGGCGCGATCTTTTCCAGCGTCTCGGCAATGGCGCTGAATTCGTTGCGGACGGTCTGCAGCGACGGGCCCGGCCGGCCGCTGCGGATTTCCTCGGCGATATCCTCCACCAGCGCAGCCAAATGCAGGATGCCGATGCGGATGCGGTTGAGCAGCGCGCCGCTGTCGCGCTGACCGGAGAACTGGCGCTGCAGCAGCCAGTAATCGGTCTGGCTGGAGAGAATCGTCTCGAAGGCATCCAGGGTCGCGATCAGTCCGGCCGCCATCTGGCGCTGCCGTGCGGCGTGCATGCGGCGGAACAGCAGGTTGCGGGCATTCTCCACCCGCTCCATCAGCGTGACCTGGCGCTCGATCAGCGTGGCATAGCCGGACTCTATGCCGATGCGGTTGTCATACAGCATGGCCTTGGCGCGAATGTAATCGGCAAAGGCCTCCAGCGCGCCGGTCAGCGCGATCTGCTTGTGCCGGTCTTCCAGCAGGTGGCTGGCGCCCAGTCCGAAGGCGGCATAGGCCACCGCGCCGCCGAAAACCAGCAGGGCATGAGACACGGCCGCCATGCCGGGTTGGTCTGTATGGGCGCCGATCTCGACACCCAGCGCGAAGACCACCGCCAGGATCATCGACATGCTGAGCGCCAGCGTGGTCTTGCCGTAGATGGTCAGCATCGCGGCGACGAAGCTGGTCACCGCCACCACCAGGGCCTGCAGCAGCGGCTCATGCCCGCTCAGGCCGATGGCGAGCGTGGCCAGACTGTCGAAGACGATGGCGATCAGGAAGGCCGCGCGTTTGTCCTCATGCGGCACCGGTGTATCGACGATGCTGACACAGGTGGCGCCCACCGCCACCACGGCAGCGGCGGCCGGCCCGAGCCAGAGCGCGGTCGCCAGCGCAACCAGGGCCACGCCGGCAGCCGCCGTCGCGCCGCTCAGCAGCTGCTGCGCCGGCAGGGTGAAGACCGGGACACTGAAATCGCGCGACATCATGCCGGCCGATCCTAGCGTGAGAGCGGCCTCGCCGCGAAGCGGTATGCAGAACAGCAGGTGAGGCTGGCGATCTCAGCCGAGCGGTTTGTAGAAAAAACGAGCAGGACTGCAACGCCGCGCCGTCCGCCGCCAGTGCATAGCCGGGCAGGATGCCGAGCAGGGTATAGCCCAGGCCATGATAGAGCGGCTCGGCAGCGCTGCCATGTTCGGTATCGAGCGTCAGCAGCGTCAGGCCGCGACGGCGCGCCTCGGCTTCGGCGGCCTGCATCAGCCTGCGGCCGAGCCCCTGCCGCCGCGCCCGGCTGTGCACCAGCAGCTTCTTTACATCGGCGCGGTGTTTCTGGTTCGGCGGCGTGTCCAGCCCCAGCATCACGGTGCCAAGGATGACGCCATCGTCGCCGCGCACCACGACCAGCACGGCGCTGCCGTCGCGCAGGGCCGGCAGCTGGCGCTGCCAGAAGGCGCGCGCGGCGTCCATGGCAAAGGGCTGCACGAAATTGACGCTGGCGCCATGCGCCACGCTGTCGTGCAGGATTTCGGCCAGCGCATCCAGTTCGGCGTCGGCCGCCGCAGCATCCAGAATGGAAATAGTCATGTCTGAAGCATCCTCTGCAGGAATACGAGGTCGAGCCAGCGTTCGAATTTCCAGCCCGCCTCGCGGATCACGCCGGCACGGGTGTAGCCCAGCTTTTCATGCAGGCGCAGGCTGGCGGTGTTGTCGGCGGTGATACCGGCGATCATGGTGCGCAACCCGCGTTCCTGCGCGATCTGCAGCAGCGGCTGCAGCAGTTGCGCGCCGATGCCTTTGCCGCGGCTTTGCGGCGCGATGTAGATGGCGTTTTCCACCGTGTAGAGATAGGCCGGCCAGGGGCGGAACGGACCATAGCTGGCATAGCCCAGCACGGTGCCGGACTCTTCCGCGACCAGGACCGGCAGGTTCTGATCGGCCTTCATCTGCAGCCAGTCGCGCTGCGCCTGCGGCTCGCGGGCGGCATAGTCGAAGACCGCCGTGGTGTTGAGCACGGCATCGTTGTAGATGGGCCGGATCGCTTCGGCATCCTCCATCGTGGCGTCGCGGACAATCATCGGGTTTTCCGTCGGGCAATGATCACGAGATAGCGGCAGGGTTCGCCGGTCTGGTTGCTGAAAACATGCGGCTGGTCCAGCGCGCAGTGCAGGCAGTCGCCGGCGGCGATACTGAAATGGTCGTCGCCGCTGCTGAAGCGCAGCACGCCGCTGACGCCGAGGATATGCTGGTCATAGGCGCCGGCGGGCAGGGCGGGGTAACTGATCTTCGCGCCGGGCGGCAATGTCGCCTGCACGATCTCGACGCTCGATCCGGTGCCGGCCGGGGTGACGGCGCGCCGCTCGAAGCCGGTTTCGGGATCGCGCCAGACGGGCTGCGCCGCGGCACTCAGCAGCACCAGGCTCTTGTCTTCCACGGCGGCCATCAGGCCTGACAGCGTGATGTCCAGGCCGGCACAAAGGCGTCCGAGCAGGGCCGCCGTCGGGCTGGCTTCCCGGCGCTCGATGCGCGAGATCATCGCCTTGCTCACGCCGCTGCGCTCGGCCAGGTCGGCCAGCGAAAGCCCCAGCTCCTCGCGCCGGGCCTTCAGCCGGGCAGCAATGCGGCCTTCGATATCGTCCGTCTCAGACATGAGACAATCGTCTATTATCTAAGACAGTTGCTGTCAAGCGGGCTGGATATTGACTATGGGCCTATTTGTACATATTATGTTCTTACACACCACTGCCGGAGGCAAGATGTCAGGGACAGCAGATGGGGCCGGTCGCCGGCCCCGGCGGTATATCGACTGGCGGCAGGCTGCACGGCTGATCGCAGCCGGTCAGACGCCGGCGGCTGCGGCGGCCGCCCTCGGCATTTCCGAAGACCGGCTGTGGCGCCACTTTGAGACCAGCGATCATTTTCGCAATCTGGTCCGGCAGGCCGGACAAAGCCGCCATGTTCTGGGGCTGGCGCTGCAGATCGCCCGGACGGGGAGCGGCGATGCCGGACGATAGGGCCCGATGTGTCGGGATATGCGCCGATATGTGCCGATATGTGCCGATATGTGCCGATATGCATTGGCAGCGCCAGCGAACCGCCACGAACGCCAGCGAACACAAACGATGCTCAAACGAAGGCTTACGAACACCAGCGAAGCCAAACGATGCTCAAACGAAGCGGAACGAACACCGGCGAAGCGAAACGAACATGAGCGAAGCCCTGTTCAATCCGGTCTCCGGATTTATCTTGAACCCTGTCGGGATCGGGACGGAGCCCTCATGCGCAGGATCGCTTTTGCCGGAATCGTAAGCTTTGCGCTTGGCGCGGGCGCCACCGCCGCCCAGCCTGCGCAGGCGCCCACGCTCCGCACGCAGGACGCCACCGTGCGCGCCGTGACGGTGGCGAGCGGGTTGGAGAATCCCTGGGGCTTTGCCTTCCTGCCCGATGGCCGCCTGCTGGTGACGGAACGTCCGGGCGCGATGCGCGTGGTGAAGGATGGCCAGGTCTCGCCGCCGCTGGGCAACGTGCCGAGGGTGTTCGACAGCGGACAGGGCGGCCTGCTCGATGTGACGCTCGATCCGGAGTTTGCGCGCAACCGGACCATCTACTTCACCTATGCCGAACCCGGCGAGGGCGGTGCTGGTACTGCCCTGGCCAGTGCGGTTTTGGCCGATGCCGAATTGCGCGATGTCAAAGTGCTGTTCCGCCAGCAGCCGAAACTGTCCGGCGGGCTGCATTTCGGCAGCCGCGTGGTGGTGGGGCCGGACGGCAAACTGTGGCTCGGCCTCGGCGAACGCTATCGCCGCGATGAAGCGCAGAACCTGAACAGCCATCTCGGCAAGCTGATCCGGCTCGAAAAGGACGGCCGCGTGCCGGCCGACAATCCCTTCCGCGGGCGCAACGACGCACGGCCGGAAATCTGGTCCTGGGGTCATCGCAACATCCAGGGTATGGCGCGGCATCCGCAGACCGGCGCGGTCTGGCTGCATGAACATGGCGCGCAGGGCGGTGACGAGATCAACATCCCGGAACGCGGCCGGAATTACGGCTGGCCGGTGATCACCCATGGCATCGACTATTCCGGCGCCAGGATCGGCGTCGGCACCGCGGCGCCGGGCATGGAACAGCCGCTGCTGCACTGGACGCCGTCGATCGCGCCGTCCGGCATGGCCTTCTACACCGGCGGCAAAATCCCGGCCTGGCGCGGCAATCTTTTCGTGGGCTCGCTGAAATTCGGCACGCTGCACCGGATTGTGCTGGATGGCATCCGCGTGGTGAAACAGGAGCGGATCGAACTCGGCGACACGATCCGCGATGTGCGCGACGGGCCGGACGGATATCTCTATGTCGCCACCGACAGTCCGCGCGGCCGCATCCTCCGGCTCGAGCCGGCCAGGTAGACATAAAAAAGCCCGGCCCGGAAAATCTCCCTGGGGCCGGGCTTCCTGGATCAGGGCCGAAATCAGTCGGCCTTGGTTTCTTCTTCTTCTTCTTCTTCGCCTTCTTCGGCTTCTTCCTCGGCGGGGGCCTCGTCGCTTTCAGTCTCCCCGAAGGAAGGCTCCTCCTGCGTGGCATAGGGATTCTCGCTGCCGGACGGATCCATCGGGATTTCGATCTGGATCGTGTTCGGGTCGATGCCGCTGCCGCGATCCAGCATGCCGGTCACCATCTCGGGGAAGGCGATCACCAGGCCGACCATGATGATCTGGATGCACACGAAAGGCACCGCGCCCCAATAGATCTGGCCGGTGGTGATTTTCGGGATCAGCTTGCCGGTCACCTTGTCGATATAGTCCGCCACCGGCGCGACGCTGCGCAGGTAGAACAGCGCGAAGCCAAACGGCGGATGCATGAACGAGGTCTGCATGTTCACGCCCAGAAGCACGCCGAACCAGATCAGGTCGATACCCAGCTTTTCCGCCGCCGGGCCGAGCAGCGGCACGACGATGAAGGCCAGCTCGAAGAAATCGAGGAAGAAGGCGAGCAGGAAGACCATGATGTTGACGACGATCAGGAAGCCGATCTGGCCGCCGGGCAGGCTGGTCAGCAGATGCTCGACCCAGAGGTCGCCGTTCACCGCGCGGAAGGTCAGGCCGAACACGGTCGACCCGATCAGGATAAAGATGACGAAGGCCGAGAGCTTGGCCGTCGTGTCCATGGCTTGGCGCAGCAGCGACCAGTCCAGCTTGCGCTTCATCAGCGCCAGGATCAGTGCGCCGGCCGCGCCCATGGCGCCGCCTTCGGTCGGCGTCGCGACGCCGATGAAGATGGTGCCCAGCACCAGGAAGATCAGCACCAGCGGCGGTACCAGCGAGACCAGCACGCGGATGACAAGCTGCATGCCATGCAGCGTGCGGGCTTCCGGCGGCAGGGCCGGGGCGCGTTTCGGGAAGATGATAGTGATCAGGAGGATGTAGCCGGCATAGAGCGAGGACAGCACCAGGCCCGGGATCAGCGCGCCGGCATACATGTCGCCGACCGAGCGGCCGAGCTGGTCGGCCATGATGATCAGCACCAGGCTGGGCGGGATGATCTGCGCCAGCGTGCCCGACGCGGCGATCACGCCGGTCGCCAGGCGGCGGTCGTAGCCGTAGCGCAGCATGATCGGCAGCGAGATCAGGCCCATCGAGATCACCGAGGCCGCCACGACGCCGGTGGTCGCCGCCAGCAGGGCGCCGACGAAGATCACGGCATAGGCCAGGCCGCCGCGCATCGGGCCGAATAACTGGCCGATGGTGTCGAGCAGGTCTTCCGCCATGCCGGATCGTTCGAGGATCAGGCCCATGAAGGTGAAGAAGGGAATCGCCAGCAGCGTGTCGTTGCGCATGATGCCGAACACGCGTTCGGGCAGCGCCTGCAGCAGGGCCGGAGTCAGCAGGCCGAGCTCGATGCCGATGAAGGCGAACAGCAGGCCGTTGGCGGCCAGCGCAAAGGCGACCGGGTAGCCGAACAGCAGGAAGAAGACCAGCGCCACAAACATCAGCGGCGCCATGTTGTCGATAAAGAACTGAGTCATGTCGATTACTCCGCGGCGCCGTCGGCGGGGCTGTGGGCGTCGTGTTTCTTGGGCGCCGGGTTCGGGATCAGGCCCTGCAGGAAGGCGATGCGCTTGATCAGTTCCGACAGGCCCTGCAGCACCAGCAGCAGGAACCCGACCGGGATCAGCAGCTTGACCGGCCAGCGGATCAGGCCGCCGGCATCGCTCGACATCTCGTGGCGGACGAAGGAATCGACCAGCGCCGGCCAGGACAGGTACATGATGATGATCGACATCGGCAGCAGGAAGAAGACGGTGCCGATAATGTCGATCCAGGTCAGCGTCTTCTCGGAGAAGCGGCCGACGATCACGTCGATGCGGATATGCTCGTTGCGCAGCAGCGTGTAGCCGGCGCAGAGCAGGAAGACCATGGAGAAGAGGTACCACTGCACCTCGAGCCAGGCATTCGAACTGGTATGGAAAAGGTAGCGTACCGAGGCATTGCCGGCACTGATGACCACGGCGACCAGGATCGCCCAGTAGATAACGCGACCGACCCAGTCGTTGAGGCGGTCAACGGCCGAGCTGAAAGCCAGTAACAAACGCATGCAAATCATCCCCCTTCACAGCAGGCCTGTTGCGGCCGTCGTGACCCGATCGATCCAGTCATTGGCGCCGTGCCTGTCAGCGGAGACGGCCCGGTACCAGCGTTCCCTGTTTGCGGGGCGTTTTATGCTATGCGGGTCGTCCGATAAAGCCCCGGCCGGCGACCGGGGCCATTTATAGACGAGGGCTTTGGCCAAAGTCAGGAAAAAAGTCGTAAATTCAGCAATTTGAACAATTATTGCCGATGCGGGCGACTGTCGGTCATCCCATTTCGCCGGTGGTGGTATTGTAGTTGTTAATAATCCGGTGCAGCACGTCCAGCTGGTTGCGCGCAATCGGATCCTGACCGTTCAGAATCAGGGTGAGGGCCACCCGCGTGATGCCCAGTTTCGAGGCAACCTGGTCGAGGTTGATGCCGCGGGCCCGGCAGGCCACCGTGATCTGGTCGAACGACCCCTTGTCGAGGAAAACGCGGCCCCATTCGTCGCGGCCGGTCAGGCGGATCGGCTTGATCTCGGGCGTGGCCGGCGCTTTCTGACGCGGCGGTGCGGGCGCGGCCGCCGGCCGGCCGGTGGGCACGCTGCGCTGCGGCGGCCGCCAGTCGGGATCGCGCTCGAAGACTTCCAGCTGCGGCGCCTGCTCCATCAGGTGATTCAGCATATTGCGCATATGGACGAGCAGCTGGTCGGCGGTGCCGCCGGCCTCGGGGCCATCGACCAGCAGGCTGCTGAGTTCTTCCAGTCGCTTGAGCCGCGAGCCAAAGAATTCGCGCGCGCCATAGGGCAGGGCGGTGCGTGCCTCGATCAGGTTTTCCAGATAGCTCTGCTTGACGTCGATCTCGACCTTCAGGATCTTCGCGCGCAGCTGCGACACAAAGCGGCGCAGTTCATCGCGCCGTCCGGTCTTGAGCACGGACAACCGGCCCTCGGCAACTTCGGCGGCCTGATGGAAATCGTCGACCAGCGTGGAGAATTTGCGGAAACCCGTGACGGTGTTACGCTTCTCGTTCACGTCTTCGGTGAACTTGAAGATCTGCATGGCGCGCTGCTCGATACGCGAGACCAGCTCGTTGGCTTCCTGATTGTGCTGCTGATTCTCGACGATCATCCGCGCGATACTGGCTGGTCAATGTTGAGTTAACCTTAACATACTCTTCCCGTGCGGGAACCGGCCGGTTACTCCGCCAAAAGGATAGTATGCCGCGCACGGCCCGGTATGCGCGGGACGTCAGATCACGCCGCCGCGTTCAGGCCCTGCTGAGACACCCAGGACATTGTCTTCGTCAGCGCGCGCTCGAAACGGTCGAACATTTCGTCGATCTCGCTGTCGGTGATGATCATCGGCGGGCAGAAGCCGATCACGTCGCCGGCCATGGCGCGAATGATCAGGCCTTCCTCCTGCGCGAAGTTCATGCAGGCGGCGCCGACGCCGGCGGTGGGCGCGAAGCTGCGCCGGGTCTTTTTGTCGGCAACCAGTTCGGCCGCGCCGATCAGGCCGGTGCCGCGCGCCTCGCCGACCAGCGGATGATCGCCCAGTTTGCGAATGCGGGCCTGGAAGCGCGGCGCCACGGCGTTGACATGGCCGAGCATGTCGCGCTCTTCGTAGATCTGCAGCGTACGCAGCGCGACGGCGGCGGCCACCGGATGGCCGCCATAGGTGAAGCCATGGCCGAACGTGCCGATCTTGCCGGAATTGTCGCGGATCGCCTCGAAGACATGTTCCGGCACCAGCACGGCCGAGATCGGCAGATAGGCGCTGGACAGCTGCTTGGCGCAGGAGATGAAATCGGGCTGGTAGCCGAAGGTCTGTGCGCCCCACCAGTTGCCGGTGCGGCCGAAGCCGCAGATCACTTCATCCGACACCGTCAGGATGTCGTATTTCCTGAGCACTTTCTGGATCGCCGGGAAATAATCCTTCGGCGGCAGGATCACGCCGCCGGCGCCCATGACCGGCTCGGCGAAGAAGGCCGCGACGGTGTCCGGACCCTCCGCCAGGATGAAGTCTTCCAGGTTCTTCGCCAGCCGGGCGACGAACTCGGCCTCGCTCTCGCCATCCTGCGCGAAGCGGTAGTAATGCGGACAGTCGACATGCTTGATACGCGCGATCGGCAGGTCGAAGTCCTTGTGATTGGCCGGCAGGCCGGTGAGGCTGGCGCTGGCCACCGTCACGCCGTGATAGCCCTTGATGCGCGACAGGATGGTCTTCTTGTCGGTGCGGCCGCGCGCGTTGTTGTAGTACCAGATCAGCTTGATCAGCGTGTCGTTGGCACCCGAGCCGCCTTCAGCAAAAAAGATCTTGCCGACCGGCAGCGGGCTCATCGCCTTCAGCTTCTCGGCCAGTTCCACCACCGGTCCGGTCGTCTTGTGGCCGAAGCCGTGATAGTAGGGCAGCTTGCGCATCTGCTCGACGGCGGCATCGACCAGCGCCGATTCACTGAAGCCCAGCCCGGCACACCACAGGCCGGCCATGCCCTCGATATATTCCTTGTCCTGGTCGTCGTAGACGTAGATGCCCTTGCCGCGCTCGATCACCAGCGGGCCGACTGCCTCATGCTTCACCAGGTTGGTATAGGGATGCAGCACATGGGCGATGTCGCGGGCGGCCATCGAGTTGGGCAGTTGCGGGCTGGACATGATGCGACCTGTCTTGAATGATGCAGTGCTCAGTAGACGGCCAAATCGTGCCGCTGTCAAAACCGTCCTGGCAAAGATCGCCCTATCGAGGGCAAAGACCGCTGGCTAGACTGCACGCATGTCGACTCCGCTCGCCCCGGTCACTCTTCCGACCCTGACCCTGCCGTCGCCCGCCGGCGATACCGTGCTGCATGGCTACGACTGGCTGCCGGCCGGCGAGCCGCAGGCCGTGGTGGTGATCGCGCATGGCATGGCCGAACATGCCGCACGCTATGCGCGCTTTGCCGCGGCGCTGACTGCGGCAGGTTTTGCGGTTTACGCCTTCGATCATCGCGGCCATGGCCATACCGGGCAGAAGAATGGCAGCCTGGGCCATATGGGCGATCACGACAGCTGGAACCGCGCAGTCGCCGATCTCGCCGCCGTCTGCCACATGGCCGCCGCACGCCATCCCGGCAAGCCGCTGCTGCTGTTTGCGCATTCCATGGGCTCGTTCATGGGCCAGCAATTTCTCTATCAGCATGGCGCCATGCTGGCCGCTGCCGTTCTTTGCGGCTCCACCGGCAAGCCGCCGCCCATCGCGGCACTCGGCCGGCTGGTCACCCGGATCGAGCGGCTGCGGCTCGGCCGCCGCGGCGTCAGCACTCTTGTGCAGTCGCTGTCCTTCGACGCCTTCAACAAACGGTTTCAGCCGCAGCGCACCGATTTCGACTGGCTGTCGCGCGATCCGGCCGAAGTCGACAAATACATTGCCGATCCCTTCTGCGGCTTCCCGATCACCGTGCAATCCTGGATCGATTTGCTGGATGGCCTGCAGGACATCGCGCGGCCGGAGAACCAGGCGCGCATCCCCAAGGCGCTGCCGGTTTTCGTGATCGCCGGCAGACACGATCCGGTCTCGGGCGGCGGTCGCGCCCTCGAACAGCTGCTGCAGGCCTATGCGGCGGCGGGTCTGACCAGGGTGGAAAGCCGCTTCTACGACGAGGCGCGGCATGAGTTGCTGAACGAGACCAACCGCGATGCCGTCACCGCCGACGTGATCGGGTTCTTCCGGCGCTGCCTTTAGGGCTCATTTCGCGGCGGGCGCGTCGTGCGGCGACAGGGCGGAAAGGTTGCCGTAAATCCGTTCGAGCAGGCTTTTGAGCTGGGCGATCTCTGCATCGCTCAGGCCGGCCAAAGCGACGCTTTCCAGCTGGCGCGCCGCCGGCGTCAGCGCGGCAGTGGTCTGCTCGCCCTTTGCCGTCAGCCGGATGGCGATGGCGCGGGCGTCGCCGCTGTCGCGGCTGCGGTTGACCAGCCCGTTGGTTTCCAGGCCACCTACCAGCCGAGAGAGGGTGGAAACTTCGATACTGGTGCGTTGCGCCAGTTCGGTCAGGCGTTGACCATCGCGTTCGCGCAGGGCGGCCAGCACGCGCCAGTCCTGCAGCGAAATTCCGGCCTCGCGCAGTGCCGCGTTGAAACGTGCAGCGAGCGAAACGCCGGCGCGGTTGATCAGATAGGGAAGGTAGTGATCGAGTTGAAGCGGCGCAGGGGGAGCATCAGGTTGCGGGGCGGCCATGATGACTGCGCCGGGCGACCCGCCGCTCAGGCGCCGAGCTTGCCCAGCACGGCCTCGATCTTTTGCTTCATGGTTGCCGCGTTGAACGGCTTGACCATGTAATTGTTCACGCCGGCCTGGATCGCGGTCTTCACCATTTCGGTGTCGCGCTGCCCCGTCGCCATGATGAAGGGCATGCGCTTGGTCAGCGGGTTGCTGCGGATGGTCTTGAGCAGGGTCAGGCCGTCCATCCCGTCCATGTTCCAGTCGGAAATGATCAGGTCGAACTTATTGGCGCCCATGGCGACCAGGGCTTCCGCGCCGCTTTTCGCTTCGACAACGTTCTTGATGCCGATTTCCTGCAAGCAGTAGCGCGCAATGCCGCGCATGCTCATCTGGTCGTCGACGATCAAAACCCGGAGAGTGCTGGCCGATGGCATATCGCTCGCTCTTCCCTCAACGCAACCAACCCCGGCCATCCTGGCCGGCGGTATTGAATCCCATGTCTAAGATCATGGTTTTTATCCCAAAAAACAAGGTTCCTCAACGCTGTTTGCAGCGGTTGAGGATCTCGGCCGCGACCTGGCCAATGCCTACTTCCGCTTGCACCGCACCCATCAGCTTTGCGGCCTTCGGCATGCCGTAAACCAGGCTGGTCGACTCGTCCTGCCCAATAGTCTGGGCGCCGGCTTCCAGCATCTTCTTCAGGCCCGCCGCGCCGTCCTTGCCCATGCCGGTCAGGATCACGCCGATCGCATTGTGGCCTGCATGTTCGGCGACCGAATTGAACAGCACGTCCACGGAGGGGCGATGGCCCGAGACCGGCGGATCGTGATTGATCTTGGTGTAGTAGTGGCCGCCCGAACGGTGCAGCGTCAGATGGTAGTCCCCCGGGGCGATGTAAACGTGGCCGGGAAATACCCGGACATTGTCCTTGGCCTCGGTGACGGTGACGGCCGAGAGGGAGTCGAGGCGGGCGGCGAAGCTGCCGGTGAAACGCGGCGGCATATGCTGCGTGATCATCACCGGCGGGCTGTCCGGCGGCAGGATGGTGATCACTTCCTTCAGCGCCTCGACACCGCCGGTGGACGAGCCGATCGCCACGATGATGTCGGTCGAATTGAAGCCGGGGCCTGGCGTCAGCCGCTTTGGCGCGGCGCCCTCGACCGGCCGGTTGCGTGCCACCACGCGGGCGGTGGAGGCGGTCTTCACCTTGGCGATCAGGTCGGTCTTGATCTCTTCCAGGGCGTGCTTGATATCCAGCGTCGGCTTGGGGACGAAATCGACGGCGCCCATTTCCAGCGCCTGCATCGTGATGTTGGCGCCCTTCTGGGTCAGGGTCGACACCATCACCACCGGCATCGGCCGCAGGCGCATGATCTTCTCGAGGAAGGAGATGCCGTCCATGTTCGGCATCTCGATATCCAGGGTCAGGACATCGGGATTCAGCTCCTTGATCATCGTGCGGGCGACCAGCGGGTCGGGCGCAGCACCCACCACTTCCAGCTCGGGGTCGCTGGACAGCGCGGAGGTCAACAGCTGGCGGATCAGCGCGCTGTCGTCGACGATGAGAACCTTGATACGTTTACCGGCCACTGCGCTGCTCCGCACGTCCCAGAATGATCATGCAATCTTGCGATGGATATTGCGGCCCAGCAGCTTGAACCGCTCGGTGATGCCGAACAGGTTCTCCGAATGGCCGATATAGAGGAAGCCGCCCGGCGCCAGCAGGTTGGCGTAGCGGTCGAACAGCACGCGCTGCGTGTCCTTGTCGAAATAGATCACGACATTGCGGCAGAAAATCACGTCGAACGGGCCCTTCATCGGCCAGTGGCCGACAAGGTTGAGGTGCTTGAAGCTGATCAGGTTGCGCGCTTCCTCGACCACGCGGACCTTGTCCTCGCCATAGGGCTCGAAATATTTCTTGGCGATATCGGCGGGCATGCCTTCCAGCGCGGTGGCGGCATAGACGCCTTCGGTACCGCGCCGCACCATCTCGGTATCGATGTCGGTGGCGAGGATCTTGGCATCCCACTGCTTGATGTCGGGCATCGCGCGCAGCAGCGTAATTGCAGTTGAATACGGTTCTTCACCAGACGAGCAGCCGGCCGACCAGATGCGCAGCCGACGACCGTGGCTCACTGCGCGGGCGCGGATTTCCTGCAGGGCGGTGGTGGCGAGATGCTCGAAATGGTGATTCTCGCGGAAGAACTTGGTCAGATTGGTGGTCAGCGCGTTCAGCGTGGTGCCCAGTTCGCCGCTGCCGGCATCCGAGCCGATGAACTCGATATATTCGCGGAAGCCGCTCATGCCCAGTTTGCGCAGGCGTTTGGCCAGGCGGGCATAGACCATATTATGCTTGGTCGGTCCGAGCTCGATGCCGGTCTTTTCCTTCAGCATCGCGCGCAGATAATCGTAGTCGCCCGTCGAGAAGGCGAATTCGCGGTCCTCGGTGGCGGGACTATCGGCGGTGCGGGTTGCCATGGATGGGGTCAGGAAATCAGGCTGCAGCTTCGCTCGGGCCGGTCAGCAACGGCTTGCCGGTGGAGTCGGCGGCCTCAAGCATGCGACTGGAGAACATGCGCTCCAGGCCGATCAGGCCGACCATGCGTTCGCCCACCGTGATCAGGCCTTCCATGAAGCCCAGTCCGCTGACCTGTTCCATGTCAGGCATCGGCCGGATCTCTTCCTCGTTGATCGTGATGATGTCCGACACGGCGTCGACCAGGATGCCGACGATGCGCTGCGAGACCGAGACGATGATCACGACGTTGTACTTGGTCGGCTCGGTGCGTGGCATGCCGAAACGGGCGCGCAGGTCGAAGATCGGCACGATCGCGCCGCGCATGTTGATCACGCCGCGCACCACTTCCGGCGTGTTCGGCAGCGGCGTGGTCTCCGACCAGGCGCGGATTTCGCGCACCGCCATGATATCGACGCCGTATTCCTCGTTGCCGACCGTAAACGACACCAGCTGTACCGTGCGGGTGGAGCGGGCTGCCTGTTCTGCGGTTGCCATAAACGCGCCCTCCTGCGTTACGCTGCTGGTGCGGCCAGGCGCGGGGTGCCGCGGCTCTGGCCTTCATGTTCGGCGATATGCTTGATGCCGGCAACGTCGAGAATGAGCGACACGCGGCCGTTGCCGAGGATGGTGGCGGCGCCGACGCCGCGGATCGGATCGAAATTCTCTTCCAGGCTTTTGATAACCACCTGCTGCTGGCCGATGATCTCGTCCACCACAAGGCCCATCTTGGAACTGTCTTCCATCTCGACGATGATGACCAATGCCTTGGTCGGGTCGTCGATGCCCTTCGGCACCTTGAAGATGCGGTGCAGATAGACCAGCGGCACATATTCGCCGCGGATGCGCAGCAGCTCGCTCTGGTTCGCCACCACGTTGATCTGGTCCTTCTCCGGACGCAGGCTCTCCACGATGTTGGCGAGCGGCAGGATGTAGGACTGCACGCCGACCTTGAGCACCATGCCGTCCAGCACGGCGAGCGTGAGCGGCAGAGTCAGGATGAAGCTTGAACCCTGGCCGGGTCGCGACTGGATATGCACGCGTCCGCCGAGCGACTGGATGTTCTGGCGCACCACGTCCATGCCGCCGCCGCGGCCGGAAATGTTCGACACCGTGTCCGCCGTCGAGAAGCCGGGCAGGAAGATCAGATTGTCGATCTCCTCGTTGCTCAGCACGGCATCGGGGGCGACCAGCTTCTTCTCGATCGCCTTCTTCATCACCTTTTCGCGGTTGATGCCGCGGCCGTCGTCGGTGATCTCGATCACGATGCGGCCGCCGCGCTGGTCGGCCGAGACATGGATCACGCCTTCCGGCGGTTTGCCCGCGGCGGTCCGGTCATCCGGCGTTTCGATGCCATGGTCGCAGGAATTGCGGATCATGTGGGTGAGCGGATCGCCGAGCTGCTCGATCACCGTCTTGTCGATTTCGGTGTTCTCGCCGCTCATGTCGAGGCGGATCTTCTTGTTGGTCATCATCGCCAGTTCGCGCACCAGGCGAGGCAGGCGGGCAAATACGCTCTTGACCGGCTGGGCGCGCATCGCCATCACGCTTTCCTGCAGATCGCGGATGTGATGCGACAGTTCAGCCAGACCGTTGGCGAGCTCCGGATGCTGGTCGGCATGCAGATGCTCGGTCTGCTGCGCGATCATGGCATGGGTGATCACCAGCTCGCCGACCATGTTGACCAGTTTGTCGACGCGGTCGAGATCGACACGGATCGAACGTGCCGCCTTGGTTTCGCCGCCAGCTGCGCCACCGCCGCCCGCGCCACCGCCAGCTGCACCGCCGCCGGCAGGCTCGGCCTTGGCGGCCGCAGGCTTGGGCGCTGCGGCCGGTTCCGCCTTGGGCGACGCGGCAGCAGCCGGAGCCGCAGCCGCTTTGGGTGCGGCCTGGACAGCCGGCTCTTCCGGTTCGGCTTCGGTCTCGGCGGCGGCAGGTTTCGCAGCGCCGCCCGGCGGATTCAGGCAGGTGATTTCGAGCAGGCAGTCGTCGAGCACGAATTCAAAGACATCCCGGATCGCCTGTTCGCCGCGATCGGTCTCGATCTCGAATTCCCACTTGATATAGGCACCTTCCGGCTGAATCTGGTCCAGCGGCGGCACGGCCTCCGCATCGGCCTTGGCCAGGAAGCCGCCCAGTTCGCGCAATTCACGGATCAGGATCAGCGGCTCGTTGGCGCGCTGGTACAGCGCATCGCGCGGCTCGAATTTCACCTGGTATTTCAGCAGCGGCACCTTGGCCGGGGCAGCCGCAGCGGCCGGAGCCGCCGGTTCGGGTTCGGGCGCCGCAGCGACCGGTTCCGGTTCGGCATCGAGGCCGCCCCCGCCGGCAAGCTGGGCATCCAGCGCGGCAAGCGCCGCATCGGCAGCATTCGGATCGGCATCGACGCCAATCGAGGCGGCGAGGTCGATCAGCGACTTGCGGCCTTCGTTTTCATGGCCGGGCGATAGTTCGGTGCCGTTCTGCGCCGCCTTCACCAGGTCGGACAGGATGTCGGCACAATGCAGCACCAGCAGCACGGAGTCCGGCGTCGGTTCCAGCCGGCCGTCCCGCATCAGGTCGAGCACGGTTTCGAAGATATGTGCGAAGGCGACCAGGCGGTCGAAGCCGAAGGCGCCGGCGCCGCCCTTGATCGAGTGGATGGCGCGGAACACGGCGTTCAGGGTGCCGTTGTCGCCCTCGCCCGCCTGGAGTGCCATCAGATGGCCTTCCAAGTCGCCAAGCAACTCTTCGCATTCGGCGAAGAAGGTCTGTTTGAACTGGGCTAAATCATCCATGGGGCGCGTCCTGCTTCTGCTCCGCGTCGCCGTTCCGTCGGCCCGTTACGGGCTGACCTTGCGGATCACTTCGAGCAGCTTGCCCGGGTCGAACGGCTTGACGATCCAGCCGGTGGCTCCCGCGCTGCGACCCTCTTCCTTCTTGGACTGGCTGCTTTCGGTGGTGAGAATCAGAACCGGCGTCGCCTTGTTCTTCGGCTTCTTGCGCAGTTCCTTGATGAAGGTAATGCCGTCCATCACCGGCATGTTGATGTCGGTGATGATGACATCGACGGTATTGGCTTCCAGCAGGTCGAGACCTTCCTGACCATTCTCGCCCTGAATGACCTCGAAGCCGCCCTGCTTCAGTGCGAATTGCAGCATCTGCAGCATGGTCTTCGAATCGTCGACGGTGAGAACGCGCTTGGTCATGTCTGTACCGGCCATTTCATGAGAAACGAGAAGAGGCCCAGGTCGTCGAAGGCGCTCACGAAGGCATCGCTGGGCGACTTCACGACGAAGGGGATGCCATGCTGCTCCATATGCTGGGCAGCCGACAGAAGGATTTGCACGCAGGGGGTCGACAGGCGCTCGACGGGCGCGGCGTCGATTACCACCTTGCCGCCCTGGGCCATGATCTCGTGGAAGCTGTGCAGCAGCGGTTCGGCCGCGCGCAGGTCCATGCTGGCCACCAGGCCGAGCTGGGTCGCATCGTCGGTTTTCGTAACCGTGAACGGTTCCATCAACTCCCCCACAGCACCCGCAGAGCGGGCGCTGGCTGCCCCTATCGGCGGCCCTAAACCTTTATCCCGGGAAGCCTAGCCGACGGCCCGGCGAGACGGAAGGGGGATGCTTCGGGGGGTTATTAAAAAACCACATACCTATCGGCACTTCGGCTCACCCTCAGGGGCTGCGCCAGGCTACTGGTTGCGGCCCAGGTCGATCGTTGCCAGCATTTGCGCCCGCATGGCGAGCTTGAGTTCCTGATAGCGCTGGCGCAGTTCCAG
The DNA here is from genome assembly GCA_023434425.1 of Pseudomonadota bacterium. GTDB lineage: Bacteria > Pseudomonadota > Alphaproteobacteria > Ferrovibrionales > Ferrovibrionaceae > Ferrovibrio. The sequence continues at coordinate 16,456 of JAEYSS010000142.1, read as the reverse complement.
GCGTGTGCCGCCGGCGAGTTGGAACATCATGGTAATGGCGCTTTCCAGGTCATCGGCGCAGTGGCTGATGCTGTCGATATCGCCGTCGGCCATCTCGGTCTCGCCCAGCTGGCGCAGATAATCCGCGATCCACAGGGAATGAACCGCAAGTTGCGAAAGCGACTGGCCGTGGAAGCGGGTTTCGGTGTTGAAGCGGTCGCTGATGCGGGGCAGGCGGGTAACCGCCGCCGTGCGCTGCGGGGCGGGCTCGATATCCTCCGCCTCGACGTCGATCACCCGGTCATCGGCAGGGCCACAGCCGAAGCTTGCGCCATGGCTGTAGGCGGCATCGTCCTGGCCGTAATCCTGATGGTGTTCTGCGAACAACCCTTGATCGAGATCCACGGGTGTTCCAATCCCTGAAGGCAGAATCTGGCATGGCGAATCGGACCTTGGCCCGATTCGGTTCGACCTTACCTGCCACGATTCGGGGGGTCAAGGAGAACCGCTAGATGACGGGGTTCGGCCTTGAGTCAACACAATCCGTTGGGGTTACGCGGAATTCCGCGGCGGGCTGGCGCCGCAGCGGAGCGGGGCGGTTCAGCCGCTGATGCGGGCGCCGGTCTTGAGCACCACTTTTTCCAGCCCGGCCACCAGTTCGCGTCCGATGGCGCCGCCGTCACCGCTGATCTTCTGGCTCAGCACGACATACAGCGCGTCGATATGCGGCGACACGACGGCCGCGCTGACCCTGGCGCCCTCGGCATTGAGACAGTGTTCGAGATAGTTGCTGAGGTAATGCGTGATCGTGGTGACCAGCGGATAGCCGAAGGTGCCACCCAGGCCCTTCATGTCCCAGCAGATGCGCAGCATCTTCTTGACGCTGTCCGGGGCGTCGAGGTCGGTCGCCTTGAGTTCCTCGAAGGAGGCGCGCATGCGGCCAAGGTCGTCGTCGGCCCATTTCGCATACATCTTGTGGCCAAGCACCTGCACGGCAATCTCGGCTTCCTTGATGGCTTCCTTGTCGATGCCGCCACCACCAACTTTCATTTTGAGGTAGTTGGGCGGGGTCACGAATTCCGCACCCTTGGAGGGTTTGGGGGCGCCACTCGTCTTCGTGCTCTCGTTGTCGGCCATTCTAGCGTTCAAAGCTCCCGCTGCAGCGGCATAACAGCCCTGCAATAGCACAGGCAAGGTAAACGCCCCGTTCCACAGCCGCAACCGAATACGTGCTGATCTGCATAAAGACTAGAACAGTTCGACGTCGTTGTTGGCCGGAATTGTGGATGCAGCGCGGCCTGCATCCTCAGATGGGGAACCCAGCAGGTAATGCTGGAAATGTGCCCGCACCTGTTCCAGCGTCTGGCTGGCGATCAGGCCTTCGCCCCAGCCGGCCGCCCGCTCGGTCAGGCGCGGCGCCCAGTCCCGCCCGGACTGGTCGCGGATGATGTCTTCCACATAACGCAGCGCGTTGATCAGATGCTGCTGACGCTGGCTGCGCAGGTCGTCGCCCTGCATCAGCGCGATGGCCTCGCCCATCAGCGGCGACTCCGGCAGTTGTTTGCCCAGGTCGACGAGTTTGGCGGCAAAGGCCTGGCCATTGGCGTTCTGCACCTTCTGCAGATCCTCGACCTCTTCCTTGAGGGCGAGCAGCACCAGCGCGATGAAATCCAGTAACTCGCGCGAACCCGCAGGGCTGATGCCCTCCGTGCTGCCCGATTGCATGTTTCGATTGTCCCTCGGCAATGCCGGAGCCTTCCCCATTTGCAGACTTTTGGCACATTTCACGCCGCTTTGCACCCGTCGCCGGGGCACCCGCGCAGCATCTTTGGTCTTACCTCAGTATCCCCCCGGTCTTCGCTCGCCCTCCGGGATTACGACCGGTGGTTGTTGCCGACCCTGTCGTTGCGTCCATTGTCCCACTGTGGCCAAAACCGCCATGGCGTGGAAATTAAAAGCCGGTAAGCATAGCCGGCAAAAGTATGCCGCTGTGGAGAAACGTGCTAACTAGCTGACCCATAAGGGGGCGCCGCGCGGACATGGATCCGATCGACATCAAAGAGATGCTGCACCATCACCATCTGTGGCTGAAGGGCATGCCCAGCGGTCGGCCGGCGGACTTTGCGGGCCGCGATCTGACGGGCGCCGATCTCAGCGGGGCGGATTTGCGCCGTGCGTCCTTTCGCATGGCGAAGTTGCGCGATGCCCGTCTGAACAAGGCGCAGCTCGTGCAGTGCGATCTCTTCAAAGCCGATCTCAGCGGTGCCGATCTTACCGAAGCCGATCTCAGCCGCGCGGATCTGCGCGGCGCGACGCTGGAAAATGTCAATATGGCCGGCGCCAACCTCACCGGGGCAAATTTTCGCCGCGGACTTGAGTTGGGGCAGGATGCGGCGGAAGGCATCGAAGTGCTGCGCCAGAACGTCACCGGCAGCAATTTCGCCGGTGCCACGCTCGTCGGCGTCGATGCGCTGGGTGCGGATTTCAGCGGCAGCAATCTGGCCGGGGCAAATCTGCAGGATGCCGCATTGACCGATTGCCAGCTGGTCAGCGTTGATCTCACCGGCGCCGATCTGGCCGGCGCCACCCTTGCCAGCGCCAATCTGGTCGGTGCGGAGCTGAGCGGCGCCAATCTCACCGGCGCCACGCTGCAGGGCGCCAACCTCACCGACGCGCATCTGCACGGCGTGGATCTGAGCGACGTCGATACCTTCGGCGCCAATGTCGTGATGGCCAACATGGCGCCCGAGCCCGCCTCTGCCGCGCCCAAGCCGATGAGTGAAGCAGAGATCAATGCTGCGCTGGCGGCGCACAAGACCTGGGTTGGCGGCGGCGACGGCCGCCCGGCAAATCTGCGCGGCCAGGATCTCAGCGGTTTCGATTTGGCCGGCCTCGATCTCTCCGGCATCAAGCTGCGGGGCGCAGCGCTGCGCGATGCCAGGATCGACAATGCGGTATTCAAATTTGCCGATCTGTCCGGGGTCGACATGCGTGGTTGCAGTGCGCAGGGTACAACCTTCGCCGGCTGCAACCTGACGGGCGCAGACCTGCGCAATGGCCGCCTGAGCGGCAGCCGTTTCGCCAGTGCAGAAATACTGTCGGCGACAGGGGAGCGGACCGGCCGCCGTATTTATACGGATTTGTCGAATGCGCGCCTGGCCGGTGCGGCCTGCGACGGCGTCGAATGGGCGGATGCGATCCTTCACGATGTCAGCGGTCTTGAACCGTGACCGGCCCAAAGCCATGATGATCCCATGAGCACCATACCCGGCAGCATCCTGCGGCGTCCTGCCGCCACCGAAGGCAGCGCGGCTGGCCCTTCGGCGGAGCGCCGGCGGTATTACGACCCGATTCTGAAAGTTAACGTCGTGCAGGTTTTCCAGGGCGACTTCTTCGTCTCGACCCGCGAGAATGAAATGCTGGCGACGGTGCTGGGCTCCTGCGTGGCAGCCTGCATTCGCGATCCGGTCGCCCAGGTTGGCGGCATGAATCATTTCCTGCTGCCCGACAAAGGCGGCGACACCAATCCGGATCTGCCGCTGTCCGCCTCCCTGCGCTACGGCAGCTATTCGATGGAGCAGTTGATCAACGGAATTCTCGGTGCCGGCGGCCGGCGCGAACGTCTGGAGGTGAAGATCTTCGGCGGCGCCAACGTGCTGGCCGGCCTGCGCGGCATCGGCCACCAGAATGCCGAATTCGTCGAACGCTATCTGAAGGACGAAGGTTTCCGGATCATGGGCTCCGACCTGCGTGGCACCCTGCCGCGCAAGGTGCAGTATTTTCCGTCGACCGGGGTGGTGCGCATGAAGCATATCGAGGATGCCAGCGCCAAGACCGTGTTCCAGCGCGAGAGCGCCAAGAAGATCACCGCGGTGCAGACCACAGCGGGCAGCATCGAGCTGTTCGACTGAGGCTGGACGACAAGGCATCGCTTCATGGCATACAAACTCAACAATGTCGCAGTGCTTGTGGTCGACAGCAACCACAACCACATGCAGCTTATTAAAGAGGTTTTGCGACCGCTCGGCGTCACGCGTATCGCCGAATGCCTGAATGCGAAGGACGCGCTCACCTATCTTGAGAACAACGTCGTCGACATCATCTTCACCGAGTGGCACATGGATGGTGAGATGGATGGTCTCGGTCTCGTTGAATGGATCCGCAAGAATCCGGCTTCGAAGAACGTGTTTGTGCCAATCGTGATGGTGACGGCGCAGTCGGAGGAGTGGAAGGTGAGGAAGGCGCGCGACGTCGGCGTCACCGAATTCCTGGTCAAACCGTTCTCGGCGAAAACGATGGCGCGCCGGATCACCATGGTGATCGAATATCCGCGCCAGTTCGTGCGCACCGACGATTTCTTCGGTCCCGACCGTCGTCGCCACAAGGTGTCGAACTACACCGGCGAGGAGCGCCGCAGGGACATGCTGGAAAAAGGCGAGCAGCAGATGGACGACAGCGCGGTCCAGAACCTGCTGAGCGAACTCTGACGTTCGCCCCGCCGGCGAACCGAGTGGCATCCCGGCTTGCCAATGTCCTTGACTGACCGCAATTGCGGGACCAAGATTCATATAACCGAAACATGCAGGAGGTCGGCCGGTCCGGTATGAGCGAGGTTGTCACCTTGCAGCAGTTCCGGCGTTTGCCGGAAGATTCTGCCCATGGCGCGGCGGGACCGGGTGCGGACGCCAAGCTGATCGTTGCCAGAAGCACCGACCCCCGGCCGGCGACAGAACCGGCCGTTTTTTTTGACCGGCGCGAATTCAACCTCATCCTCAATCTCTACGCCCGCATGGTGGGGATGGGCGAGTGGCGCGACTACGCCATCGGGTATGACCGCGAGAGCTGCAGCTTCGCCGTGTTCCGCCGCACTGCCGACGGCGCGCTCTATCGCATCGTCAAAACGCCGAAGCTGGCGCGTAAGCAGGGCGCTTTTGCCATCATCGCGCAGGGCGGCCGGGTCGTGCGGCGTGGCAAGGAACTTGCGGTGATGTTGCGCTTCTTCGAGCCGAAACGCGAAGCGACGCTTTAACCGGAAAAGACAAGGGCCCCTGCCGGCAGGCAGAGGCCCTGATCAGACGACCGGATGGCGATCAGACCTTCTTGGCCTTCTTCACGGCCGGCTTGGCAGACGCCTTCTTCTCACCTGTTTTCTTCTTGGCAGGCGCAGCAGCCTTTTTCTTTTCAGCCTTCTTGGCCGGCTTGGCGCTCTGCGTCTGGCTGGCGGCCTGCGCGGCCGGAGCAAAGGCGGGAGCGACAGTGCCAGCCAGGAAACCGGCCATGGCAAAAGCGGCGGCAATCATTTTCACGCGGGTCAACATCGGGTTCATCCCTTGATGCATTGTGCTGCAAGCCGGCCAGTCGCGAATAGCGGCGAATCGCCAGCTGCATCGCATTCACGTTGTGCCTGCCGCATGCGTTCGGCAATGGGTGATATTTTCCGCGCGACACCTCGCCGGTTTACAGGAAATTTATATCTGCAGCAGCGCAGTCAGTTCACGACGATGTTTCGCCACCGTCGGGCGGTCCTGCAGGCGACGCTCCAGAAGCGGCTTTATAGCGGCTTTCTCGCCAGCTTTCGCACCGGCCTGCAGCCATAACTGCCAGAACAGGTCGCGCTGTGCATGGCTGCCGCCGATCTGCTGGAGACCTTCCAGAGCGACAGGTAATTTTTCGTAGACCTGTCGCCAGTCGCCGCGTCCATAGGCCGCGACCCCCTCGGCCAGCGGCAGGCCCACATCTCGCCAGATGCGCGTCGTCAGCTGCTCAGGCTGGCTGGCGACGTAGTCACGCAGACTGCCAAGCAGGTGTCGCGCTGCCGCCTCGCGTCCGGCGCGCGTCAGGGCCAGCAGGTAATGCGCATCCAGAAACGGCTCGACATGCTCCGGGCCGCGCTTCTCGACATAGTCGGCGACATCCTGCCAGCGCTCACCGACATTCAACCCGGCGAATTCCAGGCGCGCCAGCAGCGCCACGGCATTCACCTGGTCCTGGCTATACTCCTTCCACACGCCCCAGACCTGCTGATCATAGAGGCGGAGTGCGTCTTCGGGCCGGTCGGCGTCGATGGCGAAGAGCGCGGCATGCCACCAGTTGTGGCTGCGCATGAAGGAGTTCTTCTCCGCCCAGCAATCGGAAAAGCCCAGCATGGTCTCCAGGCCCTCGGCGCAGCGCCCCTGCGTTTCCATGACATGCGCCAGCGCATGATGCGCCCAGGGTTCGCAGCGCTTGAGCGCGATGGCCTGCCGCGCGGCCGCCTCGGCTTCGTCCAGGCGGTTCATTTCCTCCAGGCCGAAAGCCAGCATGCCATGCATCTCGGCGGTATCGCGGTGATGCGGCAGGGCCTGCTCGGCGATGCGCAGCATGCCGGCCAGGTCGCCGACATGGAACATGTGGAACTGGGTCATCTTCACGGCGGCGAGATCCTGCGGCCAGCGCGTGGCGATTTCCTCTGTCAGGCTGATCGCTGTTTCGGCGTCGCCGGCCACCCAGGCCGACACCTGCGTATGCCACAGCCGTTCGCGCTCGGTGGCGCGCGCCAGATGAGGTTCGGCGCCGCGCAGCCAGGGCTGCGCTTTCGTCACCGACTCACCGGTTTGCAGGAACATCTCCAGTGCTGCCGCCTTGGCCTGCGCCATCACGCAGCCCGGATCGGCGCGTGCCGCATCCCACACGGCGGCCGCCGTGGTGCCGTAGGTCAGGAAGCTGGTATCGAAGGTGTTCAGGCCTTCGATGCAGGCCGGGCTGTCGGTGGCGATGTCGAGGCCCCAGCGGTCTTTCAGCATTTATTTTGTCGCATCCTGCCAGTCGTTGATCTTATCGAGCGGGTAGATCGGCCGGCGCACATTCTTGTAGGGGATGATGCTGTTGTCCGAGGTGGTGACGCCTTCGCCATCCAGCGTGAAGGTTGCCTTCGCGAGCGGCGCGAAGCCGGCGCGATAATGGATGCGCGATTTCAGCAGCAGGAATTTCTTGTGTTCGGGCTCGATGCCGACCGAGCGGAACACGCCGGTATCCCAGGGCTCGTGATGCCGAGACACCACGACAATTTGCATGCGCTCCTCGACTTCCAGCACAGCCGTCGGCCCCATCATCACCTTGTAGCCGGTATACATCGGGCCGCGCACGACCCATTCGCCGTCGGTCAGCGTCTTGACCTTTCCGGTGACCTTGAGCGGCTTGCCCTTTAATTTGAGCGACGGCATGTCGCTCTTGCCGCCGAGATCGAGCGTGACGGTCGCGCCGACACCGGCCTTCTGCATTGCCTCGACAGCCGCCGGATCCCAGACCGCGCCGACGGCGACGTCTTCCAGGCCCTGCTTCAGCACTTCGGCAATCACCATCATCACATCCTGTGTGCCACCCGAGCCGCAATTGTCGGCGTGATCGAGCAGAATCACAGGCCCACCGAGAGTCTTCCCGCCTTCGCGCTTGGCCTTTGCCACCGTCTCGCCCAGGTCGCGATGCTGATAGATGTGCAGATCGCGCTTGTCCCAGACTTTGGCGGCGATGGCATCTGCGGCGGCATCGGCCTGGCGCTGGTCGTTGCCGACCGTAATCACGGTGGTACCGGCGTCCGTGATATCGGCCATGGCAAAGCCGCCGAACACGCTGGCGCAGGGCAGGCCCTTCGCCTCTTCATCCAGGCAGGCCTGGATCGCCGATTTCATCGGCTCGTCATCCGTGCCCTGGCACAGCGTCTGCGACAGCAGCGGCAGCTGGCGCAGCGCCATCGCCGGCCTGGCCCGCTTGCCGGCCAGATAGTCCATCACCACGCGGCCGACCTGGCCAGCGACCACGTCCATATCGACATGCGGATAGGTCTTGTAGCCGATCAGCGCCGTGCAGTTGTTCACCATCTTTGGGGTCAGGTTGCAATGCAGGTCGAGCGTCACGGCAATCGGCAGGTCAGGCGCGATTTTGCGGATGTTTTCCAGCAGCGTGCCTTCGCCGTCTTCCAGGCCTTCCACCGCCATTGCGCCATGCAGGTCGAGCAGGCAGCCGTCGCAACCGGCGCGCACCGCTTCCAGGATCGGATCGGTCAGGCGCTTGTAGGCATCGGCCGTGACTGGTCCGCTCGGCATGGCTTCCGCGGCCATCGGCAGCACGACCTCGGCGCCATATTCTTTCGCCAGGTTGAGATAGACGCCCAGCGGCATATTGGTCTTGGCATAGGCGTCGATGGCGGCCTGGCCGGTATAGAGCCCCCAGGCCTCGAAGCGCGCGAAATCGGTCACCAGCGGTGAAAACGTGTTGGTCTCGTGCTTCACCATCGCGAGGACAAGCTTCATGGGGCGGAAATCCTGTTCTTGTTCGTAAGCAGATGAATTCAGCTTACGGCTGCCGGCTTGGGCTTGTCACGGGGGAAGCGAATGGTTCGCGCGTGGTTCGGCACTGCACAAAAAAAAGCCCCGGCAGTGTCCTGCCGGAGCTTCTTGGAAACCGGTTTTACGCCGGGCTCACTCGTTCTTCTGGCCGAACAGGCTGAGCAGGGCCATGAAGATGTTCAGGAAGTTCAGGTACAGCGAGGTAGCGCCGAACACCGCCTGCTTGGTCTGCAGGTCGGCCGGGTTGCCCTCGTAGAATTCGGACTTGATGCGCTGCGTGTCGAAGGCGGTCAGGCCGGTGAAGACCAGCACCGTGATCGCCGAGATTGCAAACTGCAGGACCGTCGAGCCCAGGAAGATGTTCACCACGCTGGCGATCACCAGGCCGATCACGCCCATGAACAGGAACGTGCCCATGCCGGTCAGGTCGCGCTTGGTGGTGTAGCCCCACAGGCTCATCGCGCCGAACATCGCGGCGGTAATGAAGAAGATGCGCAGGATCGAGGTGCCGGTGTAGACCATAAAGATGGTCGAGATCGACAGGCCCATCGTGGCGGTGAAGGCCCAGTACAGGCCCTGCACGGCCGCAGCCGACATCTTGTTGGCGCCGAAGCTCATCACCAGCAGGATGCCGAGCGGGGCCAGCATGACCACGAAGGCCATGCCGCCGGTGAACAGGGTGCTCATCAGCGCGGGAGACTGCGAAACCAGCAGGGCGACGATGGCGCTCAGCGCCAGACCGGAGCCCATGTAGTTGTAGACCCGCAGCATGTAGCTGCGCAGGGCCTGATCCACCACCGCACGATCGATCGTGGTGGTGCCGTAGCCAAAGCGCGGCTGGTTGAACGGGGTCGCCATTGATGTTGCCTCCTCAGACAAAGTTGGTGAACAGCATATTGTCAGTGCCGGGGCGAAATTCAAGAATAAAACCTGCATAAAATTTCTTTATAAGTCATTCAGGTGACGGAGATTTTTCGCAAAACAGGGCGAAATGCGACCGATGCCGATTGTGTGATGGCGGCCCTCGCCAGCCCGCGGCGCAAGGCGTACAAAGGCAGCGCCTCCATATGATGGCGGAAAACCGCCAATTTCTGGATTTCCATGACCGATCTTTCGCGTAGCCCATCGCCCGGCGTGTTACCGCCCCACGGCTCTCTGTGGCGTCTGGCCCTCATTCTGGGGGCGCTCAGCGCGTTCACGCCGCTCGCTGTGGATATGTATCTGCCGGGCCTGCCCGCGCTGGAGCGCACGCTGCAGACCGATTCGGGTGGCGTGCAGCGGACGCTCTCGGTGTTTTTCCTCGGTCTTGCCATCGGGCAGCTCTTCTACGGGCCGATCAGCGACCGTTTCGGTCGGCGCGCACCGTTGCTGGTCGGCAACCTGCTCTACATCGCGGCCTCGGTCGCCTGTGCGCTGGCGCCGAATATCGACAGCCTCATCGCCGCCCGCTTTGTCCAGGCCTTCGGGTCCTGCGCCGGCATGGTGATTTCGCGGGCCATGGTGCGCGATCTGTTCGAGCCGCGCGAAGGTGCCCGGGTCATGTCGCTGCTGATGCTGGTTATGGGCGTGGCGCCGATCCTGGCCCCGCTGCTCGGCGGCGTCGTGCTGGCGGTGTTCGACTGGCATGCCATCTTCTGGCTGCTTGCCGGCTTCGCCACGCTGTTGATGATCGCGGCAAGACTGTGGCTGCGCGAAACACGCGGACCACAGCCCGACATGCGCCTCACTTTCGGCTCGGCTCTGCGCGTCTATGCCGACCTGCTCACCACGCGGCGCTACATGGGCTACACGCTGGCCTCCAGCCTCGGCATGGGCGGGCTGTTTTCCTATATCGCGGCCTCGCCCTTCGTCTTTATCGACCTCTACCATCTCTCGCCGCAGGCCTATGGCTGGCTGTTCGGCATCAATGCCGTGGGCATCATCGGATTCTCGCAGGTCAACCGCGCCCTGCTGCGCCGCTTTTCGCTGGATGAGGTGCTGATCGTCGCGCTGTTTGCCATGGCGGCGGCCGGACTGCTGCTGCTGGTCTGCGCGGTCTTGTCCATCGGCGGGATCTGGGGCGTCTGGATTCCGCTGTTCCTCTACATCACCAGCCTGGGCGCCGTGCTGCCCAATGCAGCTGCCAGTGCCATGGCGACCGAAGCGCATCGCGCCGGCTCGGCTGCTGCGCTGATCGGCACGCTGCAATTCGGCCTGGGCGCGGTGACGAGCGGTGTTGTCGGTTTACTGGCCGCCAGCCCGGCGCTGGGGATGGGCGTGATTGTTGCCGTCTGCGGTCTCGCCGGACTCGCGGCGCGGCTGATCCTGGTACGCTGAGTTAAGCCTTGCGTTGCGCCAGCCAGACGGTATGGCCGGCGCAATCGGCGTCGTTGGCCTTATGCGCCACCACGTTGAAACCTGCTTCGGCCAGCAGCGCGCGGTAGTCCTCCGGCGCCAGGCTGGCGTGATACAGCGCTTCGCCGGCATGGTCGCCGGTGGCCTCGCCGTGCGACGGCCCGCTGGTGAACATCAGCGCGGCACCCGGCGCGGCATGGGCGCGGAAACGCGCGAACATGGCGCGCTGGTCGTCAAAGCCGAGATGAAAGAAACTGTCCCATGCGATCAGCCCGTTGAACTGCCTGCCCAGCGCAACCTTGCGCATGTCGTCTTCGATCCAGTCCTGATCCGGAAAACGCTGGCGACAGAGTGCCAGCAGGCTGGGCGATGTATCCACACCGGTGAGGTCGAAACCCTGTGCGATCAGCCAGGCGGCAATCGGCTCCGCATGGCCGCAGCCGAGATCCAGCACTGTGGCATGTTCCGGCAGCAGCGCGGCGAAGCGCTCCAGCCAGCCGCGCTCGAACAGGGCGCGGCTGCGCACGGTGTCGAATTCGCGCGCCTTGCGCTCGTAAATCCCGGCGATGTCCTCTGGTCTTGCCGTCATACGGTGCGCAGCAGCGGCGCCGGTTTCGCCGCCAGGGCCTGCCATGCTCCCGCCAGACCCAACAGCAGCGTGGCCGCGACGCCGCCCAGAGCAGTGGCCGCCGCCACGCCGGGTGCGAAGTAGAAGGTCGCGTTCATCATCACGGTCACCATCGCCCAGGCGGCCGCCCAGCCGAGCAGGAAGGCGAGTGCCGCGCCGACCAGACCGACGCTGCCATATTCGATGACATGCGCCAGGATGATGTCGCGCCGCGTCGCGCCCAGCGCCTTCAGGATCGCGCCTTCCTTCAGACGGCGGCGATGTTCCGCTGCCAGCGCGCCGGCCAGCACGATCAGTCCGGCAATCAGCGTGATGGCCGCCGCACCGCGCACGGCGGCGCCCAGTTTCAGCACGATGTTATTCAGCTCGGTCAGCACGTCTTTCATGCGCACGACCGAGATGCCGGGATATTTTTGCGTTACAGCACGGAACAGGTCCAGTTCCGCTGCCGGGCTTGCTTTCACGGTGGCGAGGAAAGTGTGCGGCGCGCGTTCCAGCAGGCCGGGCGAAAAGACCAGCACGAAATTGATGCCCATCGAACTCCAGTCGAGGCGGCGGATACTGGATATCTCGGCCTCGATGTCGCGACCCAGCACATTCACCGTCAGCCGGTCGCCGATGCCGACATTCAGGCCGGCAGCAGCTTTCTCCTCGATGGAGATCAGCGGCGGACCGTTATAGTCGCGCGGCCACCATTGACCGGCGATCAGCGACGATCCGGCCGGCAGGTCGCGCGCGTAAGTCAGCCCGCGGTCGCCCTGCAGCACCCAGCGCTGCTCGGCCGCAACCTCGATCTGTGCCGACGGTATGCCCTTCACCTGCGTGATGCGACCGCGCAGGTTGGGCACGGCATCGAGATCGCGCGCGCCCGGTGTCCCCAGCACGGCGGCGCGGAACTCGTCCATCTGCGCGGCCTGGATATCGACGAAGAAGAAAGCCGGTGCCTCATCGGGGAGGCGTTCCTCCACCTGGGCGTGCAGATTGCTTTCCACCAGCGTGATCGCCACCAGCAGGGTCAGCGACACGCCGAGCGACAGCAGCAGGGCCGCCGTGGCCGCGCCGGGCCGGTGCAGGCTGGCGAAGGCCAGTTTCAGTCGCACGTCGCGCGGCCGAATGTGGCGCGCGACTTTCGCCACGCCAGCGGCGATGATGCGGAACAGCACAAAGGCAATGATCGCGGCAAAGACGAAGGCCGAGGCGAAGCGGCGTTCTTCGGTGCCGAGGATGGCCAGCGCCGCCAGCGCCACGAACAGCGCCAGCGTGGCGATCACATAGCCGGGGCGGGGCAGGCGGCGGCCGGGCGCCACGAGGTCGCGATAGAGCGCAGCCGGTCGGATTTCGGCGGCGCGCGCCAGCGGCCAGATGGTGAAAGCGAGCGCCACCAGCAGGCCGTAGCTTGCGGCCAGCGCCAGCGGTTGCCAGTAGAGACCCGGGACCAGTGGCAGCGGCAGGATTTCGGCCAGCGCACCGGCGGCAAGATTGGGCAAGGTTGCCCCCACCACGATGCCGATGCCAATGCCGAGGACGGCCAGCAGCAGGGTCTGCCACAGATAGACGCGGAAGATCAGGCCAGAGGTCGCGCCGAGCGATTTCAGCGTCGCAATCGTTGGTGTCTTGCCGCTCAGATGTGCATGCACGGCATTGGCCACGCCAACGCCGCCGATCAGCAAAGCAGTGAGTCCGACCAGCACCAGGAACAGTCCGGCGCGGTCGAGGAAGCGCCGCACACCGGGGCTGCCTTCCTTCCAGTCGCGCATGCGCCAGCCGGAGGCTGCGAAATCGCGCTTGGCGATCTCCTGCACCTGCGGGGCGGTCAGGCCGTCCTTCAGCTTCACGCTGTAATGCCAGTAGGCCATGGTGCCGGGCTGCACCAGTTTGGTCGCCTCCAGCGCGCCGGTGGCGATCATCACGCGCGGACCCAGCGTCAGGCCTTCGGTGGCGCGGTCGGGTTCGCGCGCAATCACGGCACGGATCTCGAATTCGGCTTCGCCGATGCCGAGCCGGTCGCCGATGGCGGCGTCCAGCCGGATCAGCGCCTGCGGATCCACGGCGGCGCCGGCGATGCCATCCTTCACCGCCAGCAGCTCGGCGAGATCGCCCGGCTGCTCCAGGTCGATGCGACCATAGAGCGGGTAGGCCCCGTCGACGGCTTTCAGTTCCACCAGTGTGCGTTCGTCGCTGCGCATGGCATGCGCCATGGCGCGCATCTGCACGGCCTGCGCCACCTGGCCCTGCTTTTCGAGGAAGGCCTGCTCGTCGGGCGTGGTGGGGCGATGGATCAGGCGGAATTCGATATCGCCGCCCAGCAGGCTGCGGCCGTCACGTTCCAGCCCGGCCACGATGGATGCACCCAGCGTGCCGATGCCGGCAATCACTGCGACGCCAAGGCCCAGGCAGGCGACGAACAGGCGGAAGCCGCGCAGGCCGCCGCGCAGCTCACGAAGCGAGAAGCGGAGAGACAGCATCAGTCGGCCGCCTGCTGCGTGCGACGTTCGATGCTTTTCACCTTGCCATCCTCGATGCGCACCACACGGTCGCAAAGCGCGGCGAGATTTTCGTCATGCGTGATCAGGATCAGCGTGGAGTTCAGCCTCGCGGCCTCGCCAAACATCAGATCGATGATGGCATGGCCGGTGCTGCCGTCCAGATTGCCGGTCGGTTCGTCGGCCAGCAGCAGGGCCGGATGCGGCGCCACGGCGCGGGCCAGCGCCACGCGCTGCTGCTCGCCGCCGGACAGCTGGGCCGGATAATGCGTCTCGCGGTTCGCCAGTCCGACCTGCACCAGAGCGGCGCGGGCGCGGTCGGTGGCGTCGCCGGTGCCGGCCAGTTCCAGCGGTACGGCGACGTTTTCGAGTGCCGTCATGGTCGGGATCAGGTGAAAGCTCTGGAATACGATGCCGACGCGGCTGCGCCGCCACAGCGCCAGTCTGTCCTCGTTCAGCGCATTCAGATCGGCGCCGGCAACCTGAACCCTGCCGCTGCTGACGCGTTCCAATCCGGCCAGCACCGCCAGCAGGGTGGATTTGCCCGAGCCCGAGGGGCCGACGATGCCGATGCGCTCGCCCGGCATCACATCCAGGTCAATGCCGCGCAGGATATTGACCGGTCCGGCCGTGCTGGCGAGAGTGAGGTGCACATCGTTCAGGCGAACAATCGGCTCGCGTGCAACGGAAGGCGGGTTCGCGCTGGATGACGCCATCGGTGGTCAGGTTCCTGTCAGGAAGGCAAATCGTGAAGTTATACGAAAGATATGGGTTTTTCCGGCGCTGTCACAATGCCGCAGGCCTGCTGGCGGTGATGCTGATCACGCTGTTGTCAGCGGTGGCCCAGGCGCAAGGTCAGAACCAGGCGCCCATTCGGCTCCTGGTTTTCGGCGACAGCCTGGTCGCCGGTTACAGCCTGCCGCCCGATGCCTCCTATCCGGCCCAGCTTGAAAAGGCGCTCAAGGCGAAGGGTGTCAGTATCACGGTGCTGAATGCCGGAGTCTCGGGCGATACCACCGCTGCAGCGGCTTCGCGGCTCGACTGGGCACTGGCCGACAGGCCGACCCATGTGATCGTCGAACTGGGCGCCAACGACATGCTGCGCGGCCTGCCGCCCGAACAGGCGCGCACCAATCTGGACGCCATCCTGACCAAGCTGAAGCAGGCCAAACTGCCGGTGCTGCTGATGGGTATGCTGGCGGCGCCCAATCTGGGAGCCGATTACGGCCGCCGCTTCAACGGCATCTTCCCCGATCTTGCCGCCAAACACGGCGCGCCGCTGTATCCATTCTTCCTGGACGGCGTCGCCGGGGAAGCGCGGCTGAATCTGAGCGACGGGATCCATCCGACCCGCGACGGGGTTGCTGTCATGGTGGACCGCACGCTCCCCCATATTTTGCGGTTCCTCGGCCAATAACGTCAATTCGTTGTTGTAAAAGCCGAATCGTGCCGACAAAATGACCCTGCCGCCGAAACACCCGGCAGTCATTGGCGCCTTGTTCGAGTTGGGAGTTTTGTCATGGAGTTCCGTCGTTTAGGCCGTACCGACATTCAGGTCAGCCTGATCTGCCTCGGAACCATGACCTGGGGCGAGCAGAATACCGAGGCCGAGGCGCATGCCCAGCTGGATTACGCGCTGGACCACGGCATCAACTTCATCGACGCCGCCGAGATGTATCCGGTGCCGCCCAAGGCGGAAACCCAGGGCCGCACCGAAAGCTACATCGGCACCTGGCTGAAAAAGCGCAGGGATCGCGACAAGATCGTGCTGGCCACCAAGGTCGCCGGTCGCGGCGGCGGCCCGCGTGGCGAATTCGACTGGCTGCGCGACGACAAGCAGCCGCCGAACCTGAGCCGCAAGCAGGTTTTTGAGGCGGTCGACAAGAGCCTGAAGCGCCTGCAGACCGATTATATCGATCTCTACCAGACGCACTGGCCCGATCGCCTGACGGTGAATTTCGGCCGCGCCGAATATCCGTGGAACGACGAGGCCTCGGTCGCCATCGCCGAAACGCTGGATGCGATGGGCGAACTGGTGAAGGCCGGCAAGATCCGCACCATGGGCGTGTCGAACGAAACCGCCTGGGGGGTGATGCAGCATCTCAAGGATGCCGACGCCAGCAAGGCGCGCCCTCGCATTGTCTCGATCCAGAATCCCTACAGCCTGCTCAATCGCTGGTACGAGGCGTCGCTGTCCGAAGTCACCAGGATGGAAGAGGTCGGCCTGCTGGCCTATTCGCCGCTCGCCATGGGCGTGCTCAGCGGCAAGTATCTCGGCGGCGCCAAACCCGCCGGTGCGCGGCTCACCCTGTTCACGCGTTTCACGCGCTACAGCAATCCGCGCGTCGAAAAGGCCACGGAGAAATATGTGGCGCTGGCGCAGCAGCATGGCCTCGATCCGTCGCAGATGGCGCTGGCCTTCGTGAACAGCCGGCCCTTCGTGGCCTCCAATATTATCGGCGCGACATCCATGGCGCAGCTGAAGGCCGATATCGACAGCATCCACGTGAAACTGCCGCAGGAGGTCATCGACGGCATCGAAGCGATTCACCGGGAGTATCCGAACCCGAGCGCCTGATTGGGCGTTCATACCGGGCCGCAAGGTCACATCCAGCGGAGGGCTCAGCCATGATCCGCTTGTTCGTCGCCCTGAGTTTCCCCGAAGAGATCCGCCGCTCGCTGACAGCGTTGTGGGCCGGCGTTGCCGG
>JAEYSS010000072.1 GCA_023434425.1 Pseudomonadota bacterium | reverse complement strand
AAACGCTCGACATGACACTGCCGCTCAACGAAAGCGCCGAGCAGCAGGGCCGCATCCATCCGGTCAGCCAGGTGATCGACGAGATCACCGAGATTTTCGCCGCGATGGGATTCAGTATCGCCGAAGGCCCGGATATCGAGGACGACTTCCACAATTTCACGGCGCTGAACATCCCGCCCGAACACCCGGCGCGGCAGATGCAGGACACGTTCTATCTGCCCAGGCGCGGCAGCGACGGCGAGCAGATCGTGCTGCGCACACATACCTCGCCGGTGCAGGTGCGCACCATGCGCGGCGGTCCGCCGCCCTATCGCATCATCGTGCCGGGCCGCACGTATCGCAGCGACTACGACATGACGCACACGCCGATGTTCCATCAGGTGGAAGGTCTGGTGATCGACCGCGCCACCCATATGGGCCATCTGAAAGGCGTGCTGACCGAATTCTGCAAGGCCTTCTTCGAGACCGACAAGGTGAAGATGCGCTTCCGCCCGAGCTATTTCCCCTTCACCGAACCTTCGGCCGAAGTGGATATCAACTGCTCGCGCGACGGCGGCGTGCTGCGCGTCGGCGAGGGCAATGACTGGCTCGAAATCCTCGGCTCCGGCATGGTCAATCCGAAGGTGCTGGAATACTGCGGCCTCGACCCGAACGAATGGCAGGGCTTCGCCTTCGGCATGGGCATCGACCGTATCGCCATGCTGAAATACGGCATCCCCGATCTGCGCAGCTTCTTCGACGCCGATCTGCGCTGGCTCAGGCATTACGGCTTCGTGCCACTCGATATCCCCACGCTGGGTCAGGGAGTCGCGCGATGAAATTCACCCTCGCCTGGCTCAGGAGCCACCTCGACACCACCGCCTCGCTCGACGAGATCGCCGCGAAGCTGACCGCCATCGGCCTGGAAGTGGAAGGCATCGAGGATCGCGCCGCGATCTTCGCGCCCTTTATCGTGGCCGAAGTGAAAAAGGCCGAACAGCATCCCAATGCCGACAAGCTGCGGGTCTGCGAAGTCTTCACCGGCACCGAGACGTTCCAGGTCGTCTGCGGTGCACCGAATGCGCGCGCCGGCATGAAGGGCATTTTCGCACCGGTCGGATCCACCGTGCCCGGCACGCAGCTGCTGCTCAAGGCCGCCAATATCCGCGGCGTGGCCTCGAACGGCATGCTCTGCTCGGAACGCGAGATGGGCCTGACCGACGAACATACCGGCATTATCGATCTGCCGCTCGACACGCCGCTGGGCGCACCGATGGCCTCCGTGTTCGGCCTCGACGATCCTGTGATCGAGATCAAGCTGACGCCGAACCGCGGCGACTGCCTCGGCATCCATGGCATCGCGCGCGATCTGGCCGCCGCCGGTCTCGGCAAGCTCAGGCCGCTGGATATCAAGGTGGTGCCGGGCGCTTATAAAAGCCCGATCAACGTCTCGCTCGATTTCCCGGCTGGCGCGGAAAAGGCCTGCCCGATCTTTGTCGGTCGCCATATCCGCGGCGTGAAGAACGGCCCGTCGCCGGCCTGGCTGCAGCAGCGGCTCAAGGCCATCGGCCTGCGTCCGATTTCGGCGCTGGTCGATATCACCAATTTCTTCACCTATGATCTCGGCCGCCCGCTGCATGTCTTCGATGCCGCCAAGGTGAAGGGCAATATCACCGCGCGTCTGGCCCAGGCCGGCGAAAAGCTGCTGGCGCTGGACGGCAAGGAATATGTGCTGGACGACAGCATCACCGTGATCGCCGACGAGAACGGCCCTGAAGGCCTCGGCGGCGTGATGGGTGGCGAACATTCCGGCTGTTCCTTCGAGACCACCGAAGTCTTTGTCGAATCCGCCTGGTTCGATCCGCTGCGTACGGCGGCCACCGGCCGCAAGCTCGGCATCCATTCCGATGCGCGTCATCGTTTTGAGCGCACCGTCGATCCGGCCTTCGTGAAATCCGGTATCGACGTGGCTACGCAGATGATTCTCGAACTGTGCGGCGGCGAGCCGTCGGAGACCGTGATCGCCGGCCAGGAACCGGACTGGAAGAAGACCGTCAGCTTAAGGCCCTCGCGCCTGCTCGGTCTGGTCGGCTTCGATCTGCCTGTTGCTGAACAGACCCGCATCCTGGACTCGCTCGGCTTCAGGGTGACGAAATCCGGTGATGTGCTGGCGGTCGATGTGCCGTCCTGGCGTCCCGATATCGACGGCGAAGCCGATCTGGTAGAAGAAATCGCCCGCCTGCACGGCTTCGATGCCATTCCGGCCGAACCGCTGCCGCCTTTGCGCGCCGTGCCGGCGCCTGCCGTGAGCGCCGGGCAGCGCCGCGTGCGCATGGCGCGACGTGCGCTCGCCGCGCGAGGCCTCACCGAAGCCGTCACCTATTCCTTCATCCGCAGCACGGAGGCGGAAGTCTTCGGCGGCGGGCAGGAGGAACTGCGCCTGGTCAATCCGATCAGCGCCGATATGGACACGATGCGGCCCTCGATCCTGCCCGGCCTGATCTCTGCTGCAAAACGCAACATGGATCGCGGCACGCTGGATGTCGCGCTGTTCGAGATCGGGCCGCAATATGCCTCCGTCGCCATGGATGGCCAGTCCATCGTCGCCACCGGCATCCGGCGCGGCCAGACCGGCGCGCGGCACTGGCGCGACCGCCCGCGCAATGTCGATGGCTATGATGCCAAGGCCGATGCGCTCGCTGCGCTCAGTGCGGCCGGTGTCGATGTCAGTCCGCTGATGGTGATGGATGGCGCGCCCGGCTGGTATCATCCCGGCCGCTCCGGCACGCTGCGTCTGGGTCCGAAAACCATTCTCGCCACTTTCGGCGAATTGCATCCACGTGTGCTGCAGAAGCTGGATATCAAAGGTCCGCTCGTCGGCTTCGAAGTCTGGCTCGACCGCATCCCGGCCAGCCGCGGCAAGGCCGGCGTCCGCACCAGGCCGGCGCTGAAACTGTCCGAACTGCAGGCCGTCGAGCGCGACTTCGCCTTCATCGTCGATGCGCATGTGCAGGCGGAAACTCTGCTGAAAGCCGTGCGCGGTTCGGACAAGGCGCTGATCGCGCGCACCTCCGTGTTCGATATCTTCGCCGGCGCGGGAATCCCCGAGGGCAAGAAGTCGCTGGCGATTTCGGTGCGTCTTGAACCGCAACAGCAGACGCTGACCGATGCCGAGATCGAGGCGGTGGCGAAAAAGATCGTGGCGGCAGCCGAAAAGGCCTGCGGCGCCACGTTACGTGCGTAACGGCTGATCATGCTGGTGCTCGGCGTCCATTCCGGTTGGCAGGACGCCGGCGCCGCCGTGTTCGACGGCAGCCGTCTGCTCGCCGCCGTGCCACTGGCACGGCTGAGCGGCGTGATGCGCGATGGCGGCCGCCTGCCGGTGGAAGCGATCGGTGAATGCCTCGACATTGCCAATCTGCGCGCCGGCGATATCGCCGGACTGGCGCTGAGCCAGGGCCTGTTTCCCGGCCGGCATTTCCGCGCGCTCTCCCTGCCGCGCCGTGTCGGCCGCGGTTTGCGCAGCCTGCTCGGTCGCGACACACCGATCAGCCTGCCCGAGGAGGCGCGCAAGCATCGGCGTTCCGCCGCACCGGAAAGCCTGCTCGATCTCGGGCTGCTGGCCGGTGATCTCGGCCTCAACCGTCATGTGCAGACGCGGTTCTACGGCCGGCATGAGGCCTACGCGATGCTGGCGCTGGCCGACGCGCCCTGGGCCGACGACACGCTGATCTTCACCGCCGACCAGACCGGCTGCGCCGCCCATGTGCTGAAATACGGCCGTCTCGCGCTGCTGCAGGAAGACGGCGAGGGCGACTCCGTCGGCCGCCTGGTCGGCCTTGCCATCGACGGCCTCGGCCTGCCCGATGCAGCATCGCTGTTTGCGCTTGCCCTGCAGGCCGAGCCGCTTTTCGGCGAAGCCTTCCGCGCCCATGTCACGGTCGATGCGCAGGGGCGCATCGTCACCGATTTTTCCAACGAAGGCGGCGCGGCGCGCTGGCTGCGCCGGCTGGCCGAAGACCAGCCCCCGGCGATCCTGGCCGCCTCGCTCGCGCTGCTGCTGGCCGACCGTTTCGCGGACGCGATCAAGGTTCTGCTTGAGCGCCATGGCCTGCGCCGCGTCGCGCTCGCCGGGCCTCTGCTGGCCGATCCGGTGCTGCTGCTGCAGCTGCAGACACGGCTCGGCGACGGCGTCGCCCTCTCGGCGCAGCTGATGGATGAAAGCGCGCTGCCGCTGGGCGGCGCGCTCAGCCTGCTGCTGCAGCAGGACGGTCTGGACGCCTTCCTGCGCCAGCGCCGGCCGCTGCGCGAGGCCGCCTGGGGCCGCGATTACAGCGGCGACCTCGATCCGGTGCTCGGCAATGCCGGCTGCCGCATGGTCAGCCGCGATCCGCTGCGCGCCGCCGCCGCCCTGCTGCATGCCGGCAAGGTGATCGCCATCGGCGAGGGCCGCGGCATCGGCGCCAGCGGCGGCATCAATCGGCTGATCCTGTTCGCCGGCAAGGATGCCGGCCTGCCGGCCCAGGTGGCGGCGCGGCTTGATCGCCCGGCCTGGAGCCAGCCGGTGCTGCATGCCTCGCGTGCCGCGCTGGCCGAATTGCTGCCCGGCTGGCGCGATCCGGCCATCGCCGCGCAACTGGCGCCGCGCTGGGCGGTGCAGCTGCCGGCGATTGCGACGCATCCGGTCAGCGCCGAGATCGTCGACGAACTGCGCCATCCGCTGCTGCACGGCCTGATCGAAAGCTACAAGTCGCTCTGCTGGTTGCCCGGGCTGCTCGGCTTAGCCATGCAGATCGGCAACGAACCCGCGCTGGATGCACCCTCCGACATGCTGCGCCTGCTGCGCGAAGGCCGCGTCGATTACATCGTCACCGACCAGGCGGTGTGGGAGCGGGGCGCCTAGCCGTCCCGCTATGCCGGCCCGGCATCGCGTGAGGCAACAGTGGCATTGGCCGCGCCGTGGCCCCAGGCGCTAGACTCCTCCGCATAAATACAAAACGGAGGAAATCCATGCGCTCTCTCATGCTCGCGGCAGCCGTCCTGCTGCCTTTCACTGCCGCTCCCGCTCTGGCTCAGAGCTGGCCGAGCAAGGCGATCACCGTGATCGTGCCCTATGCCGCCGGTGGCCCGACCGATACGGTCGCGCGCCTGACCGCGCTCGGCCTGTCGCGCCAGCTCAACAACCATACCGTGGTGGTGGAAAACGCCACCGGTGCCGGCGGCACCATCGGCGCCAACCGCGTCGCCACCGCCGAGCCGGACGGCCATACCCTGCTGGTGCATCATGTCGGTATCTCCACGGCGGCCACGCTGTATCGCAAGCTGCCCTACGACACCAAAACCGCCTTTTCGCCGATCGCACTGCTGACCGATTCCGCGATGACCATCATCGCGCGCGAGGACTTCCCGCCCAACACGCTGCCCGAACTGGTCGCCCATCTGAAAAAGGAAGGCAACAAGGTCTCCTACGGCAATGCCGGCATCGGCGCGGCGTCGCATCTCTGCGGTATGCTGATGATGTCGGCGATGGGCGTGCAGCTCAACACGGTCGGCTATCGCGGCAATGCGCCGGTGATGCAGGATCTGCTCGGCAAGCAGCTCGACATGACCTGCGACCAGGCCACCAATACCACCGGCCAGATCAAGGCGAAGAAGGTCAAGGCCTATGCCATCACCACCAAGCAGCGGCTGGCCGACCTGCCCGACCTGCCGACCGCCGACGAGGCCGGCCTGAAGGGCTTCGAGGTCAATGTCTGGCATGCGCTGTATGCGCCCAAGGGCACGCCCGAGGCGGTCGTGCAGAAGCTGGCGGCGGCCGCGCGCGGCGCGCTGAAGGATGCCGAGATCGTCAAGCGCTTTGCCGATATCAACACGACGGTGGCCTCCGACGCGCGCGCCACCCCGGCGGCGCTGAAGGCGCATCTCTATGCCGAAATCGACAAATGGGCCCCGCTGATCAAGGCGGCCGGCCAGTATGCTGACTGACCTGTATGCCGACTGAGTAAAACCTGCTTAAGTCTCCCCAGAATCAAAATCAAAAAGGACGCGTAACTCATGGCTAAGACACACAGGATCGCGGTGATCCCCGGCGACGGCATCGGCAAGGAAGTGGTGCCGGAAGGCGTGGCTGTGCTGGATGCGGTGGCGCGCCGCTTCGGCATCGATTTCGCCTACGACCATTTCGACTGGAGCGTCGATCACTACATGAAGCACGGCGCGATGATGCCGGCCGACTGGAAGGACAAGATCGGCGGCCATGACGCCATCTTCTTCGGCGCGGTCGGCTGGCCCGAGAAAGTGCCGGACCATATTTCGCTCTGGGGCTCGCTGATCCAGTGGCGCCGCGAATTCGACCAGTATGTCAACCTGCGCCCGGTGCGCCTGATGCCGGGCATTCCGTCGCCGCTGGCCAACCGCAAGGTCGGGGACATCGATTTCTATGTCGTGCGCGAAAACACCGAGGGTGAATATTCCTCGATCGGCGGCCGCATGTTCGGCGGCACCGAGCGCGAATTCGTCATCCAGGAAACCATCCTGACCCGCACGGGCTCGGACCGGATTCTGAAATTCGCCTTCGATCTGGCGCAGAGCCGGCCGAAGAAGCATCTCACCTCGGCGACCAAGTCGAACGGCATCTCGATCACCATGCCCTACTGGGACGAGCGCGTCGCCGAGATGAAGAAGAAATATCCCGGCGTGAAGGTCGACCAGTATCATATCGACATTCTCACCGCGCATTTCGTGCAGCATCCCGACTGGTTCGATGTCGTGGTCGGCTCGAACCTGTTCGGCGATATCCTGTCCGACCTGGGTCCGGCCTGCACCGGCACCATCGGCATCGCCCCTTCGGCCAATCTCAATCCGGAGCGCAAATTCCCCTCGCTGTTCGAGCCGGTGCATGGCTCGGCGCCGGATATTGCCGGCAAGGGGATTGCAAACCCGGTCGGCCAGATCTGGTGCGGCGCGATGATGCTCGAGCATCTCGGCCACAAGGATGCGTCGGATGCCGTGATGAAGGCGATCGAAGAGGTGCTCGAAGCCGGGCCGCGCACGCCCGATATGGGCGGTCAGGCCAACACGAAGGATGTCGGCAAGGCGATTGCCGAAGCGGTGGCGAAGGGGTGATGCGACTCAAACCATACTGTCATGGCCGGGCCCAGGAGATTTTCTTGGCCGGCCATCCACGTTTTGGATGTAGCGTTAAAAGAAAGGGGCGTGGATGCCCGGATCAAGTCCGGGCATGACGCATTTGGAAGAAAGGCCGGGGCAGCTTCCCCGGCCATTTTCATTCGTCATCACGCATCGACGCGCTGCGCCACCTTGCGCACCATCGCCGCGCCTTCCGGCGCCAGCCGCATGGCCGCGAGATAGGTCTCGACCGTGTAATCCGGCCAGCGTGCGCGGACCTGGTCCAGGCGCGTGCGGGCTTCCGGCAGGCGGTCGGCCAGCGCCAGCGCATAGGCGCTCAGCGCCTGCACATGCAGATGCGCATTCGGCCGGGCCGCCGCGCGCGTCGCCCAGTCGGCCGCCTCGTCGAAGCGTTTCAGCCGCAACAGCGCCACGGCGCGGGTCGCCAGCATGGCGAACATCAGCGGGTCGAAGGGGCTGATCTGGCGCGAATGGTCCGACGCCAGAATCGCGGCCTGCGGATCGCCTTCCAGGCTGTGGAAGAAGGACAGCGTGTAGTGGCCCGGCACGAAATTCGGGCTCAGGTCGATGGCGGTTTCCAGTTCGGTCAGCGCGCTGTCCAGCTCGCCGCGCAGCCACAGCGCCCGGCCCATCACTTCATGCACCGCCGGGTCGCGGTCATCGGCCATCAGGCCCTGGCTGGCGCTGGCATAGGCGCGTTCGGATTCGCAGGCGCGGTCGGCCCAGCCCTGGAAGGCATTCTGGTAATGCGCAAACGACAGGCCGGCATGGGCGCGGGAAAATGTCGGATCGAGCTGCACTGCGGCCTCGAAACACTGCTGTGCCTTGCGGTTTTCCACGCGGTCGAAATGGTAGAAATGCCACATGCCGCGGTGATAGGCCTCCCAGGCGGTCAGCGACTTCGGTGGCTTGAGAATGGCGCGCTGGCGCTCAGTGGCATCCACCTCGGTGGTGATGCGGTCGGCGATGCGCGCGCCGATCTCGTCGAAGGCGAGCAGCGCATCCTCCGCCCGGTAATCGAAGGCTTCAGTCCACAGGATGCGGCCCGACCGCGTCTCCGCCAGTTCGACCGTGATGACGAGGCGATGATGGGCCCGGCACAGCGACCCGTTCACGACATAGTCGACATTCAGCAGCCGCGCGGCATCGTCCGGCGCCATCCAGCGGTCGCGCAGCGCCAGCGTCGTGCCCTGCGAGATCACCAGCAGGCTGCGCAGCCGCGCCAGCCGCACGATCACATCGGTGGTCAGCCAGTCGGCAGTCCGGCAGCTGACCGGCCGGCCGAGATCGCCGTCGCGGAACGGCATCACGGCAATCGAGGCGCGCCGCGCCGGTTCGGCAACGGGGGGCGCGTCCGGTTGCGGCGGCAACGCGGCCGCCGTTTCCAGGCGCGGCTGCGGGTGGTTCGGTTGGGGCTGGCTCTGCTGCCGCGCCGCCATCCAGGCCGCGCGCAGCGGCCGCTGTTCCAGGTCTTCCGACTGGAACAGCCGCATGGCTGCCTGCAGATGCGCCTCGCCCTCGGCGAAGCGGCCCTGTCGTGCCAGCGCCTGCAGCAGCTTCTCATGCACCCGCAGATCGAAGGGCACCAGTTGTTGCCACTGTTCCAGCCAGGGCAGCGCCGTTGCCGCATCTGTTTCGCTCAGCGCGACGATCCGTTCGAGCAGCGCGACGCGCAGGCCGCGCATGCGGCGGCGCTGCGCCATCAGCCAGGTGTTGAAACCCGGCATGCGGTCGGCATCCAGGCCTTCGAGAAACTCGCCGGCAAACAGCGCCGCGCGCCGCTGCAGTTCCGCAAGCGGCAGGCGGTTGAGGTCATCCGCGACGGACGCTGCGGCGTCGAGCGCATCCACGCTGCAGCCATCAAGCCGCAGGCGCAGGCTGTCCTCCTGCGTTTCGATGCGGCTGGGGCCCTGCGGCGGGCGACCCTGCAGCTTCGGGTCGATCGCCGCGCGGATGCGGCTCAGGCACCAGCGCAGCTCGCCACGCGGATCGTTCGGCCCGTCCCACAGCAGGTCGCAGAGCTGGCTGCGCGTCACCGGCTGCGGCGTCATGGCGAGATAGCCGAGCAGCGCGCGCACCTTGCGCGAGGCCGGCAGGGTCACGGCCAGGCCATCCTGCAGCACCGCCAGCGGCCCGAGCAGGCGCAGCGTCAGCAGACTTCCAGCGTCGTTGTCCACGGCCATCGGTGCCACTCGCTCCCTCGGTAGACGATACAGGTTCCGCACCGACGGTGGCTGTGACATAGCCCGGACAGCCGCCTCAATAGTCCCTGAGGGCTAGCCGCGCCGGCATCGGTTCAACAGACAGACCGATGTTCCGGCTTTTTATTCCCTCCCGCCGGCCGCATTTTCCACTCCCGCTTCCACGCTGCCTTCCATGGTGCAGGGCTAAAGCCTGCAGCCCTGGCGGTGCTGCCGGTCCGGCGGCCATCGCCTGCGCTTTTTCAAAGAGGGAAACATGGGCGGCGTGATTGCACTGGTTTATGGCCTGGCCTGCTATCTGATCTTCTTCCTCACCTTCAGCTATGCCATCGGCTTCGTCGGCAACATCCTGGTGCCGAAGGGCATCGATGCGCCGGCCCAGGCTTCGCTAACCTCGGCGTCGCTGGCCGAGGCGCTGGTGATCAACACGCTGCTGCTCGGCGCTTTCGCCGTCCAGCACAGCCTGATGGCGCGGCCGGGCTTCAAGCGGCTGTGGACCATGATCGTGCCCAAATCGGTGGAACGCAGCACCTATGTGCTGTTCGCCAGCCTGGTGCTGATCCTGCTGTTCTGGCAGTGGCGCCCGATGCCCACGCCGGTCTGGGTGGTGGAGCATCCGGTCGGCGTGCTGCTGCTGAATACCACCTTCTGGCTCGGCTTCGGCCTGGTGCTGCTCAGCACCTTCCTGATCGATCATTTCGAACTCTTCGGCCTGCGCCAGGTGGTCAGCCGCATGCTCGGGCGCGACCTGCCGGGGCCGGTCTTCCATCTGCCCTGGCTGTATCGCCAGGTGCGCCACCCGCTCTATCTCGGCTTCGTCATTGCCTTCTGGTCGGCGCCGGTGATGAGCCAGGGCCATCTGCTCTTCACGGTCGCCTGCACGGGCTACATCCTGCTCGGCATCTTCTTCGAGGAGCGCGACCTGATCGACACGTTCGGCGATACCTATCGCAACTATCGCAGGCAGGTCGGCATGCTGATCCCGCGCCTGGGCGGCGGCCATGTCGACACATCGAAAGACCCGGCTGAATAGCATCGCGCGGAATCCTCGGCCGGCCGCGGCTCCCTCATCACAAAAACTGCGGCCGGCAGCGAACGGCCGGAGATGTAAGTCTCCGGCCGTTTTCCATCCCAGGATCGTCATGGCCGGATCAAGTCCGGGCATGACATATTCGGGCAAGGGCCGGGGCTTATCTCCCGGCCGTTTCTTTACGGCCAAGCTGCGCTGGTTTTTCGCAGTCCGTTCATCCTTCGCGCCCCTGCGACATCCTGTCCGCGCAGCGATATCAAGCACATAAAAATTGTCTCAGCAGCGTCACGTCCCGGACCGCATTTTCCGCCCTAAATAGGGCTGACCAGCCGTCTCCCCCAACCCCGGCCGGGATCCGAAAAGACATGCTGCACCAACTCTCCTGGGACTCCTGTGTCCTCCCGGCCGAAGCCCTGCTTTGGCGCACCGATGTCGAACGCGCCAGCGGCCTGCGCGTGCGCCTGCTGCGCGACGACGACATGAGCGGTGCCGAGGGCGAGGCCTGGTCCGAACCCGGCCTGCGCGCCGTGGTGCTGGCCGGTATCGCGCCGGCGGCCGGCGATACCATGACCATCGTGCACGAACTCGGCCATCTGAAACTCGAAACTGAAGGCTGGCCGCATTGCTATCTCTGCCATGAAGATCCGCGCTGGATCGACTGGCATTACGGCCTGATCAGCGATCTGGTGTCGCTGATCGAACACCTGTCCTTCTTCCCCGCCATGCTGCGCATGGGGCTCGATCCTTACGCGGCCTCGGAAGCCGATCTCGCCGACCCGGACGTGCTGGACGAGTTGCGCAATCTGGCGCCCTCGCTGCCGCTGCCGGGGCTGAAGCCCGACTGGGCAATCACCATGCAGCTGCTGCGCGCGCTGCTCGAATGCCGTGTGGAAACAGCGGAAGCGATCCTGCGCGATGCCGCCCAGCTCGGCCCGGAGGTGCGTATGGCGCGCGACCTGGCCGGCATCGTCCGCGCCGCGTCGCTGACGCCGCAGGGTTTCGCGGCGGCGATGCGCGACTGCTGGCGTGCCATGGGTTTCGCCGATGACACGCTGTGTATCGGGGAAGAGGAGGGGGAGAGTGCGTCAGTGCCGGCCAGTGACGATGCAGCCGCGGCGGTCCCGCTCGGGCTCGATGCACTGGCGGCGGGGAGCTAACCCCTCTATTCGTCATTCCCGCGAAAGCGGGAATCCAGTCAGAGCGTTGTTCTGGGTCCCCGCTTTCGCGGGGACGACGAGGAAGAAAGAAAACGGCCGGTGCATCGCTGCACCGGCCGTCGGTCGTTCACCCTTTGCGAGACGGGTAGAACCTTGTCTTACTGCAGGCCGGCGTCGCTCAGGCGGCGCTGCAGGCCGATCAGCCGGCGGCTGGCGACGCGCCATTCATCCGAGACGCGCTCGCGCCGGCGCAGCACGGCCTCGTAATCCTCCAGGTCGCGCGGGCGGATGCTGATGCGGCCGAGATGCGCGTTCATGGCGTGGAATTCCATGTCGCAGACCTCGCGCTCGGTGCGCAGGTCGTGTTCCTGCTGCTGGGCGGCATGGATCTGGGACTGCAGATTGATGAGCGCGATATGGGTCTGGGTCATTTTTCTCTCCGCTACCGGGTTTGATTTCTGTGTTGTCGTTGGCATGACCATAGGCCGGATGGTGCGGCCCGTGGTGTGATGGCTTCGCTATCAGGCGGTGACGCGGCCGTGACGGCTCCGCCCCGTGCTGTGACCGGAAGGGGACAGACAGCCGTTGCCGTACCCTGGCGAGGTCACGGACTGGACAATCGGCCGAAATGTTGCTATAATGTTCTCATATTTCGCAACCACAGTCAAGCCCCGTCGGGGAGAGACTCGAACACGCCCGTGCAGGGCTCCGATACGCGGGAATAAGGGCCAAATAAGCAGATATAAGGATGAAATAAGCATGGAATAAGCCGAAATAAGCCCGGAATAAGCGCGAAGGGGGTATCGTTTATGCCTGTTTTCCTTGAAATTCTGCCCACCGAAGCCTTGATTGCCCCTGTTGCCCCCGGATGCTACAACCCCGGCCCATGAGCGCATCCCCCAGACTCGACGCCGCAGAGCCGCCCTCTGCCGGCAACATCCCGGCCGGCATGAAGAAAATCACCTTCATGGGCTTCATGGCGCTCACCGGTCCGCTCTGGGGCCGGCTCGATGCCGAGGACGGCCTGCCGGTGATGGGATTCCGGGTCGAGGACCGCCACTGCAACCCCATGCAGGTCTGCCATGGCGGCATGCTGATGACCTTCGCCGACATGCTGCTGGGCTTCACTGTCGGCGTCGCCGAAGGCGGCCGCAAATTCATGCCGACGGTCAATCTCGCCGGCGATTATGTCGGCCCGGCGCCGCTGGGCAGCTGGGTCGAAGGCAAGGGCCGGCTGATACGCCAGACCCGCAATCTCGGCTTTGCCGAAAGCCTCATCACCGCCGATGGCGTGCCCTGCCTGCGCGCCAGCGGCATCATGAAGATTCCCGCGAAGGACAGCCGCGAAGGCGACATCCTGAGCCTGTTCCGCTGAATTGAGCATATCGTGGCGACCGATCCTTCCCTGATCCGCAATTTCTCGATCATCGCGCATATCGACCATGGCAAGTCGACGCTGGCCGACCGCCTGATCGAGGCCTGCGGCGGTCTCGAAAAGCGCGAGATGAGCGAACAGATTCTCGACAGCATGGATATCGAGAAGGAGCGCGGCATCACCATCAAGGCGCAGACCGTGCGCCTGAACTACCATGCCAAGGACGGCAAGGATTATGTCCTCAATCTGATGGACACGCCCGGCCATGTCGACTTCGCCTACGAGGTCAGCCGCAGCCTGGCGGCCTGCGAGGGCTCGCTGCTGGTGGTCGATGCCAGCCAGGGCGTGGAAGCTCAAACCTTGGCGAATGTGTATCACGCGCTGGATGCCAAGCACGAAATCGTGCCGGTGCTGAACAAGATCGACCTGCCGGCCGCCGAGCCCGACCGCGTCAAGCAGCAGATCGAGGATGTCATCGGCCTGGATGCCTCGGATGCCGTGCCGATCTCGGCCAAGACCGGTATCGGCATCGACCTGGTGCTGGAAGCGCTGGTGACGCGCCTGCCGCCGCCCAGGGGTGATCGCGATGCGCCGCTCAAGGCGCTGCTGGTGGATTCCTGGTACGACGCCTATCTCGGCGTCGTCGTGCTGTTCCGCGTCGTCGACGGCGTGCTGAAAAAGGGCATGAAGATCAAGTTCATGTCGTCCGGCGCCGTGCATCCGGTCGAACGTGTCGGCGTCACCACACCGAAGAAGGTCATGGTCGACGAACTCGGCCCCGGCGAGATGGGCTTCTTCACCGCCGCGATCAAGGAAGTGGCCGACACATCCGTCGGCGATACCATCACCGAAGACAAGCGCCCCGCCGCCGAGGCGCTGCCGGGCTTCAAGCCGTCCGTGCCGGTGGTGTTCTGCGGTTTGTATCCGATCGATGCCGGTGCCTTCCCGGAACTGCGCGAAAGCCTCGGCAAGCTGCGGCTCAACGACGCCAGCTTCCATTTCGAGATGGAAAGCTCGGCCGCACTGGGCTTTGGCTTCCGCTGCGGTTTCTTAGGGTTGCTGCATCTGGAAATCATCCAGGAGCGGCTGGAACGCGAATTCAATCTCGACCTGATCACGACGGCGCCCAGCGTGATCTATCATGTCTACAAGACCGACGGGTCGATGGAAGAGGTGCACAATCCGGCCGACATGCCGGATCCGATGCTGATCGACCATATCGACGAGCCCTGGATCAAGGCCACCGTGATGGTGCCGGATGAATATCTCGGCGCGATCCTCAAGCTGTGCGAAGACAAGCGCGGCCGCCAGGTCGAACTGACCTATGCCGGCAACCGCGCCATGGTGGTCTATCGCCTGCCGCTCAACGAAGTGGTGTTCGATTTCTACGACCGCCTGAAATCGGTCAGCCGCGGCTATGCCAGCTTCGATTACGCCATGGACGGCTACGAGGCCGGCAACCTGGTGAAGATGACCATCCTGGTGAATGGCGAAAACGTCGACGCGCTGGCCACCATCGTCAATGCCGGCCGCGCCGAGGCGCGCGGGCGCCAGCTCTGCGAGCGGCTCAAGGAGCTGATCCCGCGCCAGATGTTCAAGATCGCCATCCAGGCCGCCATCGGCGGGCGTATCGTGGCCAGGGAAGACATCTCGGCCCTGCGCAAGGACGTGCTGGCGAAATGCTACGGCGGCGATATCAGCCGCAAGCGCAAGCTGCTGGACAAGCAGAAAGAGGGCAAGAAGCGCATGCGCAATGTCGGCAATGTCGAGATTCCGCAGGAAGCCTTCATCGCCGCGCTGAAAATCTCGGACAACTGAGCCGAAGCTTTACGACAGCGCCCTAGGAGAGCGCCCCGAAGCGCTGGCGGCGTTTCGAGGCGCGCCGGCGGAAGATCAGCAGCAGCGCCAGGCCGAACACGCCGAGCACCGCGACGGCCGGCCAGCGCAGCAGCGTGGCCAGGCCCGGATCCCACAGCGCCGGCGGCAGGTAGTCGCGGCCGATGGTCTGCATCAGGCCGTATGTCGGCGGATCGAGTCGGGCCCAGAAATCGCCGAGCGAGATGAACGTCGTCATTCCGGTTTCGAGCCAGCGCAAACCGTCGCCGCCCAGCGCCAGCAGCGCCACGGCGATCAACAGCCAGCCCAGAATGCGTCCCAGCAGCACGGCTTTCCCCCTCGGCTGTGGTTTGGCGAATCCGCCTGCCCCGTCAGCATGTTAAGCCGAAGGCCGGGCACATTGCAAATTCGCGGCCGGCGGGTATAGTGCCGCCCCGCGCTGGAGGGATGGCCGAGCGGTCGAAGGCGCACGCCTGGAAAGTGTGTATAC
>JAEYSS010000088.1 GCA_023434425.1 Pseudomonadota bacterium | reverse complement strand
GTGTAATACGGGGCGCCCCCTCCCCATTCCAGGCAAATGCCGCCCGGCACACATACACTGCGTAGAAGTCGCCTAAACCAGCCCGATATTGTCAAATTTTAAGCTGCGCCGTGGCATAAAGGGGCTGATATAGATACATCCGCCTCCTGCCCGCGACGGCCTGCCATGGACAATACCAAACCCCCCTCTGCCGAGACCCTGCGCCTGTCGCAGGTGGCGCCGATCAATCGCCTGGCAGAGCGCCTGCGCCAGCAGCATGCCGGGAAGATTGCCACGCTGGTTGATCTTTCGGGAATCCCGAATATTCAAAGCCGGATCATGTTTCGCAGCATGGCGCGCTTTATCGAGGAGCATACGGTCGGCGAGCCGATCGACGCCGTACCGCTGGCGCGCAATATCCTGGTGCTGCTCTGCCCGCAGGATGCGGCGTCGCGACTGAAGGCGCGGCTGGAGGATCTGAGCGACCGGCTACAGGAACAACGCCTTGGCGCGCTGCGCCTGCGGCAATACGATATCGACGACCAGGCCGACCAGTTCATGGAAATGGCGCGCCAGTTGATGGAGCAGGCGCCGACGCCCGGCTCGGCGCGCACCATCCCGCTGCGCGACGATCCGCCGCCCGACTTCACGTCGCTCAACCATGTGATCGCCCTGCATCGCATGCTGGGCCAGGCGGATCTCGCCAACCAGTGCCGCCGCCAGACCATCTGGTGTCTGGAACCGGGCGCTGCTCCGGCGGCCATTGCCGACGAAATCTGGGTTTCGATCAGCGCACTGGAGCAGATCACCGGCCTGCAGCTGCGCGACGACATCTGGCTGTTCGGCAAAACAACCGAACTGCTCGACCAGCGCATCATCGCCCAGCTAGCGAACGAACAGAACAGCCTGCGCCGGCCGATCTCCGTCAACCTGCATCTGGTGAGCGTGATCAGCGCACCGTTCCTGCGCATGATCTCCGCCAAGCCGGCCAGCCAGGTGCATCAGATGGTCGTGGAGGTGCCGCTGGTGGAGTGGCGCAAGGATGGCGAGTTGCGCAAGGCGGCCATGCGGGTCTTCGACCGTCATGACATCCGCTTCGCGCTCGACGGCATCCTGGCGCAGGATGTCGCGCATATGAACGGCGACGAATGGGGCCTGCCGGCCTATCTGAAATTCGACGCCTCCGCCGAGCGGCTCAGTCAGCTCACTGCCGAACTCGACTCCTTGCCGCCGCAACGCCGCGAACAGCTGCGCGGGAAGGGCATTTTCTGCCGCTGCGACTCGCATGGCGCGGTGGCGGCCGGACTGGGCGCCGGAGTCCGTTTCTTCCAGGGCCGCGGGCTGACGCCGCTGCTGGAGGATATCGACGCCATGCAGAGCATGTTCGGGATCGAGGCGGCCGAAGGCGCCACCGCCGCCCTGAAGGGCCTCTAGCGGCGGGTAGCTAGCGGCGCAGGAGGAATTCGCGGCCGACCTTCACGCTCGGCTTGCCGTCATAAGCGACGATATCGGCTGTGGCATAGGTTTCCGTCCAGCTGTCCGGCAGATACGAACCTGTACCAACAATATCGATCGGCGCCTGCACGCTGGCCATCACCTTGCACTTGGCGGCGTTGAAGCCCGACGAGGCCACGATCTTCACATTGAAGAAGCCGGCGCGGTCCAGCGTGGCGCGCATGTGATAGATCGCAGCAGCAGAAACACCGGTGCCGACCAGCCAGCGCAGCTCATGCTCGGTGCGATACTGGCGGATCGCATTCGGCACATGGCGTTCCAGCACGCCGTAAGAGGCCTGCGGATCGAGACCCTCGATATAGCGGCCACCATGCGTATCCAGCCGCACGGCCAGGCGGCCCTCGTTGGCGGCCTCTGGGAAGCGGTTGCACACCGCCAGCGCATCGGTGACTTCCTGGCCGTAGTAGTCGACCAGCACGGTCATCTGCTCGCCCGGGAAGGTCTCGACATAGAGTTCGGCGGCGCGCAGGGTGGAGCCGGCATAGCCGATCAGGGCATGCGGCATGGTGCCGAAGCCTTTTTCGTTGCCGAAGAAATGCGCGGTAGCGTCGGTGGCGTTGCCGATGAAGCCGGCGGCACCGACATCGCGTCGCGCCGCCTTGCCGCCCACGCTGGCGGCATAGGCCATCATCTCGGCCATCTCGGCGCCGGCACAATGGCGCGCATCCATGGCGAGGAAGCGCACATTGGGCAGATCGCAGCACATCGAATAGGCGTTATAGGCGGCGACGCAGGCCGCGCCCAGCTTCTGCAGGTAGAGCGTTTCGAGATCGACGATCTGCGACATCGGGCCGGTGAGATAGAGCAGCGGCTCGCCGGCGCCGACCCAGGTGCCCTCTTCGTGCAGCAGTTCGATATTGAATGTCACGCCGCGCGCGGCCCCGACCTTCTCCAGCCACTCGACCATCAGTCGCGGACAGAAAATCACCGGGCGGCGCATGAAGACGGCATAGGTGACCGTCTTGTCGCCGGTGCGATGAACGATTTCCTTGGTCTTCTTGAAATAGGTATCGGTATGCGCCGCAATCTGGCGTTCCAGTTCGGCCGCCTGGGCGGGCGGCACGAGCTTGGTCACGTCAGGTTTGCCCTCAGGCTTGCGCTGCATGGCGCTGCGTTCCCCGGTTCATGCGCTCGAGCTTGAGCATCTCGGCAATCAGGAACGACAGCTCCAGCGCCTGCGAGGCATTGAGGCGCGGATCGCAATGGGTGTGATAGCGGCTGGACAGGTCGTCGTCGCCGATGGCCTGCGCGCCGCCCATGCATTCGGTGACATCCTGGCCGGTCAGTTCCAGATGGATGCCGCCGGCATGCGTGCCTTCGGCCAGATGCACTTCGAAGAACTGCCGCACCTCCGACAGAATCCGGTCGAACGGACGTGTCTTGAAACCAGACGCCGAGGTCAGCGTGTTGCCGTGCATCGGGTCGCAGGACCAGATGACGCTACGGCCTTCCTGCGCCACCTTGCGCACCAGCGCCGGCAGATGCTTCTGCACCTTCTCATGCCCCATGCGGGCGATCAGCGTCAGGCGGCCGGGCTTGTTCTGCGGGTTGAGGATGTCAATCAGCTTGATCAGCTCCTCCGGATCCGAGGTCGGGCCGCATTTCAGGCCGATGGGATTCAGCACGCCGCGCAGGAATTCGACATGCGCGCCATCGAGCTGGCGGGTGCGGTCGCCGATCCACAGCATATGCGCCGAGGTATCGACCCATTCGCCCGAGGTGGAATCGATGCGGGTCATCGCCTGCTCGTAGCCCAGCAGCAGTGCCTCGTGGCTGGTGTAGAAATCGACCGTGCGCATTTCCGGCGTGCGCTCCGGCGTGATGCCGCAGGCTTCCATGAAATCCAGCGTCTCGGTGATGCGTGCGGCCACGTCCTGCCAGCGCTCGGCTTCCGGGCTCTTGGCGACGAAGCCGAGATTCCAGCCATGCACGCGATGCAGGTCGGCATAGCCGCCACTGGCGAAGGCGCGCAGCAGATTGAGCGTTGCCGCCGCCTGGCTGTAGGCCTGCAGCTGGCGCGTCGGATCCGGGATGCGGTTGGCCGCGTCGAAATCCATGCCGTTGATGATGTCGCCGCGATAGCTCGGCAGTTCGATGTCGCCGCGCTTCTCGATATCCGACGAACGCGGCTTGGCGAACTGGCCGGCCAGACGCCCGACCTTCACCACCGGCAGCGAGGCGCCGAAGGTGAGCACGACCGCCATCTGCAGCAGCACGCGGAACGTGTCGCGGATGTTGTTGGCGCTGAATTCGGCAAAGCTCTCGGCGCAGTCGCCGCCCTGCAGCAGGAAGGCGCGGCCCTCGGCCACCTTGGCGAGCGCCGCGGTCAGGTTGCGCGCCTCGCCGGCAAAGACCAGCGGCGGATACTTGGACAGCTTCTCTTCGGTGGCAGCCAGCGCGGCGGCATCCGGATAGTCCGGAACCTGCTTGACCGGCTTGCTGCGCCAGCTATCGGGCGACCATTTGCGCGCACTCATCGTCTTGTCCTAACTGCTTGTAGACTTACAGGTTTTGAGGATTTCCAGATAATAGGTCGTGCGGCGCAGCATTTCCAGCCGCGACTTAAGGAGGGGCCGGCGCGGCCCGCCCCAGTCCCGAAAAGCCCAATCCGGCCAGTATTTTGGCGGGATTTGCTTCAGATGCTAAAGATCTTGCCGGGATTCATCAGGTTGTCAGGATCGAGCGCCTTCTTGATCGCGCGCATCACCGCGACCGCCTCGCCATGCTCGGCGGTCAGGTATTTCATCTTGCCGCGACCGATGCCGTGTTCGCCGGTGCAGGTGCCCTCCATGCGCAGCGCCCGGTGCACCAGGCGTTCGCTGAATTCCTCCACCGTGGCCACTTCCTGCGGGTTGCTGCGGTCGACCACCACGGAAAGATGGAAATTGCCGTCGCCGACATGGCCCACCAGCGGCGCGGTCAGACCGGTCTTCACGACATCGTCCTTGGTTTCCAGGATGCATTCGGTCAGGCGAGAGATCGGCACGCAGACATCGGTCGCCATGATCTCGCAGCCCTTGCGCAAGGCCTTGCAGGCATAGGCCGCGGCGTGGCGCGCCTCCCACATCTTGGCCCGGTCTTCCGCCCTGGTGGCCCACTGGAAGCCTTCGCCGCCATGTTCGCTGGCGATGCCCTGCACCATCTCGGCCTGTTCGGCCACGCCGGCTTCGGAGCCGTGGAATTCCAGCATCAGCATGTTCTGCACCGGCAGGCTGAGCTTGGAATAGTCGTTGATCGCCCGGGCTTGCACGTCGTCCAGCAGTTCGATCCGCGCCACCGGAATACCGGCCTGGATCGTCTGGATCACGGTATTCACCGCGCCTTCCAGCGAGGCGAAGGAACAGGTCGCCGCCGCCATGGCCTCCGGGATGCCGTACAGCTTCACGGTGATCTCGGTGATGATGCCGAGCGTGCCTTCCGAGCCGATGAACAGCCGCGTCAGGTCATAGCCGGCGGCGGATTTCTTGGCGCGTTTCGAGGTGCGGATGACGCGGCCGTCCGACATCACCACGGTGAGCGCCAGCACGTTTTCACGCATCGTGCCGTAACGCACGGCGTTGGTCCCGCTGGCACGTGTGGAGACCATGCCGCCGATGGAGGCATCGGCGCCCGGATCGATCGGGAAGAACAGACCCGTATCGCGCAGGTATTCGTTGAGCTGCTTGCGGCGCACGCCTGGCTGCACGACGACATCGAGATCTTCGGCATTGACCTGCAGGATGCGGTTCATCTGCATCAGATCGATGCTGACGCCGCCCTGTACGGCGGTGACATGGCCTTCCAGCGAGGTGCCGGCGCCATAGGGAATGATCGGCAGGCCGTGGGCGGCGCAGATCTTGACGATCTCGACCACTTCCTCGGTGCTGTGCGGGAAGACCACCGCATCGGGCGGCGACGGCATGGCCCAGCTTTCGTCGCGGCCGTGCTGGTCGCGCACCGCCTGGGCGGCGCTGAAGCGGTCGCCCAGAAGCTGCCGGAGTGCATCCAGCGCGGCCTGGGTGGCGGCGGGGGTCAGACGGGGCTGGGTGGCGGCAGCGGGGGCCATGGGGGTTCCTCCAAGGGTTTAGATAGAGGTATTCCTTTGTCGGCAAAGGGGCAACCGGCTGGTGCTACCCGCGGATGCGAACCAAAAAAAAACTTGGCAGGAGCGCGGCGGATGGGGACAACCTGACAGGCCTCCAAGGGGGATCCGACATGTTTACGCTGATGGCTTCGATGATGACGGGCATTCCCGCGCTTGACGCAGAGCACAGCGAGTTGATCGAGATCATCAATACCCTTGCGGAGGCGGAACGGCACCGCCGAAGCGACGATGCCGTGGCTGCCCTTGAGCGCTTCCGGCAGGAACTGGAATCGCATTTCCAGGGCGAAGAGGCCTATCTCGAGTCGATCCGGTTTCCCGGCCGGACCGCTCATGCCGCACACCATGCGGAAACGCTCAGCCGGCTGCGGGAGATCACGGCGGGTTTTACCGCCCAGTTCGAGCAGCAAAAGGGCGTCGCCAC
The DNA here is from genome assembly GCA_023434425.1 of Pseudomonadota bacterium. Lineage (GTDB taxonomy): Bacteria > Pseudomonadota > Alphaproteobacteria > Ferrovibrionales > Ferrovibrionaceae > Ferrovibrio. Next base: position 8,305 of record JAEYSS010000088.1, on the reverse strand, counting down.
GGTCTGCTTCGACGAACTCCTGCGCGCGGTTCTGAAGCAGGATCTGGAGGTGGTGAACTGGCAGGCGGACAGCAAGCTGCGCAGGAATAAGCTGGGGCACGCCTGACGGGCAGTTGGCGATATGTGCCTGCATACGCTATGTAGGCGCCATGCCTGCAGACCCCTTTGACCTGTCTGGATTCGAGCCGGAAACCCAGCCCGCTCTGAACGATCCTGCCGCCGCCGCCGCGCTGCCGCCGCCGGACTGGCTGGTGCGGCTGAACGAGGCGCAGGGCGAGGCCGTCAATCATCTGGAAGGCCCGCTTCTGGTGCTGGCCGGCGCCGGCACCGGCAAGACCCGCGTGCTGGTCTCGCGGCTGGCGCATATCCTCTACCGGCGCCTCGCCTGGCCGAGCCAGATCCTGGCCGTTACCTTCACCAACAAGGCCGCCCGCGAAATGCGCGAGCGCGTCGAGAAGCTGGTCGGCAATGCGGTCGAGGGGCTGTGGCTCGGTACCTTCCATGGCATCTGCAACCGCATCCTGCGCCGCCATGCCGAACTGGTCGGCCTGAAACCCAATTTCACCATTCTGGACGACGACGACCAGCTGCGCCTGCTCAAGCAGTTGATCGAAGCCGAAGGGCTGGACGAAAAGCAGCTGCCGCCGCGCCTGCTGAAAGCGCAGTTCGACCGCTGGAAGGACCGCGGCCTGAAGCCGGGCAAGACGCCGGACAGCGACTCCGGTTTCGCCGAGGGCAAGGGCCCGCATCTCTATCGCCTGTATTGCGAGCGGCTGCTGCAGCTCAATGCCTGCGATTTCGGCGACCTGCTGCTGCATAACCTGACGCTGTTCCGCGAACACGACCAGATCCTGCAGAAATACCAGCACCAGTTCCGCTACATCCTGGTGGACGAATACCAGGATACCAACGTGGCGCAGTATCTGTGGCTGCGGCTGCTGGCGCAGAAGCACAGGAATATCTGCTGCGTGGGGGATGATGATCAGTCGATCTACGGCTGGCGCGGCGCCGAGGTCGGCAACATCCTGCGCTTCGAGACCGACTTCCCCGGCGCGAAGATCGTGCGGCTGGAGCGCAACTATCGCTCGACACCACATATCCTAGGCGCGGCATCCGGACTGATTGCGCATAACGAAAGCCGGCTGGGCAAGACGCTGTGGACCGACCTGAACGAAGGCGAGAAGGTTCAGGTGCAGGGCGTATGGGACGGCGACGAGGAAGCCCGCATGGTGGGCGACGAGATCGAGGCGCTGGAACGCGAAAAGGTCTCGCTGAACCAGATCGCCATCCTGGTCCGCGCCGGCCACCAGACCCGCGCCTTCGAGGAACGCTTCCTCACCATCGGCGTAAAATATCGCGTGGTCGGCGGGTTGCGGTTCTACGAGCGCCGTGAAATCCGCGATGCCATCGCCTATTTCCGTGTGCTGATGCAGCCCGACGACGACCTGGCCTTCGAGCGGATCGTCAATGTGCCGAAGCGCGGCCTGGGCGACAGCACCATGCAGATGCTGCACAAAGCGGCGCGCAGCGGCGGCCGGTCGCTGACCGCCACGCTGCACGACCTGCTGCAGACCGACGAGATCAAGCCCAAGCAGCGCAATACCCTGCGCAAGCTGCTGGAGGATTTCGCCCGCTGGCGCCGGCAGGCCACCGAACTGCCGCATACCGAAGTGGCGGAAATCGTGCTGGAGGAATCCGGCTATATCCAGATGTGGCAGGACGACAAGTCGCCCGAAGCACCCGGTCGCCTGGAGAACCTGAAAGAACTGATCAGCGCACTCAGCGAGTTCGAGAATTTCGCCGGCTTCCTCGACCATGTCGCCCTGGTGATGGATACCGAAAACAACGAAGACGCCGAGATGGTCAGCCTGATGACCCTGCATGGCGCCAAGGGTCTGGAATTCGACTACATCTTCCTGCCCGGCTGGGAAGAGGAACTCTTCCCCAGCCGCCGCTCGCTGGAAAGCAACGGCACCGCCGGTCTGGAGGAAGAACGGCGCCTCGCCTATGTCGGCCTGACGCGCGCGCGCAAACGCGCACATATCAGCTTCGCCGCCAATCGCCGCATCTATAATCAGTGGACTTCGGCGATCCCGTCCCGCTTCCTCGATGAGCTGCCGCGCGAGCATATCGAGCAGCACCAGCAGACCGGGGTCTATCGCGGCGCGCAGGGCGGCCTGAATTCGCTCGGCTACATCGGTGGCGGTTTCTCCGAGGGCGGCACGCGCAGCGGCGGCTATCAGGGCACCAGCTGGGATTTCTCGCCGAAATCGTCCTTCTCGAAGGGCGGCGGCACCACCATCGAGGGCCGCTCCAGGCGCGTGCGCGACGAAGATGTCACGCGCACCTCCGACGATGCCGCCTTTGCCGTCGGCGACCGCGTCTTCCACCTGAAATTCGGCTACGGTCGCATCCGCGGCATCGAAGGCAACAAACTGCAGATCGCCTTCGAGAAGGCCGGCGAGAAGCGCGTGCTCGCCTCCTTCGTCGAGAAGGTCTGAGAGAAAAGACAGCCGATGCCACTCTCTCCTGAATTCTGGTCGGTCGAACTGGATGTGCCGGTCGATCTGGTGCCTGCCGCCGAAGACCTGCTGGCCGAGGCCGGCATCGCCGTTTCTTCCTACGAGGTCGTGAAACCCGGTATGGCGATGAGCCCCGACTGGCGCGTGCAGGTACTGTTCGATGCGCCGCCCGACGAGACAGAATGGCGCCAGCGGCTGAAGGAGGTCGCGGACGGACTGGATATTCCCGCCGTGATCCGTTTCGCCCATCTGCCGCCGCAGGACTGGGTGCGGCATACCAACAAGCTGAATGCGCCGGTTCATGCCGGGCGTTTCTTCCTCTATGGCGCGCATGATGCCGGCCAGGTGCCGCCGGGCAAACTCGGCATCCTGCTGGATGCCGGACTGGCGTTCGGTACCGGGCGCGCGCCCTCCACCTATGGCTGCCTGCAGGCGATCGACGATCTCTGCCGCGTGGCGCCGCCGCGCAAGATGCTGGATATGGGGACCGGTTCGGGCGTACTGGCGATGGCGGCTGCCAAAGCCGGCGCACGCGCTGTGCTGGCGGCCGATATCGATCCGGTGGCCACGGATGTGACGCGCGACAACGTGCGGCTGAACGGCCTGTCGCAGCGCGTTGCGGCGATCACGGCCTCACGGCCCGACGATCCGCGCCTGACGGTGGCGGGGCCTTACGATCTGGTGGTGGCGAATATCCTGGCCGGGCCGCTTTGCCATATGGCGACAGGCCTGGCGCGTCTGGTGGCCAGCGGCGGCCATCTGGTGCTCTCCGGCCTGTTGGCCAGAGAAGAGCGCCTGATCGTTGCCCGCTACCGGGCGACAGGCCTTAGCCTCGCGCGGCGACTCCCGCGCGAAGGCTGGCACACATTAGTCTTTCACCGCCGCGCTTAGGCGGCGACGACTTCCTTGACCTTCAGCACCCGCTCCTTGGCGATACCGGCATCGTTCGCCGAGACCGTGGCAGGCTCTGTACCCGGGCGATGAATCTCGCCGGCCACGGCCGCGCGGATATCCGAGCGGCTCAGGCCCATATCGTGCAGCGTGCGATCATCGAGGCCGCGCAGTTCGGCTTCCGCCGCGGCGCGCTGCCACAGGAAGGCGACTCGCTGCAGGACGGCACCGATGGCATTGCCCAGAAACTGCCCGGTCAGCGCGATGCGAACGTCCCTGGCGGGTACACCCATCGCAATCAGGTCGTCGCGGGTGAAACTGACATCGGCCTGCGGCGCCGGCTTGGCGAAAAGGGCTTTCCAGCCGCGGAGCAGCAGCTGCGCCATCACGCGGGTGCGGGCGCGCCGGGCTTCGCGTTCCAGGGCGACATAATCGGTCAGGCCCAGATACAGATAGGGCAGGCTGTTGAGGGTGTTGGTGGCGCGCGGGGTTTTCATGGCTATCTCCTTCACGTTGGGATAAGCCGCCCCGGGTGTTCCTCAGCGGTGCTGCGTAGCGTTATGAAAATACGTCAGCGCCGCTGTCCTTTATATTGCGCTGCACTATAAATTTTGCAAGGCCGATTTTATTAAATTTTTCTTTAAATTCAATTATGTACAAAAAATGACCGTCTGCCCAATATTTCCGCTTACGGATTAATCAGGCAAGCTTTGCAATATCCACCGAGGAGCCATGCGCCAGAGGAATGGCTTGGAAAAACGAAAAAGGCGCGCCCCGGGGGAGGGGTCGCGCCTTTACTCGCTCGGTCTGCCGGGACATCCGCTCCATCCGGGGGGAGGAAGAGAAGATGGGGCGGTACGCGCTCCCAGCACCGATGGGGGCCTGCTAAAACTTAGGCGGCGTGACGCGGCACCAGGCGCAGCGTCTGCTGGGTCAGGGCATTCTCGTTCACGGCGGCGGCAACCGGGCGCTCGATCAGGCCGGCGACGGCAGCCGGGATCTGCGAGCGGCTGAGGCCGATATCGCGCAGCATGGTGTCGTCCAGGCTCTGCAGTTCGGCCAGGGCGCGCTGCTGGGCCAGATAGGCCTTCACGCGGCCGGCGACGGACTTGAGAGCGACCCAGCCCTTGAAGATCAGGTCGGCGATGGCTTCAGCGCGGATACGACGGGCGTAGGCCTCAACTTCGGCCGGCGTCAGGGGCGCCACGTTAGCCGGAAAGGCAAAAGCAGTCTGGTTGCGCAGGGTGGTCATGGTAGTCTTCCTTTTCTGTGGCCCGGGCATCCTCTGCATCGCGTCCACGACCGAAATATTGCACTGCACCCTTTAGAAATCAACGACTTACCTATGAGTTGTTTGCACGCACAGCATTGCAGAAAGCGCATAGCTCAGTCTGGACGCGGCCCCGGCCACGGCCCATAATTCGCAGATACGGCAACGGGTTAGACCATGACATTGCATCAGCCTGCCCCCCTTTCCGCCTTGCTGGCCGGCCTCCCCGCCGTGCTTACAAATTGGTTACGTGGGATTGCCGCCGCGCCGCGGGTCTTCGGCAGCTTCCCCGGTCTGGCGCTGCTGCCGTCCGATCTGCCGGTCGAGCGAAGCAAAGCTGAAAGCCTGGTGGCCGAACTGGCGGCGCGCTATGCCGCCGCCATCGAGGATCGCGCCGCCGTCCCCGCCCGGCTGGCCGCTTTGCGCGGCGAACTGAAAACGCGCGGTCTTGCAGGCCTCATTCTTCCGCTGACCGACGAATACCAGAGCGAATACCTGCCGATGCGGGCGCAGCGCCTGACCTGGCTGACCGGTTTCACCGGTTCCGCCGGCACCACCGTCGTGCTGCTGGAAAAGGCCGGCGTCTGGAGCGATGGCCGCTACACGCTGCAACTCGATGCGCAGGTGGATGGCGCGCTGTTCGAGCGGCTGCATATCACCGACAGCCCGCCGACCGACTGGCTGAAAACCAACCTGAAAAAAGGCGAGCGTTTCGCCTACGATCCCTGGCTGCATACCGAAGCCGGCGTGAAGCGGCTGCACGATGCCTGCGCTGCCGCCGGCGCCGAACTGGTGGCGGTGGACGACAATCCGCTCGATGCCGTATGGGGCACCGACCAGCCGCCGCCGCCGCTTGGCCCGGTGCGCGTGCAGGACCAGACCCTGACCGGCCTCTCGGCCCTGGAAAAGCGCAAGACCATCGCGGAGGCCGTGAAGGCCAACGGCGCCGATGCCGTGGTGCTGACTCTGCCGGAATCGATTGCCTGGCTGCTGAATATCCGTGGCAGCGACGTGCCGCATACACCGCTGCCGCTGTCCATGGCCGTGCTGCAGGCACAGGATGGCGGCGTCGATCTCTATATCGACGGCCGCAAGCTGGATGCGGCCGCACGCAAACATCTGGGCGATGCGCGGCTGCATGACGCCGGGGCCTTCCCGTCGGCGCTCACCGCGCTGGGCGAGGCGCGCAAAAGCGTGCAGGTCGATCCAAACACCGCGGCGGTCTATGTGCTGCAGCGGCTGGAGGCATCCGGCGCGAAACTGGTACGCCGCGAGGATCCCTGCCTGCTGCCCAAGGCCTGCAAGACCGCAGCCGAACTGGATGGCACGCGCGCCGCGCATCGCCGCGACGGTGCCGCGGTCAGCAAATTCCTCTGCTGGCTGGATGCCAATGCCGCGAAGGGCGGCGGCATCGACGAGATCGCGGCGGTCGAAAAGCTGCAAAGCCTCCGCCGGCTGTCGAACGAGTTGCGCGATCTGTCCTTCAGCACGATTTCCGGCGCCGGCCCGAACGGCGCCATCGTGCATTACCGCGTGACACCCGAGACCAACAGGAAGCTGGAGCCGGGCAATCTCTATCTGGTCGACAGCGGCGGGCAGTATCCCGACGGCACCACCGATATCACGCGCACCGTCGCGATCGGCGCGCCGACGCCGGAGATGCGCGACCGCTATACCCGCGTGCTGAAGGGCCATATCGCCATCGCCACGGCGAAATTCCCCGAAGGCACCTCGGGCCAGCAACTCGATTCACTGGCGCGCAAACCGCTCTGGGAAATCGGGCTGGATTTCGACCATGGCACCGGCCATGGCGTCGGCGCCTATCTCTCTGTGCATGAAGGGCCGCAGCGCATCGCCAAGGCCGGCAGCGCCGTGCCGCTCAAGCCCGGCATGATCATTTCCAACGAGCCGGGCTACTACAAGACCGGTGCCTACGGCATCCGCATCGAGAATCTGGTGGTCGTGCGCGTGGAAACCGAGAAGGCCGAGAACGGCAAACGCTGGCTCGGCTTCGAGACCATCACCCGCGCGCCGTTCGACCGCCGGCTGATCGACCTGACGCTGCTGACGCCTGAGGAGACAGCGTGGATCGATGCCTATCACGTGCTGGTCTGGCAGGATGTCGCCGATCACGTGGATGACACGACGCGCGGCTGGCTGCAGCAGGCCACTGCACCTCTAAGCGCTTAGAGATAACAACGGGAGAGAAACGGGTATGCTCGACGCACGCATCAAGGCAGCGCTGGAACTGGTGACCACCGCCACGCTCACCACCGTCCTGCTCAAGAAGGGTCTGCGCAATGTCTGGATCCGCGGCTCGAAGCCGCTGACGCCGCAGGCCAAGCGCATCGTCGGCGAAGCCTTCACCCTGCGCTTCGTGCCGGCCCGCGAGGATCTCGCCACCCCCGCCAGCTGGGCCTCGCCGCGCAGCACCCGTGGCGCCATCGAGGACATGCCGGAAGGCTGCATCGCCGTGGTCGACGCCATGGGCATCAAGGATGCCGGCATCTTTGGCGACATTCTCTGCGCCCGCATGCAGAAGCGCGGCGTGGCCGCACTGGTGACGGATGGCGTGGTGCGCGACGTCGCCGGCGTGATCGGCACCAATCTGCCGGTCTGGTGCGACGGCGCGGCGGCGCCGCCCTCGGTCGCCGGCCTCACCTTCGTGAACTGGCAGGAACCGATCGGCTGCGGCGGCGTCGCGGTCTATCCCGGCGACGTGATCGTGCTGGATGCCGATGGCGCCGTGCTGATCCCGCAGGCCATGGTCGAAGAGGTGACCAGGGAATCCGTCGAGCAGGAGCGGCTCGAAACCTGGATCATGGGCGAGGTCGACAGGGGCGTGCCGCTGCCCGGCCTCTATCCGCCCAATGCCGAGACCAAGGCGCGTTACGAGAAAGAAACGAAGTAGCTAGATCTGCCGCAGCCAGCGCGGGATTCTGGCCCGCCCGCGCTGGCGGGCGCGCTCGCGCAAGGTCGTGCAGCTTTCGTGATAGTCGGGTTCGAGCCGGCCGGGCTTGATGCTCCAGCGCGGTAGCGCCTCCATGATATTCACAACGCCCGCCTCGGTGGCGGCACGCACCGCAATGCCGGCACAGGCCGCCGCGTCGCTGTCGGCCGCGTGATGCCGCAGTTCCAGCCCGAGATGCGTCGCCATATTGGCCAGACCATAACCTTCCAGACCCGGCCAGGCGGCACGCGCAATCTTCACTGTGCAGAGATAGCTCAACGTCGGCCAGGGCTGGCGGTAATGTTTGAGCGCCGCGCGCAGCACGCCGATATCGAAAGGCGCGTTATGCGCCAGCAGCAGCGGCGCGGCTTCCAGATGCGGCAGCAGCTCGTCCCACACCGCCGGAAATTCCGGCTCATGCTCGACATGATAGGGATAGATGCCGTGGATGCCGATGAAGCTGGGCGCAAAACGCATGTCATGCGGGCGCACCAGCCGGTGCGCCACATGACTGACCTGTCCGTCCCTGATCCAGGCCAGACCGATCGCGCAGATGCTGCCCGGCGTACCGCTGGCGGTTTCGAAATCCAGCGCGATCGCCGTCGCGCCGGCAGTCTCGGCGAGCGACGGCAGCTGGATCTGCACATGCATGGGCGTCAGCCGCCGATCAGC
>JAEYSS010000018.1 GCA_023434425.1 Pseudomonadota bacterium | reverse complement strand
CATCTCGCCATGCCGGATGGCGCTGCCCTGCTGCACCCGGCGGTTATGCCCGCGCCCGATGATGCGGCCCTGATGCACGATCACCGAGCCGATGGGAATGCCACCCTCGGCCAGCCCGGCGCGGGCTTCGTCGATGGCGGCTTGCAGGAAGGGGTCGGTCATGGTGGCTCTCCTACTGCCTGGCGGGAATGGCGCCGCCTGGTTCAGATAGGCATTAAAGCAAAGGAGTGCCGCCACCCTTGATTTGCATCAGAGCGAATCGCAGCGGCAATCGTCAGCGGGAAAGGCTGACGACCCCAACGGGAGTCGAACCCGTGTCTTCACCGTGAAAGAGCGGAAACGGGGCAGACGCTGCGCTGTCAATGACCGGAAATCCGCCAGTATTTCTGACAGCAATCTGCTGTCATCGGAGTATTGGCGGAATACCTTGTCCGACCATTTGTCCTACCGCAAACCCCGCCCGAAAGTGACCGACAGGGGTGATGACTGTCTCTGTGATGACAGCATAGGCGATACGGCGATCAGACCGGTCGGCTTCTTATCCACCCTGGATTCGGTCATGAAGTTAATGACAGGAGTTGAGGCGACTTGGATTTAAGATCGGGCGGGTCATGGTTGAGCCAAAGGGGGGAGCAATGAAGTTCACTTTACCCGTTGCTGTGTTACTGGGGGCATTGGTGATTGGCGGAGCTATCTATCTCAAACCAATTTACCCTGCTCATTATCAGATCGCAGGTTTCGCACCAGGAAGTGTTGTCCGAATGGACGCAAAAACCGGCGCACTAGAGTTATGCGGGTCGGTAGAGATGTTTGCACACTTAGCCGGACGAGACATCCAGTCTTTCCGAAGTGCTGGGGCAACAGAAGCTCAGATAAACACGCTCCTTGATGCTAAAGTGCAATCTATGCAGCGAACAAACTGCTTCATATTGAACCACAACGAAAAGCTCTGAACTCCAGACTGGGGCAATACATGGATTGCGCTACAATAATTTCAGAAGTGATTGATTTACTAAAAGCATCGTTGTGGCCGTCCGCAACCCTGGTCATAGCTTGGAGATACCGAGACGTCCTCGCTGCTCTAATGAGTTCATTCAGACTAAATGCCCTCGAAATCTCAGCCTTTGGTGTCAAAATTCATCTGAAGAAAGCCGAGGATGTAGCGGGCACGCTTCCGCCATCAACTTCGACAAGTGAACTTACACGAGAGCAACAACACACGAATGACGCGCTGATAGAAGCAGCCCCGCGAGCGGCTATTCTGGACGTCTATGCAATACTTGAGCAGTTAGCAAATGACCTAGCCAAAAAATGCTGCGATGTATCTCCACTGCATGACAGCTTTGTATTTCTAATCGACGTTCTAAGACAACGCGGCATTATAAATGCATCAACATTTACGTTGCTGGATGAACTTCGTGTTATTGGTGAGGGCGCCAAACGATCGGCATTAGGAGAACACTTCTCAGCCAATGATGCTCGTCGGTATCGCAGGCTCGTCGAAATCGCCATTCAACAGCTTAGAAGCGCAATAGCGAGTAACTCTGCTCAGTAAACAGAAAGTGATGCAGAGCCTTGGGATTCACGACATGCAATCCCCCCGACTACACCGTTAGACGGTGAAGACGGAGGTAGGCGATTCGACACCGATTTAAGGATGAGTGCGGAAATCCGCTGATCATTAGCAGCAGGACGATCAGTCGGCGTCAGCAGGCGTAAAAACCTGTCCTACCATTTGTCCTACCCAGGCACGGTAGGACGGCAAATGCCCTACAATCCGGATTGGAAAAGTTAAGGGTTTCAATCGCCTGAATTGGCGACCCCAACGGGAGTCGAACCCGTGTCTTCACCGTGAAAGGGTGACGTCCTAGGCCTCTAGACGATGGGGTCGGCCTGTGGCTGGCCGAATCAAACGATCCGGCAGCAGCGCCGGTTGCCCGGCGCGACGCGCTGTGTAGCGGTAACCCTCCGACAAATCAATAGCCGCTCCGGCTCCAGTTCCGGGCCCAGTTCGGCCCGGCCGCAGCCTCCGTCCCGCAGGCTGCGCGGTATGCCCGTACCGGTTCGGACCAATTTTCGAAATGGTCCGTCGCGCGGGGCAGCGAAATGACCGAAGAGGCAGCAGATTGCGCGTTTATTCCGCAATGAATGCAATGATTTGCTGTTGTCCTGCCTAAACCATTGGGTTTAGGTTCAGGGCCATGAACGAGATGACGCCTCCCGCCCCCCTGCGCGTTTCCTCGGCCACTGAGGCCCTGGTCGTGCTGCGCAAACTGCTGGTCGACCACGCCCCGCATCCCGAAACCCCGCTGCCGACCGAGCGCGACCTGTCCGCCCGCCTGGGCGTGAGTCGCCGGGTGATCCGCCAGGCGCTGGCCGAGCTGGAAGCCGAGGGCAAGATCTGGCGCCGCCAGGGCAAGGGCACCTTCATCGGTCCCGCCCCGGCCGCCTCGGCGCCGAGTTTGAGCCGTCTCGCCAGCCGGACGAATTTCTACGAGATCATGGAAGTGCGCCTGCATATCGAGCCGAGCATGGCGCAGCTGGCGGCGCATCGCGCCAGCGCCGATCAGATCGCCATGATCCGCCGCCTGGCCGACCGCATCGCCAGCGCCGGCATCGACACCGAGCCGGCCACCCTGGAACGCTGGGATAGCGCCTTTCATCGCAGCCTGGCCGAAGCCGCCGGCAACCGCCTGCTGCTCGACCTGTTCGAGGTGATCGACAAGATCCGCAACGACACCTCGTGGCAGAGCACGCGCGCCCGCGCCCGCACGCCCGAGGGCAAGTTCCGCTCGGCGCAGCAGCATCTCGCCATCGCCGAGGCGATTGCCGCGCGCGACGGCAACCAGGCGGCGCAGATCATGCGCCAGCATATCGCCACGCATCAGGAAGCCCTGCTGAAGGCGATGAACCAGGCGCCGGCAGCGCCGGAAGTGGCGCTCTCTGCCGCCGCGCCCGCTTCGGCGGCGGAATAAACACGCAGTTTTTTCTCACCCTACAGTCCGGGTCCCGTCATGACCGTTCCTTTCGCCTTCACCACCCGTCCCGAGATCAAGGGCACCTTCGGCGTCGTCGCCACCACGCACTGGATCGCCTCCTCCACCGCCATGGGCGTGCTGGAGCGCGGCGGCAATGCGTTTGACGCCGCCGTCACCGCCGCCTTCGTGCTGCATCTGTGCGAACCGCATCTGAACGGCGCCGGCGGCGACCTGCCGGCTTTGCTGTACAGCGCGAAAAAGCAGAAGATCGAAGTGCTGTGCGGCCAGGGTCCGGCGCCGGAGAAAGCGACCATTGCGCATTTCCGTTCGCTCGGCCTCGACCTGATTCCCGGTTCCGGCCTGCTGGCGCCCTGCGTGCCGGGTGCGGTGGATGGCTGGCTGCTGATGCTGCGCGACTATGGCACCATCGGGATCGACGAGGCGCTGGCGCCGGCGATTCATTATGCCGAGACCGGCGCGCCGCTGGTGCCGCGCGTGATCGACACGATCTCGACCGTGCAGAAACTCTTCCAGGAGGAATGGACGACGTCTGCCGCACTGTGGCTGGATAAGACCGGCGCTTTGCCGAAGCCCTATGCGCTGTTCAGGCAGCCCGGCCTGGCCGCCACCTATCGCAAACTGGTCGCCGCCGGCGCCGGCAACCGCGAGCAGCGCATCGAGGCCGCGCGCAAAGCCTGGCGCGAAGGTTTTGTCGCCGAAGCGATCGACACATATGTCGCCGGCACCGAGGCGATGGATGCCTCGGGCAAGCGGCATCGCGGCGTGCTGTCGGGCAGCGACATGGCGAAATGGCAGGCGCATATCGAAGCGCCGCTGACCTACGATTACCAGGACTGGACGGTGGCGAAATGCGGGCCCTGGAGCCAGGGTCCGGCTTTCCTGCAGCAGCTCGCCATCCTGAAGCATTTCGATCTTTCCGGCATGGACCCGGCCGGCGCGGACTTCGTGCATACCATCGTCGAGGCGTCGAAGCTGGCCTTCGCCGACCGCGAGGCCTGGTATGGCGATCCCGATCACGTGGACGTGCCGATGGCAGCACTCCTGTCGGATACCTATAACGCGGCGCGGGCGAAGCTGATCACCGACAAGGCGTCGCTGGAGCTGCGGCCCGGCGATCCGATGGGCAAGGCGGCGAAACTCACCTCGATCAAAGCGGGCGAAGCCGGCGGCGTCGGTGTCGGCGAACCCACCGTGGGGCGTCTGGCCGGCAGCGACGGCAAGGTGACGGCGCGCGGCGCGGCCAGCGGCGACACCTGCCATATCGACGTGATCGACAAATGGGGCAACA